>JBAXOQ010000268.1:0-6529 GCA_037133175.1 Actinomycetes bacterium
ATCGCAGGGCCGTGATCCACAGCGGCGCGGTCGGCCAAACGTTGCCGCACAGCTGGCTAACACTGCGCTCGATCCCCGCCGTCGATACCCGTCCCTCCGGCAGAGCGCCCGCAGCGACCCGTCCCGGGTGCGCAGACCCCAGGTTGCGCGCGATCAAGCGCAGCAGGTCAGGGGACGCGGGGGCCAGCTTTCGATCACCCGGTGCCGGGAGTGGGCGGGCATCTGCGCCCACTCGGTTCAGGAGCACCTGGCCCGCGGGCGACAGCGGCTCCTTCAAATGCCGCCGCAACATGTCGGCCGGGGGCATGCCAGCGCGCAGACCTGCTGCCGTAATCGCCCCGGCTGACGTGCCCAGGACGATGCTCGACGTGAGCGCGTCCCACCCGGCCGCCGCGGCCAGCGCACTCAGGACCCCCGCGTGGAACGCGCCACCGGTCAACCCGCCGCCGCCGAGGGCCAATCCGATGCGCGTCACGCGAACCATTCTGCCGCTGATACCCGCCAACGTCAGGGCCATCGAACGACCCGACGGTCCAAGCCAGCACTGCCATGACCTTCCTCGCACCCGACCTCGGCGAAGCACCCGAACCGTTCATCGTCCACGAGGAGTCGGTCGCGTGACTCACAGGCGCCTGATTCGTACGCTCCCGGCGGGGACGCTCATGCCGAGCATTGCGGCGATGCCGTCCGCGACCGCGTCGAGTTGGTCATCGGGTGTGCCGGCGAGCACGTCGGCGTAGGCGGCGGCGCTGCCCAACATGTCGGCGACTTCGTTGGGCACGCCTGACCATTCCACATCCCAGGGGCCTACCCAGTCGTCACTCCACAACCCTTCGTGGTGATCGTGGGTGTGCGGGTCTTCTCCGAAGCATGCGTGGATTTCGGTGTTCTCGTCGTAGTCGGTAACCTCTATGCCGCAGTCCCACAGCGTGCCCTTGTCGCCGTCCTCGCATTCCCAGTCGTCAGGGTTCTGTTTCGCATTGATATGGCCAACGAGGTCTCCGAGCGCCCGCGCCTGACCCGGAGGCAACACCACCTCTCGGTCATCGATCCGGAACCGATCTTCGCGGCGCTTGCGCTGCCGCGACTCCCGGTCCGTTTCACCTTCGGGTGCTGGGTCGAACAGGTTCTGGCGACTGATGCGAACAGTCGGAATTGAGGTGATGACAATGACCATGGGGACGGTATTGTCGTCGAATTCCCAGGTCACGATGATTTCTATGGCGACAGTCTTCCGGGGCACCTGGTGATCATGGCAGACCTGCCCGTGATGTGGCGGTGTAGCGGCGCACACGAGTTGCGGGCAGGCGGGGAGCGACACCGTGCGTGCGTGGCGCCATGACAGGACTGCACGCCCGCCGACGCGCTGGTCCACGCGTCCGGGCACGATCGTCGTGTCCACAGATGTGGACACGACCGGCCACCGGCATCCGAGGGATGCCAGCACAATGCGTTGAGTCATCGACAGCCGATAGGCATAAGCCGGGCGAGGTGTCCGACCCTGTTCCGATTGTCCCGATTACCTGGGAGCAGTTGTTTGCGCAAGCAGCGACGTGAGGCAGCCCACCCGGGTTTCGGCCGAATCAACTGCGTCGATGCGTTCCGCGATAGCGGATGGCAACCTGTGCGCAACAGACGAGTTCTCCGAAATCGATGCACTGTACGGTGCGCGAGCGACTACCGGAGCGCGCGCATGAGCGCACCTCCATCTTCCGACGACAGATCGCACCCCCACTGACGCCGTTCGCGGGCTAGCTGGCTTTGGAGCCGGACTGGTCTGATACCAGTCTGGCGCTGATCAGCCTGTTGAGACTGATCCCCTGCTCCGCTGCTGCCAGGGTCAGATTGCGATGCATTTCTGGGGGGATGCGCAGGAGGAGCCGACCGGAGTAGTCGCGTTCGGCTAATGGCTCGGGGACCGGCTCACCGGATTCGTACAGATCAGCTACGGTGCTGGCGACGAGTTCAGTTATGCCGGCCAACGCCTCTTGCTCGGTCGGTGCCAGCCAGGACAGCGACGGGAACTCGGCGCACAACCCGACGTACTCATCGTCATCCAACGACCACAACAGTCGATATGCATAGTGCGGGGTATCAGTCATCGTCGTCTCCTTGATCCTTTGCTGTCTGGGCCGTCATCGCGTCAATCGCTTTGAGTACCTGCCTGACCTGGTAGGCCTTCGCTTTACCGTGATCGTTCTGTATGTTGACTCGCGGGTCGCCGGGCCACGGCGTCTTGAATACCTCGTGAGATCCACCGCTTCGCCGGGGATCACCGAAATAGTGAACGCATACGTCGTGCAGGTCGCGGAAGGCAATTGATTTGGGGCTGTTGCGCATTTTGGCGACCAAATCGTCGATGTTGCCCACCAGGAAATAGTATCATTATTGATACTACATAGCAACCGCGAAGCATCTGAACCAGTCTCGCTCTGACAAGACGACCCAGAGCCTGTAGGTGGTTTGCATAGAGCAGCCGAGCATCGCCGCGGGCGTGGGCACCGGAACGGCCCTGTCCTTCATCGCCCGTGCGGAGGCCAGCGGCACGCGCTCGGTGCCCGTCGACAACAGCGGCGCCACGCAACAGGTGCCCGAAGTGGGGAATGTCAACGAGCAGGTCTGGAGAATCCCAGCGAGCGCAATCAGCACTGGTCGCTGGCGCTCAGTTCGTCGGTTGGCTGCTCGCCCAGCAGGCGGCGACCAGGGTGCGCAGGAACGCGATGTCGTCCTGGCGCGCTGCCAGTTCGGCGGTGAGCACGGCGACGCGGTTGCGCAACGCGACGATGTCGGCCTCGCGTGACTCGGTCGTCGCGGCGAGCACGCTGACGCGTTTGACCTCGTCCGGGTCCAGCAGGCCTGCGGCGACCAGGTCGGCGATGGGCACCAGCCAGGGGAGGTGACCGTCGGCCAGGTCCTGGTATGCGTTCGGCAGACGCCCGGCGGTGTTGCGGCGTTTGAGGGTGTTGATGCTGCAGCCGCACAGCCGGGCACCCTCGGCCAGCGTCACGACCCGTGCCGGGTCCAGCAATTCGCGTGGTTCGTCCTGTTCGTCGTAGTTGTTGCAGTCGTCGTAGTCGTTCATGGTCGTGTCCTGTCCGTGAGTTCGTGCGTGGTCGTGCCTGACGACAGAACTATCGGCGGCCCCGCCGGTTCGACTGTCGACTCGTTTGGGGGCCCCGGTGCGCAGACTGCGAACGGCGCGGCCCGGTCGGACCGCACGCCCGCCGACGCGCCGGTCCTCGCGTCCGAACACAACGGTCGTGTCCACAGATGTGGACACGGCCGCTGCGCTTCGGCGCCGGCATCACCCGGCCCGCCGGTTGTGCTGCTGGCACGCGATGGTGGCGATTGATTTCCTGGTGACGTACCGGGCCAGGCGGGGGCCGCGCTGGGGGTCCAGGCTCAGGTGGCCGCTGGCGAGGAGCCGGTCGATGATGCGCGTGGAGTAGCCGAGCATCGTCGCGGCTGTGGCCACCGGAACGGCTCGCTTCTCCAAAGCCTGCTGGGAGGCCAGCAGCTCGCGCAGCCGGGTTTCGGTTTTCGCTGTCAGCAGCACGTCGGTTCCGACGTGCTCGACCTCCAGTTGGTGATTCCCGACCCAGTAGTACAACTGGTGGTAGTCGCATTTGAGTTCGGCGGCCAGGACCAGCAGCGTGCGCCGAGCGGCCAGTGCGTCCCGTTCGGCGAGCACGACCTCCAGTTTCATCTGGCGCCGCCCCCCGACCATCTGCGCGTCGGGGTGGGCGGCCATCCAACGCCTGGCGGTGGTGAGTGCCAGGCCCAGCAGTTCGGCCACCGCCGCGGTGTCGCACAGCGTCTCGTCGTGCTCACCGGTCGGGTCGATGAGCCAGCCGGCGTCGACCAGGGCGGCGTCGATGCGTTCGGCGTGCGGGGCCAGCATCCCCTGGGACCCGGTGGTGCACCGACGGGTCGTGGCGACGATGAGCCCGTCAGGGCAGTCGGCGTCCACTGTCCGTTCCAGCGCCGCCGTCGCCGGCAGCAGGTGGGCGAACGCCGGGTCGTCCAGCACGTAATGGCGGTGGTGGACGTCACGGCCGGGGGTGTGACCTCCCCAGCGTTTGCGGACCGTCTCGGGCACGTTCTCCCATGCCAGGTCGCTCAGCGAGCCGGCACGCATGTCTTTGGGTGTCGGGTACATCACCTGCCCGTCGTTGTCCACTCCGACGCTGATGGCGGTGGCGGTGGCCGCCTCGGTCAGGGCGCTGCGGAACCCGCCCTGGCCTCCCCGGTTCGCCACCCGCAACCCGGGGATGAGCCGGGCACCGGTGTCGACGACTCCGGTGAGCGGGTCGGTGTGGAACACCTCGATGACGATGGTGATGACGGCCATGATTTGGCGAGGCACAATCAGGACCCGCCGGGAGCGTCGGTTTTTCAGCTTCTTTTTGGAGGTGGCTTTCTCCTTTTTGCCGGCTGTGTCGCGCACGAGGAACCCGCGTCCGCCCTGACGGTAGATGCGCACCAGGCCGCGCTCCCCGTCGGCGATGACGTCCCCGACTTCGATGCCGTACGCCTCGGAGATGCGCAGCCCGAGAATCCGGATGAGCCACAGCACGAGTTGATGCACCGCGTGCAGATGCTCGGCCATGACCGCTGCCTCGCCCATCCTGACCTGGGCCCGGTCCGGGGGCTCGATATCGCGTATCGCTTTGGGGACGTGTTTGGGTTTGAACGTCAGTGTCCAGCCGGCGGTCTGCACACCGTGGTGCAGAATTCCGTCCAGGACCCGGCGCATATCGCCCACAACATCCTGGGCGTAACCGGTCGACGCGCGCGGGCCGGTGCGCAGCGGCGGGCCGGTCAGCCCGGCGGCTACCAGGTCGGCGTGCGGAATCATGCGCCGACGGTCGGCGCCCAGGACCGAGCCGGGGAACTCCCCGTCTCGCAACCGGCGTCTGATGGTGCTTTTGGATGCTCCGGTCAGGGCGATGGCCGCCTCGACGGTGAGCATCGAGTGCACGCCGTAGCGCACCGCGTCCGGGTCGACCGGTGCCAGCTTTGCCGTGAACAGCCCCCGGTACGCCGCCCGGGTCACGTCCGAACCGGTGAGGAACCCGTTGGCGGTCATGAACGGCATCAGGTGGTTGGCGATGGTCGCCTCCACCCCCTGTTTGCGTTCCAGGCCGCCGCGTTGGGCATCGTCGTAGGTCTCGGCGACCCAATCCGCGGCGACGTCGGCGAAACTCGCCTCACCGATGGCCGCGCCGACCTGCGCGGCGCCATCACCACCGCCGTCACCGCCGCCGTCACCATCGTCGGCGCCGCCGGTGGCAGTGGCGGGGTTCGCCGCGGCCGTGGCTGCGGCCAGTTCGGCGGCCAGCGCCCAGGCGGCCGGTTCGGGCACTCCCAGGCCCAGGTCCAGGGCGGACAGGGCAGCACTGCGCCACGCGTCGGCGGATGCCTCGTCGGCGAATGTGCGGCGCATCCGGCGGGCGGAGCCGCGCGCGAGCGGCACCTCAATGCGCCATCCGGTGGACGTTGCGGTTTTCGTGCCGCGGCACGGCCGGCCGGCCATCAGCTCGCCAACCGTGAGGACACCAGCGAACGCAGGAAAGCGATTTGTTCGGCGCGCACCGCGAGTTCGGCGCGCAGGACAACAACTTCGGCGTGCCAGTCGGTGACCGGCTCGCCGGACGCGTCGGCGTCCTGTGCTGGCACGGTGACCGGCTGAACCTCGGTTGGGTCCAGCAGTCGGTCGGCTACCAGGTCGGCGATGGACACCAGCCACTGGCCGTGACCGTTGAACGGGTCCCGGTGAGCGTTCGGTAGTCGCCCGTCGCCGATGCGGCGTTTGAGCGTGTCCGTGCTGACCAGGCACAGGGCAGCGGCCTGTCGCAGGGTCAGGATTCGGTTCGGGTCCAAGAGCTCTTTCATGGTGTTCTCCTAGCGGTTGTTTCTGCGGGTATTGCGTTGACGCTGGATTTATCGGCGGTGCTTTCGTTCCGTTTCCACGTTTCGGGCACAAATTTCGAAATACTTTGAAACTCGTGAAAAGCGTTGCGGCACAAGGGTTTCCGGCCGTCGGCGGGCGACGCCGCCGGGGCTTCGGGGGCTCGCGCGCGCGGATGGGGCACGTCCGGTGCTCGAATGCGGCACGTCCGGAGCCGCCCGGCACGTCCGAAGCCGCCCGGCACGTCCGGTGCTCGGATGTGCACGTCCGGTGCTCGAATGCGGCACGTCCGAAGCCGCCCGGCACGTCCGGTGCTCGGATGCGCATGCGCGGTGCTCGAATGCGGCACGTCCGAAGCCGCCCGGCACGTCCGAAGCACGCCTGCGTGACGGCTGACGTGCGATGGCCGAGGTGCGGTGGCCGAGGTGCGGTGGCCGAGGTGCGCGGCCGTCGATTCCACGGCGGCGCCGGATCGCGGTCGCCGGACCACCGGCACCGACTCCGGGGACAAGTGTGCGGACCGGATCCAGGCCAATTCGAGACCGATTCCAGGCCAATTCGGAACCGATTCGGGCCAGATTGGGGGCCAAGGTCGGCGCTGATGGCGGGGTGCAGGTG
>JBAXOQ010000269.1:0-6516 GCA_037133175.1 Actinomycetes bacterium
AAATCCGCCTGGCAGACCGCGTCGAAGGTCGTCCTGGTGGGTGCTGGCTGGATCGGGCTGGAGGTCGCCGCAGCCGCGCGGGCGGCGGGTCTGGACGTGACCGTTCTGGAGTCGGCCGAACTGCCGCTGCTGAACGTGCTCGGCCGCGAGAACGCCGCGGTGTTCGCCGACTTGCACCGGGCCCACGACGTGGACCTGCGCTTGGGAACCCACATCACCGAGATTACCGGCGCCGACCCGAACCGCGCCACCGGCGTCCGACTGGGCGACGGTGAGGTTGTCAGCGGCGATCTGGTGGTTGTCGGTGTCGGCGTCGAACCCAACATCGACCTGGCCCGCGCGGCCGGACTGATCACCGACAACGGCATACGCGTCGAGGCGGACTTGCGTTCGTCCAACCACGACATCTACGCCGCCGGTGACGCCGCCAACGCGTTCCACCCGCTGCTCGGCAAACACATCCGGGTTGAGCACTGGGCCAACGCCCTGAACCAGCCAGCCGTTGCGGTCAAGTCGATGCTCGGAATGGACGCGGTATACGAACGGCTGCCGTACTTCTACAGCGACCAGTACGAACTGGGCATGGAGTACACCGGCTACGTCACGCCGGGCGGGTACGACGACGTGGTGTTCCGCGGTGACTCCAGCGCACTGGAGTACGTCACCTTCTGGCTCAAGGATGGCCTGGTGCTCGCGGGCATGAACGTGAACGTCTGGGACGTCACGACGGACGTCGGCGCCTTGGTCCGCTCCGGACGGCCGGTAGACCGGGCCCTGCTCGCCGACCCCAGCGTGCCACTGGCCGAGGTGCTGGCCGCGGCCGACCCCGAGGCGTAACGACGCCGGAACCCGCCGGCACCACCGCACCATCGTGAAGCACCATGATCCCGTGTGACTGGGCTGCCGCATACGACAGCCCATTCACACGGGATCTTCAACCTGGCCGATCCCGAACCCCAAACCCACACGGCGGACAGACTTCTAGGCGAATCGGGCTCGCTCGCCGGGCGGTCGGGCAGAACGGCCAGGGCGAGGGGCTTCACCTTGCTGGCCTCGGGCGACCTCCGAGTCCTACCGTGGACCCGTGAGCACCGCCGATGACCAACTGCCCGACCGGGACCGGGACCGGGATGCCACCGGGCGGCCCAGCACACCCCCGGACCGGGACCGGGACGCGACAGGGCGGCCCAGCAATGCCCGAGCGCGGGACGCCCTCGGGCGCCCGTTGCCCCGCGGCGCCGAGGGCGTCAGCCCGCACATCGACTCCGACTTGACGCTCGACGAGGCCCTCACCGTGGCGCAACACCTGCTCGATGACGGCCTGCCTTTCCACGCGCACGAAGTACTCGAGCAGTGCTGGAAGGCCGCACCGGACAACGATCGGACGTTGTGGCAGGGCCTGGCCCAACTCGCTGTGGGGCTCACGCATGCCCTTCGCGGCAACCGGGCGGGCGCCGTCACGGTGCTCCAACGTGGACGGGACAACATCGCCAGCCATCACGGTGACCCTCCCCGCGGTATCGATGTTCCCGGTCTTGTCGGGTGGGCCGACGCGCTCATCGACCAACTGCTCACCGAGTCGCCCGGCGACGCCGTACCCGCGGCACGAACCGTCCCCCGACTGCGCCGCTGACCGGGACCCGGTCGTGATCTCCGGCGACCGCGGCGGCGAAGTTCGGCCCGACTTGTCTCGTCACCCACAGCCGCGACCGTGATCACCCCAACGAAGCCAACGAGCCCCGGCGCGGTCAAGCAGAGCGTCGCTCAACACCGGTCAGCGCATCCAGAAGCTGCTCGCAACCGAGCCCAGCCCGGCGCCGAACTCCACCCAACGACTGTCCCAGCCGGTGCACACCTGACAACTGAGCACTCCTTCGCCGATTCAGGAGCCGCCGATTCAGCCGGAGGGTGGCACCACAGAAGTCCGACCATCGTTGGCGCACTCGCCGGAGCACGGCGAAACAGAGCCTGTGGACGACCGGTGCTGCCCCTACCGGCGGCATAGGGTCTTGTGATGGGGGAAGGGAACCGAGGCCGGAGACGCAAGGTTGTGGACAGGAGCCACGAACCACCGCCGGACCCGGTCTACGTTCCCCCGCCGGCACACATCTGCGAGGAAACTGAATGGACGATCACCTCCCAACATGGTGACGAGACCCACGTCCGACTGCGGCGCTACAACCACCGAATCGTGGATTTCGCGATCCAGCAGATCCACATGGACGCCGACGGCACGAGGTATGAGATCGCTCGGATCGACTGCTGCGACGGGGCCGTCCACCGACACCAATTCGTCAGATCGACCGGCGAGGACATTTACGATCACCGGATCATCAGAAGAATCCCGTATGACAATGGCTGGCAGGTGGTGCAAGATGAATACCGTTCGGCATTTGAGCTCATGTTGGCCGAGCAGGACGAGAACCTGCGGAGGTGGCGCGATGGATGAGAAGGCCATGCGATCGGCCGCAGTCTTGGCTGTGGGCACACTGATCGGGTTTCACCCGGAACAGTTCGATCTGATTGGACACCGCCCGAGGTCACCGATTGTTGTCTGCCTCGATTCCGACTCCATCTCGAACGTTCTCAACCGGGTGATCTGCGAGGTCCCCGAAGCACCAGCAACCGTCGCCGTCTACTGGGCGACCACCGACACCCTCAGCTTCTTGTCCCTCGAGCCGGGCCTGCCGACCACACAGCAGGCAGATCTGAGCACCCGATCCACCATCGGCGAACTGTTCTCCTGCCTGGAAGCAACCGACAACCACCGTCTCACGTTCACCACCGCCGCCTCATCGACGACGATCACGTCGTACGAATCCGTCGCCGCCTGACCCCAGGCACCGGCTTGGAGGCCCGACCCGCGCGATCCCGTCGTCCACAGCCACGATGACGGCGCCAACGTAGGACCCCTCACAAGTCGTAGCGTTTGTTCGTGACAGTTCCCCACCAGAATGAGATGCCAAGGGCTCGGCTCGTTGCCCGTCGCACCGGAACTCGCCCGCTGCACGGCACTCCGAGCTCAGCCCGCAGGGAATCTCACCCGGTATCACCCGTGGGCCTCTACAGCCACCTACGCACGGCCACCGGAGTCAAGGTGACTAGACAGCCCATGTCTAGGCCTTTGGACTTACACTCATGAAGACGGCCCAAGTCCTGAAGAAGATCAGGCGGGCGGCACAACAGGCTGGAGTGACCTACGAGGAATTCCAGCGCAGCAACCACCTGGGATGGAGGTCGGCGACGTGAGAACAACGATTGGTCGACACAGAGAAACCACGGACCTTGCCGCCGAGTCGCTCTACAAACAACTGGAGCCTGCGCTGGGAAAGGGATGGTGGAAGCGGTGAGGACCTACACGGCCACTGCCCGCAAAGATGGAAAGTGGTGGGTGATCCAATGTGTCGAGCACCCTGGAGCGATCTCGCAAGTCACCCGCCTGGGCAACGCGGCAGATATCCATCGTGAAGCCATCGCTTTCGTCACCGACGTGCCCGTCGAAGAGATCGACGTAACCGTCCAGCCAGTCATGCCGGAGGACGCGAGAGCCGCCATCTGCCGAGCCCATGACTTACGACGCACGGCCCGGCAAAGCTCGCGCGACGCCACAACGAACCTGCACTCGGCAGCCGCCCAGCTTCGCCACGAGGGGTGGTCGATGCGCGACATCGCCTTCGCTCTTGGCCTGTCGTTTCAGCGCGTCCAGCAGTTGCTCGCAACCCGCCCCGGCGCGACACAAGCTCAGCTGCCAGCGGTGACCATCGCCACGGATGCGGACGAACCAACCGACCTCACCCTCGTCGATTCGATCACCGCGGACGCAGCAGAGGGTCGACGCCGCACAGCAGGTCGAGTTCGCGGCGATCGGTGAAAGCCCTTTACCCTCAATCGCTTCGGTTGGATTCCAGAACAACTTGTTCGACGCCACTCGCAACATCACTCTGCAAACCCCGGCAGACTCCGGCGACGGCAAAGGCCCGGTCATGACCGCCACCTTCAAGACCGTCGGAGTAGTCAATCCGGACGGAACGTTCACCATCGTCAAGGAGGGCGACGACGGGCGGCTCCAGGGTTGGCTGGTGAATCCCAACACCATTGAAGCGGCGTACACCGAGTCTGGTCCCGAGCCCTACGTCGTCCGCGAAACCCTAGTCCGCAAACCTTCCCCCTGAGCCCGCTGGCCACCCGCCATTAGCCCAACGCCACCGCCCGGGTTGGCGTTAGGGCGATGATCGTGAACAATGGACGCATGGAGGTGCCGGACGACTCTGCGATCACATCGTTCCTGCCTGGGCGCGTGGGCCTGTTCGTTCGCCTCGCCGCCAATCCCGGCGGCCGACCCGGCCTGCTGGACGCGCTGAACCGCTACGCCGATCAGCTTGCCGACCAGACCCATATCGAAGCCTTCGTGATCGCGTTAGACCCCGACGACCAGGACATCGTGTGGGTGTACGAATGGTTCACCGATGAAGACGCCCTCAACCACCACCGCACCACAACACCGTTCGCCAACCTGATCAACGAAATCCCGGAACTGCTGGCCAGCCCTCCAGGACTGCTGCGGATCGACCCGCTGCGACTGCACCTGCAGTCCGCCATCCTCAACGTCGCCTCCTGGACCACCGAGTAGGTCCCCTCCCGCTCCTCCCACGCCAAGGGGAATGCTCCCGCGCGCGCAATCGCGAAGGGCTTTACGCCGGTTCGGGATTGCTGATTGAATACTCCGCACCCAACTGCCACAGGAGTCCGTCATGCGTGTTGAAATCCGTCACTCCCCATCGTTCGCCGTAGCCCGCCTTCACCTGGATCCCGGCGAGCAGGTCCGAGCCGAATCCGGCGCGATGGCCCTGATGTCGTTCGGTGTCAACGTCCAAGCCCAGATGCAGGGCGGGTTCATGAAGTCACTGAAGCGCTCGGCGCTCGGCGGCGAGTCGATGTTCGTCACCACCTACACCGGTGACGCGAACTACCCCACTTGGGTCGACGTCGCGGCGAATCTGCCCGGCGACCTGGTTGTCATCGACGTCGCGCCAGGCCGGAGTCTGGTGCTGACCAAGGGTTCGTGGCTGGCCAGCCCGCCGAGCATCAACATCGAAACGAAGTGGGGCGGCAGCGCCATGCTGTTCGGCGGCGAGGGCGGCTTCGTCGTGCGGATGGAGGGTCAGGGGCAGGTCATCGCCTCGTGCTACGGCGCCCTCGACGTCATCGAACTGCCAGCGGGACAGGGCTTCACCATCGACACCGGGCACCTGGTCGCCTATGACGACGGCATGAACGTGAACGTGCGCAAAGTCGCCAAGGGTTGGATCCAGTCCGCCAAGTCCGGTGAGGCGTTGGTCATGGACATCCAGGGACCGGGCCGGGTGTGGACCCAATCGCGCAACGAGGGTGCGCTGGTCGATTGGCTGACCCAGGTGCTGCCGTTCACGCGCACGTAGCCGCCCTGCGGCCAGCTTCGAGTCTGCGGCCATAACAACGTGTGCCCTAGCGTGGACCCCACGGCAGCCAGGGGACACGATCCTCGCGGAACCAACGCCGACCCGCCCGCCACAACAACCTGCGCCGGACTGCGGACCCCACGGCGGCCAGGGGACACGACCCCGCCGCAACCCAGTCAGTTGGCCCCGCAACAGTGCGCCGTCGCATCCCGGCGAAGGCCTTGCTAGCCTTGTCGGGCGCGCGCGAGTGGCGGAATGGCAGACGCGCTGGCTTCAGGTGCCAGTGCCCTCCGGGGCGTGGGGGTTCAACTCCCCCCTCGCGCACACCGTGATGTCTGAAGGACATCGTCAGCAGGCTGAACTCCCACTGGGGGTTCGGCCTGCTGCTCTTTGTCCTGGTTGGTGTCTCCGTCAGGGTTTGGTGTCTCCGTCAGGGTCTGGGGTCGCAGCCCACCGTCAGTGAACGTGGACCGCGGAAGACCTTCCCCCCACGATCGATCCGACAAGCGCTGAGCGCAGGGGCACTAGACCGCCAAGACCGATGTCACCGTCAAGCGCGCCAGAGCGCGGCGCGACGCCAGTGACACCGCACGACAACCGGGACGGTCCGAACCCGCAAGACTCGGCCCGCCGCGGTTGCAGTGCGCCCACGTGTCAGCCGGAGAAACCGCCGCGGGTCAGTGTCAGGTCGCGGGCGTCGGCATACCGATCCCGAATCCCCGGCACCGCTTCACCATCGAACTGCGCGCTGCCCGCCATCGGCCATGCCGGAGGCTGCTCCGACCCCGACAGCACCCAGGCTGCCTGGCGCGCGGCACCGTCGGCGACGTATTCCCCCGGTGTCGGCACGAGCACCGGGTGCCCCAGGACGGTCGGAGCGATCCGACACAACGCCGCCGACCTGGCCCCGCCACCGACGAGCACGATCCGGCGAGCCACGGTCCCCTGCCGAACCAGCGCATCGATGCCGTCGGCCAGCCCGCACAGCAGCCCCTCGAAGGCGGCCCGGGCGATGCACTGCGGCGTGGAGATGGCCAGCGTCAGGCCATGCAGCGCAGCCGTTGCATCCGGTCTGTTC
>JBAXOQ010000270.1:0-6475 GCA_037133175.1 Actinomycetes bacterium
GGTCCAGGCAGGTTCCGGCGTTCTTGCCGATGAAGCTCGCGACGAACGGGCAGTAGGGCAGCACCTCAAGGTCCCGGCGACGCGCGTCAGCGAGAACCTCGGCGATCAATTGCTTCGCCCGACCGGTGCCGGCGAATTCCGGCTCAACCTTGGTGTGGACCAAGGCGATGGAGTTGGTCTGGAGGGTGTAGCCAGCAACAGCAGCCAGCTCACCGTCGACGTGCAGTTCGTAGCGGTTCGCGGCTTCATTGTTGCTGATTGTGGTAGTCAAGGTCGGTCCCTCTGGTGCTGGCGCGGACAGATCACATACGTGACGCGGCACCCATTCTGCCAACACTTGCTTGACCCGTCATGCCACTGGTGGCGCTGTCGGTCGGCGCTGGCTAACCCGCGAGCGCGAGTTGCTGGCCAGGAAGGGTCAGGTGTCTGAACTAGGGTCGAAAGATGAGCAGCGATCAGCCATCCGCGCCCACGTCGGACAGTGGGGACCACTCCAGCCCTGCACCCTCGACTGCCGTGGCAGATCGGGACCGTACGGATCTGCTGAGCCCAAGGCTGAGGGGCGGTCGCCCGTACTTTGTGGCTGCCATCGTGCTAGTCATTGCGGGCATTCAGCTCGCCATGCCGCAGTCAGTGACTCTCGGCCCGAAGTGGCTCATCCCATCGTTCGAGGTGGTGGGAGCTCCGCTCATCCTCACCATCATCACCACCAGGCGTCCGAACAAGAGGCTGTTGCGGGTCGGGGCGGGCATCTACTTGGTGATGATCATCTCGGTAACTATCCTCAACGCAGTTCTGCTGTTTCGCACGCTGCTGACACCGGCGGCTGATTCGGGGGTAGTCCTGCTGTTCGCCGGTTTTGGGGTGCTGGCGATCAACGTGCTCAGCTTCGGACTCGTCTATTGGTGGGTGGACGGTGGCGGACCGCTTTCCCGCGAGGCCGGCACTGTGAAGCAGTGGGACTTCCAGTTCCCGCAGCAGGCGTCCGGCGACCACGGCTGGAACGCCGAAGTGGGCGACTACATCTTCACTGCCTACACCAACATCGTCGCTTTCAGCCCGACGGACACCATGCCACTGACCCGCCGAGTCAAGTACATGTTCACGGTTCAGTCTTCGGTTGCCTTGATCACGATTGTGGTAACGGTCAGTCGAGCCATCAACCTTCTGCCGTACTGAAACCCGGGGATCCGGGGCTGTACCTGGTCGCGGCGCATGACACTTGTGGGCCTGTCGGTCGGGATCATTGGTCGGTATCGTGGCGGTAACGGGCGGGCTCGCCAGCACACACCTGAGGGGGCGTGATGGAGCAGGATGCGATCTCGACGACTGATCTGACCAAACATTTTGGCAGTGCCGTGGCCCTTGAATCCCTAGACCTGCAGGTTCGCCGGGGCGAGGTATTCGGGTTTCTCGGACCGAATGGTTCGGGCAAGACCACTACGATCCGACTGTTGCTCGGCTTGATTCGGCCGACGCGCGGGTCAGCCACCATCATGGGTGTCCCGGCCGAGGATGTGGAACGCGCACACCGCCACGTAGCCTCGGTGCCCGGCGATGTGACGCTTTGGCCGCAACTGACCGGGCGGGAGACGCTGGACCTGCTCGGGAATGTTTCCGGTTCGGTGGACGTCGAGTTCCAGGCGGAGTTGATCGAGCGGCTCGGGGTTGATCCGTCCAAGCGGCTGCGGTCCTACTCCAAGGGCAACCGTCAGAAGATCGCGCTGGTGGCGGCCTTCATGACCCGCCCCGACGTACTTCTGCTGGACGAACCGACAGCTGGCCTGGACCCGCTGATGGAGCAGCAGTTCCAGGAACTGGCCCGCGACGCGTCCGCCCGCGGTCAAACCATCTTCCTGTCCTCGCACATCCTCGACGAAGTCCAGGACCTGTGCGATCGGGTCGGCATCTTGCGCGCGGGTCGGCTGGTCGAGGTGGCTGCGCTCGACGACCTGCGTCGACTCGGCTCGACAGTGCTGCAGGTGGTGATTGAGGGCCCGGTGCCGACATTCGACGGCGTGTCTGGTGTCACCTCGGTCGAGCCGATCCCTGGCATCGCCGGCGGATTGCGAATCTCGGTCACCGGGGCGCCGACAGCAGTGCTCGCTTGGCTAGCCGACGCGTCGGTGGTCCGCTTGCGAACGGAGGAGCCGTCGCTGGAGGAGATCTTCCTGACGTACTACTAATCGCGACTTACTAGCTGCTACTTGCGCGTATCGCAGACCCGGCCATTTTGGGAGGAGGACACAGTCGATGGAGACGACCCTGGCACTCGCCGTGGGTCCGCCTCAGCCCCGAGTGAGCGAACCGCGCGCGGGGCGGGCGACCGTCCACCTCACAACCAGGCTCATCAGGCGGGGCGCGTTGGCTATTAGCGCCGCCGTCGGGGTGATCATGGTGCTGGAGGGCTTCGCGTTCACGTCCGCCTACCCCGACGAAGCGTCGCGGGCAGCGCTGATCTTGTGGGGCCAGGATCCTGGGATTCGGATGATGACCGGACCAGCGACGGCTGTAGAGACGTTGGGCGGCTTCGCGATCTGGGACTCCAGCATCTACGTCACGCTGATCCTTGCCGTGTGGGTGATCGCAACCACGACCCGAGTGCTTCGAGGGGACGAAACTGCGGGCCGCGCTGATGTGCTGCTGTCCGGACCCATCCGGCCTGCGCACGTGCTCTTCCTGCAACTTCTCGCCCTGCTCGGGACATGCTTCATCGTCGGGCTGGTGATCGCCTTGGCCCTGGCTTTGTCGGGGGCCCAGGTGTGGGGTGCGGTGCTCTTTGGTGCGGTGATGGCCGGCTATTGCGGCGCAATGGTTGGTGTCGCCAGCCTGACGAGTCAGGTATTCGCCACTCGTGTGGGGGCGGTGAGCGCGGCGGGGGCGGTGCTCGTGCTGGCAACAATGCTGCGGACGGTGTCCAATAGTGGTGATTCCCGTGCCTGGCTGGGGTGGCTGACGCCGCTGGGTTGGACCGATCAACTCAGGGCCTTTGGCGATAACAGATGGCCCGTCCTGCTGGTGCCTTTGGTCGTCACAATCGCCCTTGTCGGAGCATCCGTCGTCGTCCGTCGGCACCGGGATACCGGCGAGGGCCTGTTGGTGTCTCACGCCTCACGGCGATCGCGCCGATGGGGACTCAGCAGCCCGATGGCTTTTGCCTGGCGGGCCAATCTGGGCGTGCTGCTGGCGTGGGGCGCTGGGGTGGCAGCGGCCGGGCTGGTCGTGGGAGCCTTGCTGCCGACCGTTGAGCAGTACCTTGCAACGGACGCCAGCTACCGCGACATGTTGGTCTTGATGGGGATGGATGTCACCCAGTTGACCTTGGGTTTTGTTGGGCTCTGGGCCACCTTGCTCGGGTTGGTGATTGCGCTGTACAGCGTATTTCGGATGGGAGCTACTCGAGCAGAGGAAGCATCCACCCGCGCCGATTTCCTGCTCAGTCGGCCGGTTCGGCGGTGGCGGTGGCTTGGCGGCCATGTGGTGTGCGTCGTGGCATCGGTCGCGCTACTGTGCGCTGCTGCCGGTGCGGTGATGTGGTTGGCGGGTCTGGCGACCGGGGCAAAGATCAGCGCCTCGGATGCCTTCGGCGCCATGTTCAATACGTTGCCGATGGTGACCGTGTTTGTCGGCTTGTCCGTGCTCGTATTCGGGGTTGCGCCGCGCCTCACGGTGGTCGTGGGCGCCGCAGCCGCGGTCGTGGCGTACGTGTTGCAGATGGTGGGTCCGGCGTTGAAATGGCCTGATTGGCTGGTTGGTGTCTCGCCCTTCCATCATCTGGAAGCTGTGCCTGTCGACCCCTTTGGCTGGCCCGCAGCGATCGTGATGGTGGCTATCGGAGTTGGCCTCATGGTTGCCGGAATTGTGGCATTCCAACGTCGGGACCTCGTCGGAGCGTGATCGAGGTAGCGACGCGTTCTGGGTTGGAGGTGACAACGGCTGACTTCGTGGGTAAGGATGGTGGCCACGTCTTGGGAGGTGGGACATGAGTGAGACCACGGAACACCGACGCGAAGGGTTGCGGGGTTCGGATGCGGTGCCCGCGGCCCGCCTCGCCAAGCAGGATGAGCCGCCAGTCTCCTCCGACCGTTGGTTTCGGGTATTGGCCGAGCGCACTGGCGATGTCTTCTTCAGTATTCGTGTGGAGCCGGACTTGGCTGTTGAGTTCGTCAGCGAGACGGTGGGCAGTTGGGCTGGATACTCTGCGGCTGATTACATGGACCACCCCGAGTTGTTGCTGCAGATTCTCGATCCGAGGGACGCCGACCAGGTGACCCGATTGATCAGCACCGAGTCGGAACAGGACAAGGCGTCGGAGGTCCGATGGTTGCACCGCGACGGGCGGCAGTTGTGGACCCAGGCTCGGACTCGAAGGCGAGTGCGCACCGATGGGTCCGTGGTTGTGGAGGGCACCGTCCACGACATCACCGAGCAGCGGCTTGTCCAGCAGGCGTTGGCGACTACCCAGGAGCAGTATCGGCTGCTGGCCGAGGAATCGTCGGATTTCACGCTGCGGACAGTGGGCGACTTCGTCGTTGAGTGGGTATCGCCCTCGGTGACGGCAGCGCTCGGGTGGAAGCCCGAGGAAATCGTGGGACGTTCCGGTCTGGAGTTCTTCCACCCCAACGATGTCGCAGGAACGGTGCAGCGGGCAAACGAGATGAGCAACGGTGCGGCATCCTCCGGGCGCATTCGGTTGCGCTGCTCGGACGGTAGCTATCGTTGGTTCTCGCAGGTGGCCAGGCCGGTGTTTGACGACGAAGGCCGCCTTGTGGCCAGGATTAGCGGGTTCCAAGATGTGGACGCCGAGGTCCGCGCCGAACGGGCTTTGGCTCGAAGCGAGCGGCGGTTCAGGCTGGCCATGGAGTCGGCGCCGACGGGTATGGCGGTGGTTGACCTCGACCGGTGCTTCTTGGAAGTCAACCCGGCACTGTGCCGAATGCTGCGGCGCGACGAGCCGTGGGTGTTGGCCCGGTCGATGGCGGACGTGCTTGCCGCTGATGAAGTCGAGTCCGACGAGCGAATGCACGCCGACGTGTTGACAGGCCAGACCCGGTCGGCGCGCGCCGCCAAGCGCTTGATCACCGCAAATGGTGACCATGTCTGGGTGGAACATTCCCTGGGCCTGCTCAGCGATGACGACGGTCGTCCGGTGTCATTCGTGTCGCAGTTCCTTGACGTCACGGCGGCCCACCAGGCCCAGGAGCGTCTGCGCTTCCTCGCGGACCATGATGTGCTGACCTCGCTGGCGAACCGTCACCAGCTCCTGGATCGAGTCGGTGCGATCCTCGGGCACCGTCCGCGGATGGGCGGACGGCTGGCCATCTTGTTCGTGGACCTGGACAACTTCAAGCCCATCAACGACACCTATGGCCACGCCGCAGGTGATGTTGTTCTGGTGGAGGTTGCCCGGCGGATCACCTCTGCGGTCCGCTCCGATGACGTCGTGGCCCGGATTGGCGGCGATGAGTTCGTTGTGGCGATGTCTCCGGTACGGAGTTTGCAGGACGCCGAGGTCGTCGCGTGCAAGCTTCACCAGGGCCTGCAGTCGGCCATCAGTATCAGTGGCGCACAAGTCACGGTCGGTGCGAGCATCGGGCTGACGTTGGCTGAGCCCGGTGACGATGCCGACCGACTGCTAAAGCGGGCGGACGAAGCCCTCTACTTGGCGAAGTCGCAGGGTCGTAATCGCACGGTCGTCCATCAGGGTGCGCAGGAGCCGCAGGCATATGAACGGACGTGAACCGCGGATGGGCCGACCGGTTGTGGGCCTGACGTCTTACACCGAGCGAGCTCGGTGGAACGCGTGGGATGAGCCCGCTGCGGTCATCCATGACGCCTACGTTCGGTCGCTGACCGAGGCCGGCGCCCGTGTCGTTATCCTGCCGCCGGATACCCTCGACGATGCTGTGCTGGATCGGATTGACGGCTTGGTGCTCACCGGGGGAGCAGATGTCGATCCCGCGCTGTACGGAGTTGCGGCGCTGCCCAACACCGACACTCCCCGGGCCGAGCGCGACGCCGGGGAGCTGCTGCTGTACCGAGGCGCGCGCGAGCGGGGGATGCCGGTGCTCGGCATCTGTCGAGGCATTCAGATCATGGCCGTCGCCGAGGGCGGCAGCCTGCACCAGCACCTGCCTGACCTGACCGGCGGTACCCGTCACCGGGACGCACCAGGCACCTTCAATGATCATGGGGCAACCTTCGCCCCCGACTCGCTGGTGGCCCGGATCGTCGGTGCTCAGCAGACGACGGTGAAATCCTCACATCATCAGGCGGTGTCCGACCCGGGTCGATTGAGGGTTACCGGCTGGGCCGACGATGGCACCGTTGAAGTGGTCGAGGATCCGGCGGCCCTCTTTTCACTCGGGGTTCAGTGGCACCCCGAGGTCGCCTCGAGCGAGGGCTCCTCCGCGGCGATCATCGCCGCGTTTGTCGCCGCTGCCCGACAATGGTCCGACGCTTCACGCCCTCGCTG
>JBAXOQ010000271.1:0-6474 GCA_037133175.1 Actinomycetes bacterium
CTGCACCCAGTGCCAGTACGGCGCCGACTCCAACACATCGCATACCACGAAAAACAACCCCCGTTGGTTTCATGAAACAACTATCCCCCCGAACCGTCTGAGTGGCGGTTTATGGCGGCGAGTATTGTCCGTCAGGCAGGAACGTGGCCAGATGGCCACCTGGGACGGCGCCGATTGCTGTTCGTCAGGCAGGAACGTGGCCAGACGGCCACCTGGGACGGCGCCGATTGTTGCCGCCGTGGTGTAGTGCCCGGAGTTCAGTTTGGACAGAGCTACCGGTACGCAGAAGGACACTTGTGTGCGGGCACCGCTGCCGTCCGGTGCCCCAACGAAGACCTGCTGGTAGACAGCAGCTTGGGTGAAACTGCGATGGCCCCCAGCGCCGCCACCGGAGACGTTCGCGTTGCTCTTCCGGGCTCATCGGTGCCACCTGGCGGCTTCGGGCCTGTCAGCACGCGATCCCAGCGAAGCAGGAACGGGTGCCCAGACACGGGCAGAAGCGCGACGTACAAGTGTGTATCGGCGCCCCGGGGACAGCATCTTGAGGATTAGCCCAAACGGGGCAGCACTGCCGAACAATGCCGCGTGATCGTGCTGCCGCTACTCGAAGGCAAGACCGAGGCCCGGCAGGCACACCACCAGAGCACTCACCCGACCTCCGACTCTGGATGCGTGCTTTGTTGGTGGGCGGGGTAACCCGGGGTGAACTGGGTTGACCGGGTTCGGTGTCGTTTCGATACGTCGCTGGACGGTTGCTGTCCGGCAAAGCGTCTCCTCTTCACTGGGCGCGTTTGTCTCATTCCAACCACAGCCCCGTCAGGTTCGCATTTGGGTGGAACCAGGGCACTACTTACTCGTGCACCGACCGTTCGCCGGTGTCGGTTTCCATACGCGGCGTTGAGACGTCGTAGACAGCGATCTGGTTGCGCCCGGAGTTCTTCGCCTCGTAGACGGCGGCGTCAGCGTTGCGAAGGAGGCGATGCGCATCTATACCCGGGGTAGCGAGGGCGACGCCAACACTGGCCGTGATGGTGACGACTTGATTCCCTTCAATCGTGATCGGCTCACTGACGGCGGCACGAACCTTCTGCGCAACGTGCCCAGCGGTGGGTAAGTCATACACCTGACCAAGGACAATGACGAACTCGTCGCCGCCGATTCGGGCGATGGTGTCCCCGGCTCGAAGGACCTGTGCCATCCGTTGAGCAACGGCGCGCAGCACGTCGTCTCCGGCGGCGTGCCCGTAGGTGTCGTTGATTGCCTTGAAGTAGTCGAGGTCGCAAAACAGCAGACCAGTGACACCACTGCGCCGGGGCTTGAAGAGCAGATCGGCGGCGATTCTTTCTTCCAGTTGGTCCCTGTTCATCAACCCGGTCAGCGGATCGTGGCTGGCCCGATAGGTCAGCTCGGCGGTGCGCTCGTGTGCTTCGGTGTTGTCCTGAATGTGGGAAACCTGAAACAACGGCCTGTGGTGCTCGTCGCGCAGCAAACTGGTCGAGTGCATGACCCACAGGGTGGAGCCGTCAGCTCGCAGCCAGCGACCTTCGCGCACAATCCGTTGGGCCGTGCCGACGAACAGTTCACCGTTTCCGGCTAGATCCGAATCAAGGTCATCGGGATGGATGACGTCCCTCAGTGTGTGGGCCAGCAGCCACGCTTCTTCGCGACCCAACATGTCGCCGAGGGCGGGGTTGACCTGCAAGAACCTCAAGTCCAGACCGACAACGGCCATCCCTTGCGGCGACCCGTCCATCGCCATCCGAAATAGGCCTTCACTGCGTTCCAGTGCCTCGCGCGCCGACACCTGGTCGTGGATGTCGCGCAACCCGACGATCACGCCATCGACTGACCCGTCGACGTCTTGAGTTGGCCGGGTTTGAACGGACATCCACCGGTAGTCGCCGTCGGCGGCCTGTATTCGAATTTCAAACTCCGGGATGGTGTCACGGTTGAGCGTGTCCCCGCGTCTGACTGTCAGGACTTCTCGGTCGTCGGGGTGGGTCAGCTCGCGCGGCCTGGTGCCCAGCAGTTGGTCTGGCCGCCACCCCAGCACTGATTCCAGCGACGGCGATACCCAGACCATTATCGAGTCTCCGTCAAGGCGCCAGACGATGTCGGTAGCGTTCTCGGCCAACAGCCGGTAGTTGGTTTCGCTCTCCACCAGCGCCGATTGGAACCGGGCGTTGGCTATGACCAGCGCCAGCGGACCTGCCATCGTCCGAAGCAACTGACCGTACTCGTCGATATCCTGCGGGGAAGCCACATCCACAACCGCCAGGACCCCGCACCGGTCGGCTCCAGCATTGACCGAAACAGCGAAGCTGGTTCCCACACTGATCCAGCGCCGAGACTCACCCAGGGCGGCAGCGGTGGTCTCGACCAACTCCAGTGCGCCCTCTTCAGACGGGCGCACCACCGCCTCGCTATACCGCTGGCCCGTCGGGGGGACGAATCCAACGCATCTCGGGGCGCACAACTCCTCGGCAAGGCCGAGCAGTGCTTGAACCGCCTGCTCCTGAGTGTGCGAGTTTGGCAGTTCAGCTAGCAGGTCGACGATCATCGCGGATTCAGCCAACTGCCGCCGCAACCGCTGGACCTCGTCGGTTGGGTGCTTGCTCGGGCCGTTCATTCGTCGGGATTCGGAATGTCGATGGGGTAGCTGCCGAACTCCCGCACCGCGTCGCAGATCGTCAGCAGCACATCTTCGGGTACTTGGATGGGGATCTCCCCGTGGGTGTCGGACAGGATGAAACCCCCGCCTGGTGCCCCGGCGGCGATGGCATCGCGGACCTCCTCACGGGCCTGGTCCGCCGTCCAACGACGCATCTCGATACCGTTCAGGTTTCCCATCACCGTCATCCGACCGGCTGCCGTGGCCTTCACCTGGGCGAGGTCCTCGTCGCTGCTGGCACCTACAATGACGGCGTTTGTGGAAACCAGATCATCGATCAGCGGCTCGCACAACCCCGAGGCAAGCAGTGCCGCGCACGGCCCGTTGATCGCCGCCAACGTCCGGCGCATCATGGGCAGCCCGAACTCGGTGAACATCTCCCCAGACAGCACTGTGGGGGAACTGACCGGATCGAAGTAGCCGATCGCGTTCGCTCCGGCAGCCAGTTGGGCATTGGCCCACGACACTGCGAACGCTTCGTTGACCGCGTGAAGTTGGCGCGCCAACTCCGGCTGTTCGTAAAGCAGGTTCAAATACTGCTCGAACCCAAGTTGCATGACTGGCAACGAGAACGGCGACATGATCACACCGACGGTCAGCGCCTCACCGGCGATGGCCGTGGACAGTATCTCGGTCGCGTCCAACACCCGGCGCAACGGCTCACAGTCGGCAACGACGGGCGGACTCAAGTTGCTGATCTGCTGCGGGTCAGACAACAACGGGTCCACCGAGTTGGGTGGTCCATCGGCATAGAACTCGACCTCTCCTCCGAATGCCTGCACGTCGATGGCACCGTAGAAGAACGGGTACACAATGTCGTCGCGATACTTGGCCCGCAATCGCAACTGACCTTCGGCCAGCAACCGAGCGGATTGGTAGTACTCGTCCAGTGGCACGCCCATCTCCAGTGCGCCGTGCATGGTCACCGGCAGGAAGAACGGCACCCGGTCCGGTTCCTTGCCCGACAAAGCGCACAGGACCCGCTCGGCGGACGTCATCTGCGGTGCAATGCTCATCTCGGGGTTCTCCCCTTCGTGGACGCCAGTTCGGCAAGGATTGCCAAGGCATCCGAAGCCGACCGGCCAACAAAATCTGCCCCCACCTCGGACGCCAGCGCCGGGTCGAAGCGGAACGGTGCCCCACCGACAATCAGGATTGGATGTTCACCCTGCTGGTCCAGAGCGTCCCGGACCTGGGCAACCAGCAAAGCCGAGCGCAGCATCAAGACGGAGATGAACAACACCTCGATTCGTTCGCGAACAACCCCACTGACAAGATCGTCAACTGACAGGCGAGCACCCCAATCGGCCACCGAGTAGCCAGCGGACAGCAGCATCTGGACCACGATCTGCTTGCCCAGAACATGGGAGTCCTCCAGGATTCCGATTGCCATCCGTGGCTGATTCGAGCGGGGAGCGATCTGAGTCGGGGGCAGGGCCGCTATCAACCGTTGGCACATCTTGCCGCTCATATACACCTGGGCAAGAGAAACACTCCCAGCTTCCCAACCGGCGCCGATCCGCACCAGCGCAGGGATGACAACGTCCTCAAATGGGGCTTGCGGTGATCGCTCCAGGCACGACTGGCGCAGCAACCGGGTCGCGGTCACCTGGTCCAGGGACAGCAAAGCCTGTTCGAAGTCCGCAATCTCCGATTCGCTCACAGCTCACCCCCACCTCGTGCCATTCCCGGCCCGACAATACTCCGATACCGGCCGCGACCGCCCGATGAGAATCCGCGGCTGTGCGCCCGTGCCACCACGGGAACCAACCCCTGGGCAATGCGGCGCCACAGCCACGCGTGTCCTTCCCAAGAACCCGGCCCTGACACCACATTCGAGTCAAACGGACCATCGACGACGAACCCTGACGACCGTAACGAACTCCGTCTTCGAGGGTCGATGGGTAAGGTTGCACCGGTCTTGTCCGAGCAATACCCTTGACGTACAGGGCTGCCGGGATGGGCGGGACACCCGCGACTGGTCTGTCGAGCGGTGAGTAGCGGATCGGGGGCGTGATGGCTGCCGAAGGTGGTGCTCCCCGAGGCCTGGATGTCGCCGACGCTGCTGAGGTGACGTCGGAGCCCCGTGATGAGGGTGAGTGGTCGCAGGCCGACCGGGACCGGTTGCTCGCGCAGACCACGTCGGGTTTCGTGTTCGGACTGGACGCTGACGGCGTGCTCACGTGGGTGGCCCCGGATGTCACCGCGGTGTTGGGGTGGTCGCCACAGGACATGGTCGGCACGGCAATTGGCGATTTGGTCCACCCGCAGGATCGTCTGGCCGCTGTCCAGGAGTGGGCGCGGATACTGGGCGGTCGCGGACCTGCACGTCGGCCTGGTGGTTTCGTGATGCGTGTACGGGCCAAGGCCGGGGAGTACCGGTGGATGGACTGGGGGCAGGCCCGCGCATCGGATGGCGCCGGACAGACGTCCGGCCTGGTCGCCAGTTTGCGCGACGTCGACGAGTTGACGCGTGCCCGCCAATGGGCGGATACCGAACGTGCCAGATTGCGAGCCACGGTGGATTCGCTGCTGGATCCGCATGTGGTGCTGGAGGCCGCGCGGGACAAGTCCGGGGTGATTGTGGATTTCGTGTACACCGATGCCAACCCGGCTGCCTGCGCTTACAACGGCGTGGCATACCAGGACTTGGTCGGGTCTCGCCTGCTGGACTTGCTGCCCGGGCACATTGCTTCCGGGCTGCTGGAACAGTACACGCAGGTGGTGCAGACCGGCGTCCCGTTGGCGCTGGATGACTTCGCATATGTGCAGGAACCGCTCGGCGGGGTGCAGCGCTTCTACGATGTTCGGGCGGCTCGGGTCGGCGATGGCCTGTCCTACACCTGGCGGGATGTCACCGACCGCCACCGCGCCGCCGAGGCCATCGCCGCTACCGAGGCGCGGTACCGGCTACTGGCCGAGAACGCTACCGACGTGGTCGTTTTGATCAACCTGCAGTGGACGCTGAAGTGGGTCTCGCCTGCTACCTGGCAGGTGTTGGGCTACGACCCGGTGACTTTGGTGGGCATGAACACCGCGGATTTGATCCACCCGGACGATCTCCCGGCGCTGGCATCGCTGCGGCACGCACCGATCGACGACCGCGTTGGGATGCCATATCAGGTTCGGGTGCGCAACGCTGCCGGGGACTTCCGGTGGATGTCGGGGGTGTCTCGTGCCGTGCTGGACGCTGACGGCAACGTCGCGGGCCGCATCTCCACGTTGCGCGATGTTCACGAGCAGGTTCTGGCCGAGCAGGGCTTGGCGCGCAGTGAGCGGCGGTACCGGATGTTGGCCGAGAACGCCTCTGATGTGGTGGCCCAGGTGGACGTGGACAACACGATCGTGTGGGTCTCTCCGTCAGCTGAGTCGGTGTTGGGGTGGCGCCCCAGCCAACTGATCGGGACCAGCGTGGTGGATTTGACGCACCCGGACGATCGGGAGGCCGGGGACAGGTGGCGATTGGACATGCACAGCGGTGCGAACCCGGCGGCGGTGGAGCTTCGGGTTCTGACCGGTGGTGGCAGCTACCGGTGGATGTCCGTGACCGCGCACCAGATAGGGACTGCGGATGGTTCGGTGACCGGCCGGGTGGTCGGTTTGCGGGATGTGCATGAGCAGGTGCTGGCGCGGCAGGCGTTGGCGAACAGTCAGCGCCGCTACCGGATGCTGGCCGAGAACGCCTCCGACGTGGTGTGGCACCTGGACACGAGGACTGTGCTGCAGTGGGTCGCGCCGTCGATCGAGTCCGTGTTGGGTTGGGTACCCGACGAGTTGGTCGGCAAGCCCGCGATCGACTTGGT
>JBAXOQ010000272.1:0-6419 GCA_037133175.1 Actinomycetes bacterium
GGCCGTCGAGTTGATGAAGGCCAGCGTCAGCCGAGCCACCCGGCCCGAGGTGCTCGGTGACCTCGGCGGGTTCGCCGGACTGTTCGATGCCTCCGCGCTGGCGCGCTACCGGCGACCGTTGCTGGCGACCTCGACCGATGGTGTCGGCACCAAGGTCGCTGTCGCTCAGGCGATGGATGTGCACCACACGATCGGAATCGACCTGGTGGCGATGGTCGTTGATGATCTGGTCGTGGTCGGAGCCGAACCGTTGTTCATGACCGATTACATCGCCTGCGGTTCGGTCGTGCCGGAGCGGATCGCCGCGATCGTCACGGGCATTGCCCGCGGATGCGAGTTGGCTGGTTGCGCGTTGCTCGGCGGTGAGACGGCCGAGCACCCCGGGCTGCTGGGCGTGGACGAGTACGACGTGGCTGGCGCCGGGACTGCCGTGGTGGAGGCCGACGACCTGCTGGGTCCGGCTCGGGTGGTGGCCGGGGACGTGGTCATCGCGATGAGGTCCTCCGGCCTGCACTCCAACGGCTACTCGCTGGCGCGCCACGTGTTGTTGGGCGCTGCCGGGCCGGGCTGGTCACTGGATCGGCACGTCGATGAGTTCGGCCGGAGCCTGGGCGAGGAAATGCTCGAACCCACTCGTATCTACTCGCTGGACTGCCTGGACTTGGCGCGGGCGCAGGATGTCGACGTTCACGCATTCGCGCATATCACTGGCGGGGGAATCGCGGCGAACATCGCCCGAGTGCTGCCCTCGGACCTGCACATTGACATCGATCGCCCGTGCTGGACGCCGCACCCGGTCTTCACGGTCATCGGCGATGTCGGCTCGGTCGCGGTGGCAGAACTCGAGCGGACGTTCAACATGGGGATCGGCATGGTGGCGGTGGTGGCGCCGGAGTCGGTCTCCCCCTCGTTGGCTCGGCTGGCCTCGCGCGGGGTTGATGCTTGGGTGTGCGGTGCGGTTCGCGACCGTGGTGCCGGTGACGTCAGCGATGCGCCGGCCAAGGGCGGACGAGGCGGTTCGGTGACGCTGCGCGATCACTATCGGACCTGATGACCGGTTTCGGAAAAAATCGGGCAAATTGGGCCAAAAGGGTGATTCTGGTCAGGGTGTACGTGGGCAGCTCAGCCTGACGACGGAAGACCACCGGTAGCGCCAGGCCCAGCCGGTGGCGGTGGCAATGGCTCCAGACCACTAGGACCACGCGCGGCCCGGGAAGCCTCGTAGGAGGGTCCCTGAGGGTTCGCTGGCGGGCTTGGCGGCGGAGGTGGTGGGGGTGGCATCGTTGGTGTCATCGATCCGCTGGGCCGCTGTCCGGGGATTCCTTCCAGCAAACGCTTGACTTCACTGGCCAGGTAGCGACGGTGACCACCGAGGGTGCGAACCGAGCTGAGCTTCCCAGCTTTTGCCCAGCGGGTGACGGTCTTGGGGTCGACGCGGAACATCGCCGCGACTTCCGCGGGGGTCAGTAGCGGTTCTGCGTCGTTGGTTGAGGTGCTCATTACGCTTGAGTCTGACCGTTTCGAGTGTCCCAAGCAACCGTTTGTGACCGTTTGGTGGCTATTTGTGTGTGCCCGCCCTGTCAGAGAGGTGCCGTAAGGGGTAGGGTGTGGACCGAGTTGCCTAAGGATGGTTGCCAGGTCAGGCATGTGGGTGGTGTCGGACAATCTTGGGGTGCCCACCGAGGGACTCGGGGAGTAAACTGAGTGGTAACCGTGTTCAAGTCGTGACAACGCCGATTCCGGTCAATCCGGGCGAGGGGGCTGAGCCATGGGGCGCGGCCGAGCAAAGGCCAAGCAGACAAAGGTCGCTCGAGAGCTGAAGTACAGCTCGCCGACGACCGACTTCGATGCGCTGCGCGCTGAGTTGTCTGGTGCACAACCAGCCAACAGCAGGTCGCGGACGTCGGAACGCGAAGATGACGATCCGTGGGCTAAGTACGCCGACGACGAGTACGACAGCGGATCCCGCGGGCGCTGACGTCACGTCCGCGGGGGATCGTGGTGCCAAGTAGCCAGTAGTAGGTCCTGATCGCATGCCCGCGTTCGCGCGGGCATGCGATTGCGCCCTCCCATAGACTGCTTGCCGTGAGTGTTGCGGGTCCGGCCAATGGGTATCCGGAGATCGTCGCAGCCTTGGTGCACGAGGACTATCCGTGCGTCATCGAGTTGGTTCGTGCTGCGGTTGCGGCGAACCCGGTCGCGGCGCTGAGCGATCCCGAGATCAAGTCGTGGCTGGGGCGGCGTTACCGCAATCTGTTCCTGGTGGAGGCCGGCAAGGACAAGAACGCCTTGCGGGCTGCCTCGGTGCCGCTGCCACTGCAGTTGATCGACGGGCGCTCGGGCCAGGAGCTGTTGGCCAGGCGGTTCCTCAAGGGGATGCCCCGCAGCCAGGCTGCCGTGCGAATGCCGCCGGCGGTGGAGCCTGACCTGCACGGGATCACGCTGTTGTTCGTTCCGGGTTTGATGGCGGGGTTGCTGCCGAGCGGGGCGTTCCAATCGGTCTGGCCGTTGCTTGAGGAGCGGTTCGGGGTGCGGGTGTTGGCGGCGGACGTTCATCCGGTGCGCTCCTGTGCGGCCAATGAGGCCGACATCGTCACCGCGATCGCCACCGGCGTTGGCTTGGACGCGGACTCGCAGCGGGTATCGCGACGGTCGGCTAAACCACCGACGGATGTGGTCTTGCTGGGCTACTCCAAGGGTGCGACGGATGCGTTGAGCTTCCTGGTGGATCATCCGGACTTCCGCGACCGGATCCGGGCGTTCGTGAGTTGGGCCGGAATCATCGGCGGCTCATACATCGCCGACGATATCGCCGTGCGGCTGAAGGACGTCGAGGTGCCGGCGACTCCGCTCAGCGGGCAGATCAGCAAGCTGCTGCGCCAGATCGTGCCGGTGGTTCAGGCGGACCGAGTCAACGCGCGGCTCGAGCAGTACGAGGTGAAGGCTGCCGTGGCCGAGATGACCACTGCAGTTCGAGAGGCGTGGCTGCGCGAGCACATTGGTGAGCTTGCACAGCTGGGCATTCCGACCTTCACGGTCGCGGGGGTGACCTCAGTGCTTGACGTTCCCTACTACCAGGCCGTCGGCGCGATGCAACTGAACAACTACGACAAGAACAACGACATGCTGCTGACGGTCGATCAGACCCGGCTGCCCATTCCGCAGGCGACTCAGCTGGCGACGTTCCGCGGGCACCACTGGGACCTCGGCTATGACCCATTCCCGTGGTTCACCCGGATGGGGTCGCTGAACGTCGATCACAAGTTCGCGCGGTACCCGGCGCTAGCGGCGTTGCTGGTGTTCCTGGCCGAACTCGGCCTGCTGGGGTAGATCCCTGCCACTGGCCTCGGAAGGTGGCCGGTCCGCGGCTGCTGGCTACTCCAGGTGGGAGGCCGCGCCAGCTGGCGCGAAGACCGTCATCCGCGACTGCAGCACCATCAGGACTGAGCGGATCAGGTTGCAGGGGACTGTGACCAGCAGGGCTGGTATCGCGAGGGCCGTGCGCATGCCGAAGATTCTACAAGATCGCACTGACCTGCCCGCCATCCTCCCTCGATCGTTGTCCCGGACTTCGTTGACTGTGAAGTTGTGGCCCGCTTTTGGTGATCAGAAAGGGCCACAACTTCACACTCAACGAAGCTGTGGGGTCGGCGGGGTGGGGTCGGCTGATCGGACTGGTGTGTCTGACGGCGAGGTCAGGCCGAGTCCGAGCTGCGCCACCTGGTGGCCATCAGGCCGACGATCATGGCAACGAAAGTGACCAGGAAGAGTTGGCCGGCGATGGATTCGGTGGCCGTCAGCAGTCGGCCGAGGTCGTTGGCCGGCTGCAGGTCCGAGCCGACGGTGGTCAGTGTGGTCAGGCTGAAATACATGAAGGCGGGAGTCTCCGCCTGACGGCCGAAGAAGGCCTCCGACCCGAGGGAGTTGACCATCAGGAACAGGTAGAAGAACGCCAGTGGGATCAGTAGGTAGGCGGAGATCGCCCCGAACAGGGTCGCCCGGTCAACGCGTCGGTGCGTGAGCAGACGACGCAGTAAAGCCAGGAACGCCAGCACAGTCCAGATCAGCGGGACGACGGGCGGTCCTTGGTTGACGACGATCGCGTGGCTGCGACCGACGACGAAGGCAACGCCCGCCACCGCCGACTGACCCCCGAGGCCGAGGCCGCAAGTAAAAGCATCACGCTCGTTGAGTAGGTCGCGAGCAGGTTGCCGATCTCTTCGCCGCGATCGCTGAACGGCCGAGCGAAGTTGACGACGGACGCCAGCGCGATGGTCACCGAGATCAGGATCAGCAGTACGCCGAAACGGTCCAGCTGGCGCGCCTTGTCGTCGAAGATCGCCAAGCGCCTGACTGGGCGGGGTTCCGGCTGGACTGCAGATTCAACCGCCACAGGGCACACTCTGCCCGATCGCGGGCCTTCGGTGCGGTACCGACAACCCGAGACACCCCATCGTCGCAGCAGATGCCTGAGGGCCCCTCGCGTTGACTGCGAAGTTGTGGCCCGGTTTCCATGATCAAAAAGGGCAACAACTTCGCAGTCAACGCAAAACGGTGGCCAGGGGCGGGATCGAACCGCCGACCTCCCACTTTTCAGGCGGGCGCTCGTACCAACTGAGCTACCTGGCCGCAACCGATCTGGCGAGAGATCGGCCGCCGAGAGCTCAAAACCCGCCGTTTGTGACGACGGGTTTTGCGCTCCCTGGCGACCCCGACCGGACTCGAACCGGCGACCTCCGCCGTGACAGGGCGGCGCTCTAACCAACTGAGCTACGGGGCCAAAACTCTCGCGCGGGCTGACTCTACCCGCGCTCAAGGGACTTACGTACCCCCAACGGGATTCGAACCCGTGTTGCTGCCGTGAAAGGGCAGAGTCCTAGGCCGCTAGACGATGGGGACTAGCCTATCCAGGCCTCGGACCATTTCGCCGAGGGCCGGTCAAGCATAGATGACGGCAGTTGGCGGCGGCAATCCCGGGGCGGACCAACCGGGTGTGAGATAGGTCGTGTTCTAGTTCTTTGCGTTGAGCAGCACCTTGAGTTTGTTCATGTCGGCTGAGCTCATGGTCGTCACGCTGACCATTCGGCCCTGCTTGCTGGTCACTGCGTAGTAGCTGCCGGGCAGCTTCACGATGAAGGCCGGGCTGCCGTCGGTCAACGTGAACTGCTCAGTCGTAGTGTCCGGGAAGTCGTTTGGGTTCAAGGTGCCGTCTGAACTGCCATCCCAGTCGCCGAGCATCAACCCGCCCTGCGCGACCACAACACCGCCGCGTGAGATGGTGTACGCCGATTGCCGGTAGTTGCCAGTGCTGGTCTTGATGGTGTACGGCCCGTTCCTCACCGCGGTGTAGCCCAGGCTCTGGGCGATGTCCGCCATTGATTGGCCCGCACTCGGCGCCGGAACCGCCTTGGGTGTTTGGCTGGCATTCGGACGCGAGTTCGCCGTGGGCTTGCGGGTGCCGTCCTGGGGCCCAGGGGTGGTGGGTTGGCCGGTGGTTCCGGAGCCGTCGGTGGCGCCGGGATTAGTTGGGGCCCCTGCAGTGGGGGTTGCGCCCGGTTCAGTGGCGGTGGCGCCGGGTTGCCCGTTGCCGCTGGCAGAGGGCACTGGACTCGCGCTGGCGGATTGCCCTGGGTCGGGCGATTCCGCCGCGCTGCCGCCACAAGCCGTCGCCGTCAGGCTCAGCGCAGCACACAGTGCCGCGATACCGATGGTTCCTGCTGCCCTTGTCATTTCGGTCATCCTGTTGTCTGGTCGGTGTCAGCAGCGACCGGTCACCTTGGTGACCACCGAGGTGGTCGTGCTCTTCCCGTCACTTGCTCGTACTGTGATGGTACGTGCTTTGGGGGCGGTGAACGAGACCTTCCACTTCGACTTCTTGGTGCGGATGGTTGCCGCCTTCACCCAGCGCTTACCGGCCTTGCGTTGCACCGTGATGGTCCCGCCGGGGGCCTTGCGGGTTCCGCGAACGGTGACGCTGCTCTGACAGCGCTTGATCTTCGCGGTGACACCCGTGATCGTGACGGTCCCTGGATCCACGAACACCGACGTCGGAACCGACAACGCTGAGGCACCCAAGCCGGCGAAAGAGACGGTCAGGGTCAGGCTGTGGACGTTGGGGATCGGTGCCGAACAACTACCCGAGCCGTTGGACACAGCTGCAGTGCATGCCACGGCTCCGTTGAACATGACGTGGGCGGTTCCGTTCACACCGATGGTGGCTCGCTGGTCACTGCGGGGACCAGCAGTCACGTCGACGTTGAACTGGACCGGCTGACCGACCACGATCCGGGCTGGCAGGTTCGCCAGTTGCACCTGCAGCGGCCCGAACGGAGCTGGGGGATTTGGTGGTGGCGGCGTCGGCGGGGACACGAACGTGAAGCCACCGGCGAGCGTTGCTGAACCCCCGCCTGCCATAACGC
>JBAXOQ010000273.1:0-6368 GCA_037133175.1 Actinomycetes bacterium
CCTTTTCGAGCGCGTGCCCGAAGGTGTGGCCGTAGTTGAGCAGCTCGCGATCGCCGGCCTCACGCTCGTCGGAGGCGATGATGCGCGCTTTGAAGAGGATCGAGTCGGCCACGATCGCATGGGTACGTGCGCCATCGCGCACCACCTCACCGCCGACCACGGCAGCCTCCAGCGCAGAGACGAAACGCTCGGAGTCCAGGAAGGCGGCCTTGGCGACCTCGGCAAGACCGCTGCGCCATTCGCCCACCGGCAGCGTGGCAAGCGTCGTCGTGTCCGCAAGCACGGCCACCGGCTGCCAGAAAGATCCCGCGAGGTTCTTGCCCTGCGGCAGGTCCACCCCGGTCTTGCCCCCTACTGAGCTGTCCACCTGCGCAAGAAGCGTGGTGGGTACCTGCACGAACGGGATGCCCCGCAGGTACACGGCGGCACAGAAGCCGGCCAGGTCGCCGACGACCCCGCCACCCAGGGCGACGACCGCCGCAGTGCGATCGAGCCTTGCCGCCGCCAGCTCCTCGAGCACGGCACCGGCGACCGCCCAGTCCTTTGACGCCTCACCGGCCGGGACCGTGACCATCGTGACCGCGACTCCCGCGGCGGAAAGCGCGGCTTCGACGCGCGCGCCGTAGAGCTCGGCGACGCATTCGTCGGTGATCAGCGCCACGCTGGTCGCACGCGTACGGGCGCGCACGATCTCTCCGACACGATCGAGCACGCCATCGCCCAGCTGGACCTCGTAGGGTCGCCCCCCCGTCCTTACGGGGATATGGGCTATCGCACCCTGGTCGCCGTCTTCGATATCGATGACGTTACCGTCGGTCTGATCGCTCACAGCACCGCCTCCACCGCGTCGGCGACCTGAGTCGTCGTCAGGCCACTGGTGTCCACGGTCACGTCGGCAACCGCCGCGTACAGGCTCTCCCGGGAGGCCAGCAGCGTGCGACCAAGCGCCACCGGATCGCCGCCGGCCAACAGCGGTCGGCCGTCGGTGGAGCCGATGCGCGCAAGTGCCTCGTCTGCGGTGACCTGCAGATAGACGACGCGACCCAGTGCCTTGAGCAGCGCGCGGCTACGGTCGTCCACGACCACGCCACCGCCGCAGGCAACCACGTGAGGGGGGGCCTGCGCGAGTCTGGCGAGCTCATCGTGTTCGAGGGCGCGAAACGCGGGTTCGCCGCGTGTGGAGAAGATGTCGGGGATCGTCATCTGAGTACGCTGCTCGATGGCGCGGTCGAGGTCCAAAAACGGCATATCCAGCCGATCGGCCAGAGCCGTTCCAACGGTGGACTTGCCGCTACCCATGAAGCCGACGAGGAACAGGTGGCTCATCGGGCGATGCGCTCGCGGTACGCGCCCAGCGCGGCGACCATGTCGTCCACGCAGTCGCCGCCGAACTTCTCCGTGTATGCAGTGGCGAGCACGAGAGCCAATTCGGCCTCTGCGACAACGGCGGCCGCAGGAACGGCGCACACGTCGGCGCGCTCCTTGCTCGCATCCACGACCTGCTTGGTGTCGAGGTCCACCGAATGGAGCGGGCTGGTCAGCGTCGGGATCGGCTTCATGACGGCGGACAGCCACAGGGTTCCACCTGACGTCATGCCGCCCTCAAGACCGCCCGAGCGGTCGGTAGCCCGGTCGTAGCCGGCATCCGTCCATGTGATCTCGTCGTGCACCTGCGAGCCCGGCAGGCCGCCCGCCCGAAAGCCGATACCGAACTCGACACCTTTGATGGCGGGGATGGAGACCACCGCTCCGGCGAGGCGCGCGTCGAGACGCTGGTCGGCCTGCGCATAGCCGCCGAGCCCGGGTACGAGCCCGGTCGCGTAGACGGTGAACACACCGCCTAGGCTGTCGCCGGCGTCGCGTGCCGCGTCGATGGCCGCGCGCATCGCGGCGGCTGCGGTCGCATCGGGGCAGCGGACGTCGCTGGCTTCGACGGCTGCGGGGTCGACGTCAGCCGGGTCAGCCGGTGCATCCTCCCAAGCCGCCGCACCGATGCGCGTCACATACGAGCGGACTTCGACGCCAACATGCCTGAGCAGCGCTTTGGCAACCGCGCCGCCCGCGACCCGAGCGGCCGTCTCACGGGCACTCGCGCGCTCCAAGACGTCGCGACAGTCATCAGATCCGATCTTCAGCACACCGGCGAGGTCGGCATGGCCGGGGCGAGGCGCGGTCTCCCTGATCCCGTCGGGCTTGTCGCCGGCGGTGGCCATCACATCGGTCCAGTTGTCGCAGTCCTTGTTGCCGATGGTCAGCGTCACAGGGCTGCCGATGGTGCGACCGAACCGGACGCCGGTCAGCACAAGCGCCCGATCTGTCTCGATGCGCATGCGCCCGCCGCGGCCGTAGCCGACCTGGCGGCGAGCCATGTCCGCATCGATGGCAGTGTGATCCAGCGCGATGCCCGCAGGCACGTCGGCGACCAGCGCCACGAGCGCGCGGCCATGGGATTCTCCAGCGGTCGTGCAGCGCACGGACTCCCCCTTGCAGGTCAGGGCTGGCGTACGCCGATTCTATCAGTCGGGTGACGTGCGGGCGCTGAGGCTCAGTTCTCCAGCCAGCTCGCGATGGTGATCACGCCACCGGTCTTCGGGTAGCCGGGGGGCGGGTTGTTCATCAAACGAGGGTCGTACCAATAGTTTCGAGTGGTTATCTGACTGTCCCACGACGGAGTGTTGTGACTCGCCAAGGCCCCCGTGATGAGAAGCGTATGGGTGTAAGCCGTCTGGTTGGTCGGAGTCAGACTCGGAACCGCTGGTGTCGTGCAGGCTCCGTTCTGAGCGAGCAGTGCTGCCTGGATGGTCAGATCGGCACTCATGGCACCGGTGGTCTTGGCGGCGTTGAACTTGGATGACCATGCCGGAATCCAAACGGAGTTCTCGGCGATCAGGCCACAGGTGACCTTGTCGGTGGTTCCGCTCCCCAGAATGATCGAGTCGGAGATGTAGATATTCCCGTAGGTGGTATTGCCAGCGCTCGAAGCTGTTGCGACCACCGTCACAGCTGACGTGTAGGTGCCGCTGACCCAGACGTTGTCGCCGTTCACGATGATCCGGCCGTTGGCCGGGATCGCAAGCCCGATCATCTGCGTGGTCGTGCGCGGGTCGACGACTATCTTTCCCCAGTTGGCGTACTCGGTGGTGTTGACACTAACCACTCGCTTGACGTCCATGACGTTTCCTCTGAGCGTGATCTGGTATCCGAGCGACTTGGTCGTCAGACCGTCGGACCGGGAGTTGACCAGATTGTACGGAGCCACGGTCACACCCTTGAAGTTCGCGATCTCGGCGCTCACCGAGCTGAATGGGTAGGCCTGGACTTTGGCGGATCCTCCCGTGAAATAGGCGGGGTCCGGCGCGTTGTTCTTCACCGGCGACGCAGTGCCGGAGTAGAGCGCCTGGCCCTCGATATAGCCGGTCTTGGGATTGTTGGTCAGTCCACCGGTGGTGACCGACAGGTTCCCGTTCGCCCTGATCTTTCCATGGATGATCGATTGGTTCCCGACGGTGATAGCACCGTCTGCAAACGTGACGTACTCGGAGAAGGACGGCGGATAGCACTGGGCCACGACCGTCTTCTTGGATCCGTCGAGCGCGGTACCCGTAGAACGCACCGTGATGATATTGGATGTCGTAGACGCCGACGCACTCGCGATCCAGCTTCCCTCAGAAGTCGTGTATGGCCCGATCGTGGGCGTGGTCGTGGGGTAGTCGTACTTGATGCTCAGCTGGTAGAGGTAGGTGTTCAACCCAGCATCGGCGAGTTGTACCGCCGTGATGCGCTTCACGTACTTCGCCGACTGCATGGTGCGGTAGTTGGTCAGGACCATGAGCGTCGCGAAGAGCAAGAGGACGATGGCCGCGACGCCGATCACCGTGATCATCGCCATTCCTGATTCGTCACGCAGAAACCTCTTCATGCTGCGTCATCTCCTCGGCATCACTAGAATGCGGACCCGATGGCTCGTATGCGAGCGACGATCTCGGCGGCGGACGTGACCACACGGCTACGCCAGGTAGCCCTGTTGACGATCAGTACGTCGACCGCGGTGATCGATGCGATGTGCGAAGCACCGCTCGCCACCGCCGCAGGCGTTATCACCGTCTGCGCGGCATTGTTGGAGTAGTAGGTGAAGATCGAACCCGACCACGAAGGATCGATCTGCGCGATGGCCGTTGTCGCAACGGACTCAGTCCCCCAGCTGATCGGATACGTGCTGCTGGTCGCCGAAGCCTGCCGGCGCTTCAGTGCCCCATTCTCGACGAAATAGCGGACCTTCGTTACCTTGCGGGCGCTCGCGTCAGGGTTGCCGGCTGGGTTCAGGTCAACGACGAATGTCACCGTTCTGGTCTGCACATCGGAAAAGGCGCCGGCGCCCACCACGCCGGTGGCTGTGATGGCCTCCTGGCTGTTGGCTTGGCGCAACTCCTTGCCGATGGTATCCAAGAACACCTGTGCCTCATCGGTAGCCACCGCGCGTGCGGTGAGCGTGTCGGACATCACTTCGACTGCGAACATGACCGACCACGCGGCTCCGATGATCACCCCAAGCAGTACCACGACGACCATCAGCTCCGTCAGGCTCAATCCACGGTCATCTTGCCAGTCGGTCTTCATACGGCTAGTTCACCGTCGTCTCAGCGGATGCGCCGGCGGTGAGCGTGACCGGATTCGTCGCTGTCCCCGGCGACGAATTGGTCAAGTAGAACGTCGTCGGAGCGCCGTCGACGAAGTTTGAGCCGGCGATCGTGAATGTGGTGGTGTAGGGCCTGGTTGTGGCGTATGCCTGTGCGGACCCGATCTGTGTGTAGCTCGTACCGTTCCACGCCCAAAGGTAGGCGGATCCCCCCGACGTCGCCTTCTTTGCCTTGACAGTAGCGGGGTTCGTCACCAGCGACAGGGGAGGACTCAGCGTCTTGTCTCCGTTGGGCATCGTCACCTGATCTGAGTCCCCGCCGAAGACCACGGTGCCCGTCGTGGACACGGCGTAGGTCGTCCCGGCCAGCACTCGATTCACGAACACAGCGCGGCCGCTGCTGTCTGTGAGCTGCGAGGGGATGCTGAAACCGCTTGCTGTGACGTTGACCAACGCCCCCGAAACGGCTGCACCGGTCGACGCAGATACCACGTCGATGGTCAGATTCCGCCACTGGCGAACCTGCACGGTGAAGTTGGTGTTGGCATTGGCGACGCATGAATAGGGAGTCGGAACGACCGGGTCGACGTAGTAGTCGGAATACGTCGCCGTCAAGACGATCGAGCCAGAGGGAACGTAGGTGAACCCCGCGACCCCGAGGGAACTCGACATCTGGCTCCAGACGCGACCGCTCGCGACTTCCGTCAGTCCAACAGTCGCGCCTGGCGTCTTCACGTTGGTCCCACTGTCCTGGCAGTAGACGGTCACATAAACGTTCCCGAAGTTGTAGTCGCCGGTGATCGAAGAGCCCGCAATAGTGGACACGACCGTCACGTTCCCCGGGATCGTCTGGGTCCATGAGACAGTCACCCTGATATCCCTGTACGGGGACGCGCTCGTGGCCAGATACGTACCATCTGCAACGGTCGTTGTGATGGTGTACGGCCCTGGCACATTGCCGCGGGCATCGCGATTGGTCTGTACCGGTGGGATCGTTCCGCCACTCGTCGTCAGTTTGGCATCATCGAAAGGCAGATTGCGCGCGAATTCGATGGTCTTGTTCGCGAGCATCAGCGCCTCGCTGCGACGGTCCGTGAGTATCGCGGACTGCGAGGCGAACATGATACCGGTGATTGCTCCGGTCACGACAAAGAACAAGATCGCGGCGGCTACCACGAGTTCCACGACGGTGAACCCAGTGTCTGCTGCCCTCACCTGTTTGCTGACCCGCATCGTGTCTCCCATGGAATGCAGCCACCGATCGGCCAAGGACACTTGAAGCGTGTCTTCCGTGCCTCTTTGTCTATCGGCAGCACGCCCGCTGCCTTCAGCTTCGGACGCCCAGCGGTCGACTCGATTCGCGAGGACACGCCCTACTTGGTGATACCCTGTCCGACCACGAGCGTCACCTGCTCGTCCCCATACAGGACGACCGCCGAGTTCGAATCGACCGAGATGACCTGCCACGGGCTCGAGCCCAACCGGTCTCCGGCGCCCTCCTGATACGGGGTGCTGCCCAGAAGGAAGTTGCCCATGCGAACCCCCGACTTGGTCACGATGGAGAGCAGGGTCAGCGTGTTCTGATCGCCCGCAGTCCCCGTGGGGGAGCCCGAGGGTGTCGTCGTGCCAGACGGCGTCGGTGTTGCCGTCGCCAACGGATTTGCGATGCGCGGGAGGAACGGGTCGCGGGCTGTGTAGATATCGGCGTTCCCGATCGGGGCAACCGTGATAC
>JBAXOQ010000274.1:0-6365 GCA_037133175.1 Actinomycetes bacterium
TGTCGGTCATCCGGCTATCCAAACACCTCCGGGTGTGTTGTCGTACAGATCACGTGCCTTCAGCAATATTCGCCTATGTCGATACAGCGCCACCTCAGTGGCTCGGAACGTCCGGGTTGGGCGGATGCTCGTGGGTCGTGATCTGGGCAATAACGGCTGCCCGGTGCTTGGTTATCTCGGAAATGAATGCCGCGATGACGCCGAGGCCGAACAGGATGTAGACGATCGTGAAGATCTTCGTTACGTCGCCCGTCGGGTGGAGGTCGCCGAATCCGACCGTTGCCAGCGTGACGACCGAGAAGTACACGGAGTCGATGATCGACCAGCCTTCCAGCCACCTGAAGACGATCGTCCCGAGGATGATCTGGCCGAACGCCCACAGCAGGATCAGCCTTCCTTGAGGATCTCGGAGCATGGACCGCAGCGCAGTGAACATCAGGCGTCAGAGCTCCTTGCGTAACAGGGCCTCGGCGATCGCGACCCCGAAGTCCGACAGGACGACCAGGCCGAGGAGGCCAGCGCGGACGTTGATGCGCTGTCGTTCGATCTCAGCAGGTCGTCGGCAAACGATGTCACGCGAACATGGTAGGAACATCCAGCCTGGCCGAAGGCCCATTGCGGCAACGCGCTCGCGCCCTGGCGAACGTCGTCAGACAGCCGCTGACCCAGAAACGTCGGGTCCCAGAGGCGCCAGCCCCGGGCAGGTGTAGTCGGCGGGCCGGTACTCGGTCTCGAAGCGGACATCCGACGACGCCTGCAGCAGTATCAACTTGTTCGAGAAGTGCCAATCCTCGGGAATGAGGTACCAGGTGTCCTCGACTCGATCGAGCAGGCGCAAGCAGGTGAAGCGATATGGGAAGGCAGCCGTCGACCCGGTCTCGGTCGTCAGTCGAGCGTTCCCTAGGCCGAGATCCTTGGTCGCATAGACGGTCACGGCGGGATAGCCGAGGTAGTCCAGGTCGATCTGCTGGGCGAAGGCGTCCCCTCGCAGGATCGCGTAGTTGCCCACTCCCCAGAACAGTGCGAGGGCCACGATCGCGCTCAGCGCTCCGGCCGCTGCCGTCCGGTGCCAGTGCGGGGATCGGTCCGGACGCGAGGGTCTGGCCTGCAGGTGCAGCCACGCGCCGTAGGCGACGAGGATGCTGCCCGCGGCCAGCGCTGCGGGCGCCGCTACATCGGGGAACAGCGCGAATCCGTCCGGCGGTCCGGTGACCTTGCCGAATTGGTAGAGCAGCGCGAACACCAGCAGGACGATGCCTACCAGCGACACGACCCGGCCGGCGGGTGCAGCCCAACCGCTGTTGCCACTGGCGATGAGTCGTTTGAGCCATCGGTGCAGGGCCAGGAAGGCGATCGAGAACGCGGAGAGGACGAGCAGCGGGAAGAACAGGCTGTCGACACTGCGCAGCACGTAGTCGGTCGTCGAGTAGCTGAAGAGGAAGTCACGTTGATACATCTGGAGCGACTGCTCCTGCACGCGAGCCCACCCGAAGTAGAAGAGCAGTCCTGTGATCAGGGTGATCGGCGGCAGGAACGCGAGCGCGGTCTTGATGGCGCTGAATGCAGCCGGTTCTTGGTTGGACGCTGGCGCCTCTAGCTCACTTACGTCGTTCGACTCCGGACCGGATGTCGTGTCGCTCACCGGCGGTCACCCTTGGGTGACTGTGCACGTGGCGGTATCGAGCCCGGGTGCCCCGTTGCTCTGGTCCACCTGACTCGTGGGAACAGCGGGTCCGACCAGCCATTCCTGAGTCGGTGTCTTGTATCCGTTGCCCCGGACGCGCAGCGTGATGGCTGAGTCGTCGGCGAGGGCGGGTGCGCCGACGACATCCGCGCGCGCACACTCCGTGCCCTCTTGCGCGTTGCGACTCGTGGCCGCGAACCATGTGTGGTTGATCTGCACCCCGGTGACCTCGAACAGTCTCTGGCCGAAGACGACTACGGAGGCGCTGCCCGATGGGTCCTGCACGAGCACCACTTGAGTGGGGACCGGGATGCATGCGGTGGCGTTGCTGGCTTGTCCGAACCGGTCGGTCTGGCCCGGCTTCGCGGCATGAATGTCGAGGGCGTGCCGCAACGCAACGCGCACGTCCCTCGACAGGCAGTCGACGATGTCCCGGCTCCCGGCCAACGCAGCAGTGAGTGCAGTCCAGTCGACGACGGTGCCAGGCACCTGATCGGTCAGGCACAGTTGGGCAGCTGCGTGGTACAGCGCAGCGGTGGCACCTTGGTTCGGTGGGGTCTGTTCAGCCAGGGTCGCGCACTCGCCACGAGAAAGTAGCGAGTAGTACGCGTCGATCTGCGGGCTGGTGGGGGACGCCGGGCCGCGGTGCACGAGGGGTCGAGGTGGCTGCCGCCGATCCGGCGCAGCAGTAGCGGTCGCGCTCCCCGCCATCGTCGCGCCGATGAGGACCAATGCAAGAAGGAGGGCGGGAGCAATCAGGTACCGGCCCGCGTCGGCATTTGCTCGAAGGACTCGCATCGCCCCTCCTCCGTCGCGGCGAGGCTCGCTATTCTACCCATTCAGGGCAAATAGGAACAGATTTCGCGAACGGGGTGGGGCCCATGGCCGAGCGTGCTGCCACCCAGGTTCGCCGAGCGCCGGGTTTGCTCATCTTCGTTCCGGGGCTCGGTCGGGATGCGTTCAACTCCGCCGCTGTCGTCGCGGAGTCGATCGCCTGCACGGCGAACCTGAGCCGGGGGCGGGTGACGGCCACCTCCGACACTCCGCCCGCGCCGGCTGGGCTCCGAGCGGTCCGCACCATCAGTGTCGACGGCGTGCGCGTCCTCGACATCGTCGAGCTGGACTACTACGACGCGTTGGCCGTGCTCGACGCTAACGACGGCACGCGAACCGAGGCGGTGCCACCGGGCTTCCTGCGGACCTTCTGGTACACGGGCTATGGCCTCGCAGTGGGCCTGCGCGCCCTGCTGCCCGGGCGCACTGTCAAGAGCGGCAAGGCCAAGGCCAACTTGCTGTACGGCACCGTGCTGATGCTCGTGCTACTGCTTGCGTTCATCTGGATCGCCGCATCGGCCGCAGCGCTGATCTTGAGCGGCACGCGGTGGTCGGTGAACATCCCCGCCATGCTCGATCCGGCACCCGGTGCGGTTCTGGTCGGAGGGGCGGCGGCGACGTCCGTCTACCTTGCTCTGCGACGACGGATCCTGCTCGGTGCGCAGCGCATTCGGCAGTTGCTGCGCTACCTGAGTGAGCCCGCGGAGGCCAAGGAGATCACAGATCGGCTGGACTACGCGATCGATGCCGTCCTCGATCAGGGCCTGTACGCCGGGCACATCCACGTGCTCGCCTACAGTTTCGGCAGCATCGTGGTTCTCGACGACCTGGCGCCGCCGATCGGTACCAGCCTCTCCGGCACCCAACGCGTGTCGAATGCGATCAGCTCGCTCGTCACTGTCGGGTGCCCATACGACTTCATCCGGCAGTACCGGCCCAGGTACTTCGAGGACCGCGCGCCACGGCGTCCGGATCTCATGTGGCGCAACGTATTCATCGCCTCGGACGTATTCGGTTCCAACTTCAAGAGGAAGGACGATGACAGCGTCGGGTCCGACGTCGTGACGGCGCTCAACTGGCCGGTGACGCAGACGATCCGCTACTTGCCCGCGGAAAGGCTGACGTTCTGGGGCGTCTTTCGGATGGCCGGACTGCGGCAGCACGCAAAGTACTGGACGGCGAATGGAGGCTGCTGGTCGTCAGTGATCGACCTTTGGGGGTTCCCGCTGGATGACGCGGAGGTAGTCGACGGCGTCTGAGCGGGTCACACCTGACCGGCCGCGACGGCTTCCGAGGTGCGGGCGAAGAAATCTCCGGCCCGAAGACCGAAAGGACAGCGAGGTCGAGCAGGCCCGTTCGGACGTTGATGCACTGCCGATCGCCCGTCGGCAAGGCGTCCGCGAAAGAGACCATGTGTGAATGCTTGGAACGTCCAGCGAGAGGCAGGGGCTGTATCGCGATCCTGGTTGGGTCTTCATTGGTGAGTGGCCCCGGCCAGAATCGAACTGGCGACACAAGGTTCAGGAATCCGAGTATCGTCGCAGCAAGAAGTGTTTGGTACCAACGATTCTTGGCGGTTTCGAAGGGCCAGATCTGGCGTCGTGCCCAATGCGCATGTTTGGTGAGGGAAACGATTTCGTGCCATTTGCGCAAGCGCTCGACTGTCCTCGTGGCTGGCCTTGACTTGCATAGTGCAAGTGACTTCGTTAGATTGCGAAACGCAAGTCAACCGACTGCGACGATCTAACGAGGAGTCACTGATATGACGGACGAGACCGCACCGGCTTACGCCATGGTCCAGATCAAGATCAAGAATCCCGCGGAGTTCAACGAGCGCTATTCCCAGTATGTGTTCCCGATCCTGGAGAAGTCTGGCGTGCAGATGGTTGCGGGGACCACCACCCCTACGACCCGGGAAGGCGACTTTGATGGCAACTGGGCTGCCGTTCTCCGTTTCCCGAGCATGGAAGCCGCGCTGGCCTGGTACGACTCCGCGGACTACGAACCCTTCAAGCAGTTGCGGCTCAACGAGCTGACCGACTCCAACAGCCTGGTCTTCATCGAAGGCTTCCCCGTCACGGCGCCGGTGAACTGACCGGCTCACTGCCTCGCCGACGAGCACGCCAGAAGAGACCTGATGTTTCGTTCACACCACATCGGCTTCCTATCGCAAGGAGACACAAGACATGACCGCACGCGTTCTGGTGACGGGCATCAGCGGGTACATCGGGCAGCACGTCGGCGCCGAGCTGCTCCGTCACGGATACGAGGTCGTCGGGACAGTGCGTTCGGCGTCGAAGACCGACCCCACGATGGCGGCCATCGCGGCAGTGGCTCCAGCGGATCTGCTCACCTTCGCTGAGGCCGATCTCTTGTCCGACCGTGGATGGGACGAGGCAATGCAGGGATGCACCTACGTCATCCATGTGGCGTCGCCGTTCGTCCTGGCCGAGCCGAAGGACGAGAACGAACTGATCGCCCCGGCGGTGGAGGGCACCACGCGCGTGGTCCGAGCCGCGCAGCGAGCCGGGGTCAGCCGTCTGGTGCTCACATCCTCGATCGTGGCCGTGGCGGCCGGCAAGGACAGCGGTCGCTACGGACCGGACTCGTGGTCGGACACCACCACCAACATCGGCGCCTATGCGAAGAGCAAGACGCTGGCCGAACGCGCCGCCTGGGACATCAACCGTGAAAGCCAGATGGAGCTCACGGTGATCAACCCCGGTGGCGTGTTCGGCCCGTCGCTGGGCGCCAAAGCCGACGGTCAGAGCGTGGCGATGATCTCGGACATGATCGGCGGGAAGATGCCGATGATCCCCGACGTTGCCATGGGCATGGTCGACGTGCGCGATGTTGCCCGGCTCCACGTGATGGCGTTGACCGCGCCGCGCGCCCCGGGACAACGGTTCATCGCGTCGACTTCCGAGCCCATCGAGATGGCGACCATCGCCGGGCTCCTCAGGCAAGCCGGCTACACGAAGGTCCCGTCCCGGAAGGCGCCGAACGTAGCCGTGAGGCTTATGAGTCTCTTCGACCGCCAGGCCAAAGGAACGTTGCCCCTACTCGGCAAGCGGATAGCCTTCGACACCAGTGCGACATCCGACGTCCTTGACTGGCAGCCCACGCCGATGGAAGCCTCGTTCAAGGAGATGGCCGCGACGCTCTCAGACTAGAGGTGAGATGAGCACGGACCCCGACCCCGATACCCTTGACTGGCGTTCCGTCTGCCCGATCAGTTCGGGGTTGGACGTCCTCGGGGACAAGTGGTCCTTGCTCATCGTCCGAGACCTGATCTCCCACGGCACCCGCACCTTCTCCGAGTTCCTCGAGTCGCCGGAACATGTCTCGACCAACATCCTCACGGCCAGACTCCGACTCCTCACCTCGGTCGGGATCATCGAGCGCGTCAACCCCGACGCAGCAGCCCGCAACAACGCCTACCGACTCACCCCCAGGGGTCTAGCGCTACGGCCGGTACTCGAAGAGCTAGGGAAGTGGTCACAGGTCCACCTCAAGTCATTCCATTCCGAGATTGTTGACATCATCTGACGCACGAGGGACGAGACCACGGCGTCGCGGCCCTCATTTGGGCGCCAGTTCATCCTGACAAGGTTCCCTGAACCTCTGCTCAATTCGGGGTTTCCGCCGTGCCCTACCCGAGCCCGATGCACTCGGAAACGATGGAGCAGAGGTTCAGTTTGGACGGAACAAGGGACCGCCCGACGCGCCAGAGGCGAGAACGAGAACCCTCGAAGGGCGTTGCGCCGCAACGACTATCGGGCTACGGCTCTTGTGGCCCCGGCAGGATTCGAACCTGCGACACAAGGTTTAGGAAACCTCTGCTCTA
>JBAXOQ010000275.1:0-6338 GCA_037133175.1 Actinomycetes bacterium
GGAGCCGGTGGCTCGCTGGCGCTCGCGGGGATCGCTCGCACAAGGCAACTACCAGGGGTGGGCCATTGGGGATGGTTTCGGTGGTGGTTGGTGGGCTGGTTGTGGTGGGTGGTGACGGGTGAGGGTGGCTGGGGTTTGGGACCGGCTTCGCCGGTCGGCTGCCGCGGTTTCTTTATGCTCGAACGATCCCCAACACCGGCTCCGGCGGCGCCGCCTCGCTGCGCTCGGGGCGCCTGGGAGCCGGTGGCTCGCTGGCGCTCGCGGGGATCGCTCGCACAAGGCAACTACCAGTGGCGGGCCGTCTGGGATGGTTTCTGGTGTTGTGGGTGGGTTGGCCGTGGCAGGTGGTGACGGGTGAGGGTGGCCGGGGTCCGGGACCGGCTTCGCCGGTGGCTCACTTCGCTCGCTCGCTGACCGTTGGGGTGAGCGGCGCTGGTTGGTCGGCTAGTGGCGGGGGGTGCGGTATTCGCGAACGGCTCGGTATGGCAGGTACGAGTCGGTCGCGGGTGCGGACCATACGATTCGCAGCGCCAGGCGGTAGCCGTAGGTGCGCAGGAAGACCGCACCGTTGCGGTTGCGGATGAGGCGGTAGTACCACTGGTCGCCGCGCGGGAGCGTGCGACCGCTGACGGCGACCCGCACCGGTCGGCCTGCGTTCGTGACGCAGCCGGCCTTGGTCAGCCGGACGATGCCACGCTTCGGGATTGCCGGTGGCGCGGTGACGCAACCGTTGGCGGGAACCTGCACCTGCTGTCCGACAGTGAAATCGACGGTGCTGGCGGCTGCTCCGCTCGGTGACGCCACGGTGATTCGACCGGTAGTCGCACCCGGGGGGACGATCGCCGTGACCGTGTCTGTGCCGACCACGGTGAAACTGGATGCCGCCGTACCGTTGAAGGCCACCCCGCTTACCCCGGCCAATCCGCTGCCGCTGATGGTGACCGTGGTTCCGACCGAACCAGACGGCGGGCTGAACGATCGGACCGTCGGGCTCACCCCGAAGGCATTCGCGCTCACCGCGGTGCCGCCAGGGTTGGACACACTGATCGGTCCGGTCACGGCGCCGTCGGGGACCACAGCGATGATCTGGCTGTCGGATTCGACCGTGAACTCAGCGAGGACGTGTCCGAACTCGACGCTGAGCGCCTCGGAGAACCCGGTGCCATTGACCGTGACTGACGTTCCGACCGGGCCCGACGTCGGCGTGAAGCCGCTGACTGTGGGCGGCTGGTACTGGCTGTTCCGGGCCAAGATGATGCCTCTGGTGCCCACGATCCACCCGTGATCTGCGTCAGCGAAGTCCACTGACAGCAGGCCCGCGTGGGTCGGCGACGTGTCGGGAGTCCAGGTCGCGCCGGCATCCTCGCTGGTCTGGATGCTTCCGGTGCCGCTAACGATCCAGACGTGGCGGGGATCCGAGAATGTCACGCCGCTGATATTTCCGGCGTTGGCCAGGGTCTGCCTGGCCCAGTGTTGTCCGCCGTCATCGGTGGTGAGCACGACGCCGCTGTTTCCCACGGCCACGCCGTGATCGACGTCTGCGAACGCGACGCCATTCAGAGCGCTTGGGGTTCCGGACGTCTGGGGAGTCCAGGTCTGGCCACCGTCGCTTGTGGTCACAATCCGCGCTTTGTCAGTTAGCCCAGACGGATCACCGACGGCCCAGCCGTGCTGGGCATCGACGAAGGCGACGTCGCGCAGTTCCGAGTCCGGGGTCGGATTCTGCTGCGTCCAGGTCGCGCCGCCGTCGATGGTCGCGACGATGACGCCGTTCCCCCCGACGGCCCAGCCGCACTGAGAGTTGGCGAACGCTACCTTCCTGAGGTGCTCCTGGGTAGTCGAGTTCTGCGGTGTCCAGGTCGTCCCGCCGTCGGCGGTGGCCAGAATGACCCCGTTATTGCCCACTGCCCAGGCGTGTCCGGCATCTCGGGCTGCCACTCCGTTGAGGGTCGAGGTGACGCCGGACGGCTGGGGTACCCACGTCGTCCCGCCGTCGGCGGTGGCCAAGATTGCGCCGCTGGTTCCCACCGCCCAACTGTGGTCAAGGTCGCCGGATGCGATCGACGCCAATGGCGTGGTGGGTCCCGATGTGCGATTGGTCCATGATCCACCCGCGTTGGCGCTGGTCAGGACCAAGCCGCCCGCGCCTGCCGCAGTGACGTGCTGGCGGTCACCGGCGCTAATCCCAAAGACCCCGTCCGATGACGGCAGCACCGACCTCGTCCAGGTTGCTCCACCGTCCACGGTGGACAGGAGTTCCCCGCCGTCGGTGCCGATCCAGCCGGTGGCGCTGTCGGCAAAGGTGATCGAGGTCAGCAGGCCGTCTGCCCCTGACGTCGTGATGGCCCAGTGCTGGCCGGCGTCCGACGTGTGCAGCATCTTGGTATGCAGTTTGCCGCCGACTGCCCAGCCCTCGGTGTCGGTCGAGAACGCGACGCCAACTAATCGGTCATCGGTGGTGGAGTCCTGCCTGACCCAGGACACGCCGCCGTCGGTCGTGTTCAGGATCGCTCCACCGTTGCCCACCGCCCACCCGAGCGACTGGTTGCGGAAGGTGACTGACGTCAGCACTGTGGTGGACCCCGGGATGCTCCGGTCGGTCCACGAAGTGCCGCCGTCGTTGGTGACCAGAATTGTCAAGTTCGCTCCGACTGCCCAACCGTGGCGAGCGTCGATGAATTGGATCGCATACAGATTGTGCTCAACCCCGGCCGATTGCGGATTCCACGTCTCGCCGCCGTCGTCGGTGGCCAGGATCAGGTTCGCCTTGTTCGCGCCGCCGACAGCCCAGCCGTGACGGTCGTCGACGAACGAGACCGAACGCAGGTCCAAGCTCGTTCTGGAATGCTGAGCAGTCCAGGTGGCTCCGGCATTGCTGGAGGTCAGGATTGTGCCGCTGTCGCCGACCGTCCAGCAGTGGGTGGCGTCCGGACAGCTCACCCCCTTGAGCGCGTTGCCTTGGGGCAGCGGGTTCTGCCAGAACCAGCCGCCGGTTCCGGTGCCGATGGCGCGGGGCGTCGAGGCCGCAGGTGCCTGGGAAGCCGCGGCGGTTGGGGGCGGTGCCAGCAGGGCCACCGCCATCATGGCGACCACTACGGCCGCGACTAGCGCCACCAGGGTTTGCGCCCGGCGCGGTCCGATCTGCTGACTCGAGTTCACTGTCGCGCGGAGCATTGGGGCGCCTTTCCATCGGGCGAGGACTGCTCGCTGACGTCAGCTTGTTTGCCGGCGTCAGCATATTTGGTTGGCGGGACACGAGGTGTCCAGTTTCACCTCGCCGACACCAGTCTAGGACTCGTCCCTGCCCAGTCGGCTCGCCCTTCGATGGCCCCGTCCTTTCGTTGAGTGGGGAGTTGTCGTTTATTTCGATCATGGAAACCCGACGACAACTCCCCACTCAACGCAGCGGTTCTTCGGCGCGGACCCTGTTCTGTTCCGGCGCGCTGCCGCGTGCGGGATAGGATCGCAGGACAGTACAGGTACCGGCGAACATCGGAGAATCAGTGGCCCGCGTCGTTGTAGATGTCATGCTCAAGCCCGAAATCCTCGATCCGCAGGGTCGCGCCGTTCGGGGTGCGCTCGGGCGCCTCGGCCTCGACGGTGTCACGGACGTTCGCCAGGGAAAACAGTTCGTCATCGACCTGGATGCCGAGCTGACCGACGAGGCGGTCGCCTTGCTGCATGAGATCGCCGGAACGCTGCTGAGCAACCCGGTGATTGAGGACTACGTGCTGCACACCAACCCCGCCGAGTCGCCGACATGACCGCACGCATCGGTGTCGTCACGTTCCCGGGCACCCTCGACGATCGGGACGCGGCCCGGGCGGTGCGCCTCGGCGGCGCCGAACCCGTCGCGCTGTGGCACGGCGATCACGACCTGCGGTCGGTGGATGCGGTCATCTTGCCGGGTGGGTTCTCGTACGGCGACTACCTGCGGTGCGGCGCGATCAGCCGTTTCGCACCGGTGATGACCGAGGTCATCGACGCCGCCCGCGGCGGGATGCCGGTGTTGGGGATCTGCAACGGGTTCCAGATCCTGTGCGAGTCCCACCTTCTGCCCGGCGCGCTGACCCGCAATTCCTCGCTGCACTTCGTCTGCCGCGACCAGGTGCTGCGGATCGAGAACAGCGCCACTGCCTGGACCAACGCATTCGCGCCGGGCCAAGAGATCCTGGTCCCGCTGAAGAACGGCGAGGGCCGCTACGAAGCTGACCAGTCGACGCTGGACATGCTCGAGGGCGAAGGCCGGGTGGTGTTCCGGTATGTCGGCGGGAACCCGAACGGGTCGCGCCGTGACATCGCCGGGGTGTGCAATGAGCGAGGTAACGTCGTCGGGCTGATGCCGCACCCGGAGCATTCGGTGGAGCCGCTGACCGGCCCGAGCCTCGACGGTTTGGGCGTTATCGCCTCCGTGCTGGCCGCCCTCACCGGCACCGCGCCGGTCGGCGTCGGGAAGGTGACGGCATGAGCACCATCACCGGACACACCACCATCACCGCAGGGCATCCCCCCACCCCCGCCTTTGCTCCCGAAAAGCCGCTTTCCCGGGCAAATTCGGCGTTTTTGGGCGGCTTTTCGGGTGCAAAGGCGACAAAGTCATGAGCGCCACAGCGAGCCGTCACATCGACACTGTCGCCAACGCACAGGCGACGCCAGAACAGCCGCAGCCGTTCGCCGAACTCGGTCTTAAGCCCGACGAGTACGCCGAGATTCGCAGCATCCTCGACCGGCGTCCGACCAGTGCTGAATTGGCGATGTACTCGGTCATGTGGTCCGAGCATTGCTCGTACAAGTCCAGCAAGGTGCACCTGCGCCAGTTCGGCGACAAGGCACCCCAAACCGACGCGCTGATGGTCGGCATCGGCGAGAACGCCGGCGTGGTGGACATCGGTGATGGTTGGGCTGTCACGTTCAAGGTCGAGAGTCACAACCATCCGTCGTACGTCGAGCCGTACCAGGGCGCCGCGACCGGCATCGGTGGCATCGTGCGCGACATCATCGCGATGGGTGCCCGGCCGTTGGCCGTGATGGACCCGTTGCGGTTCGGTCCGGTGGACGCCCCCGACACCCGGCGGGTGCTGCCGGGAGTGGTCAGCGGAATCGGCGGGTACGGCAACTGCCTGGGCCTGCCGAACATTGGCGGCGAGATCACCTTCGACGAGACGTATCTGGGCAACCCGCTGGTGAACGCGTTGTGTATCGGAGCTATGCGCCACGAGGAGATCCACCTGGCCAGTGCCAAGGGCGTCGGCAACCAGGTCGTGCTGTATGGCGCCCGCACCGGCGGCGACGGCATCGGCGGGGTGTCGGTGCTGGCGTCGGAGACGTTCGACGCCGACGGTCCGGCCAAACGCCCGAGCGTGCAGGTCGGCGACCCGTTCATGGAGAAGCTGCTGATCGAGTGCACGCTTGAAGTGCTGCACGCCGGTCTGGTCGAGGGGATTCAGGACCTCGGCGGCGCCGGGATCTCGTGCGCGACCAGTGAGTTGGCCAGCGCCGGCGACGGCGGCATGCACGTCGATCTGGGCCTGGTGCCGCTGCGGGATGCGTCGCTGACTCCGGAAGAGATCCTGATGAGCGAGTCCCAGGAACGCATGTGCGCGGTGGTGACGCCGGACAACGTCGACGCGTTCATGGCGATCTGCCGCAAGTGGGACGTCGAGGCGGTGGCCATCGGCGAGGTGACCGCGGACGGTCGGCTGACCATCGATTGGCAGGGGGAGCGCATCGTCGATGTGCCGCCGCGGTCGGTCGCGCACGACGGACCGGTGTACAACCGGCCCTACGCCCGGCCGGACTGGCAGGACGCGGTGCAGGCCGATTCGGCCGCGTCACTGGCTCGGCCGCACAAAACCCACGGCTTCCGGGACACGCTCCTGCGCCTGGTCGGTTCGCCGAACCTGTGCGATAAATCGTGGGTCACCGATCAGTACGACCGCTACGTGCAAGGCAACACAGTGCTGGCCCAACCCGAAGATGCCGGGGTCATCCGGGTCGACGAGTCGACCGGGCGTGGGGTCGCGTTATCGACCGACTGCAACGGCCGGTTCGCCTACCTCGATCCGTACCACGGAGCGCAGCTGGCGCTGGCCGAGTCGTATCGCAACGTCTCGACGACCGGCGCCGTCCCGCTGGCCGTCACCGACTGCTTGAACTTCGGCTCACCGGAGGATCCGGCGGTCATGTGGCAGTTCTCCGAGGCGGTGCGCGGGCTGGCTGACGGGTGCCTGACGCTCGGCGTTCCGGTCACTGGCGGCAACGTGAGTTTCTACAACCAGACCGGCGACACCGCGATCCTGCCGACCCCGGTGGTGGGAGTGCTCGGTGTGCTGGAGGAC
>JBAXOQ010000276.1:0-6326 GCA_037133175.1 Actinomycetes bacterium
CGAAGCGAACCACGGCCACCCGGGCGACCGGCTACGGCAACGGGTCACGCTACTGCCCGAAAGGCACCCTGCAGATCCGCACCTACGGCTGGCATCTGAAGCTGCGCGTCAGCTGGGGTGCCCCCGCCACTGGCATCTACACCGCGTACAGGAAGATCCAGACCTACAAGACCTGACGACCGTGTCAACGTTCGGTCAGACGGACGCGCGTGCCTGGACGGTGCGCCACTGGTTGCGAATTCAGGTCCGATGCTACTTGCATGTGCCGATCGACGGGGTGGCGCATATTCTTCCGTCCCACCAAGTCGCGCCGGACAGGATCGTGTCGGTCAGGTTCGCGCCAGTCAGGGTCGCGCCAGTCAGGGTCGCGGAGGATAGGTTCGCTCTGGTCAGGCACGCGCCGTGCAAGTCACAGTCGGACTAGTCCGCGTGAGGAATAGTGCGGACGCTGCTGCACGAGCGATATCCCGGTGCCCCAGTGCGCATGGAGCCCTTCAGGTAGACGGTGCTCACGTAGTTGTCCTCGTACTTGTTGTCCCGGTCTTTGGGGCTGTCGCACTGCTGAGACACGGACAACACTACGGATTGGGCTGCCCTAACCTTGATACCCGACCCGGCGGGGGTGTGCGCTCGGTCACCGGTGCTGGGGCGGCAGGGGACACCACTGCAGCGCCAGGCTTGTCCTGTCCATGAACTGGGGACGCGAGAAGAACACCGGCGCCCAGCGTAACCATCGCCGACAGCGCCCCGATATTCCCGCGTCACTCGCCGGAGGGTCCGCGCACCAGGCAACAGAATGGTGGTCAACCGTTCGATCCGTGATCCGTGGATTCATGACAGAGATCTGCCAGGGTGGACCATCGCTGACTCGGTTTGCAGGAATCTCGGGGGTTGTTTGCTTCGGGCGTCAGGTTGGAAGGATGGCGGTGGCTGGTTCGGGGTGTCCGTACAGCCAGCCTTGGGCGTGTTTCCAGCCGTGGGCTGTCAGGCTGGCTGCTTCTTCGGGTGTCTCAACGCCTTCGGCGACGGTGTCAATTCCTAGGCCGGCGGCCAGTCCGGCGAGGGCTTTGGATAGTTGGTCGGAGGTGTCGTCGCCCGCCCGGATTCCGGCGGTGAACGACAGGTCGAGCTTGAGTCCGGCGATGGGTAGGTCCCGCAGGTGGGCAATGGAGGAGTAGCCGGTGCCGAAGTCATCGACATACCAGCGCACCCCGATTGCTGCCAGTTCGCGCATGACGTCCTGGACCCGGCTGCTGATGGATAGCAGTGCTGTCTCGGTAAACTCCACGTGCAACCTGTTGGCGTCCGCGTTCGCATCGGCGAGTGCGGCGATCACCGCGTGCCCGTAGTCGGCGTTGGCCAAGGTGTTCGCCGAGACATTGACCGCGACGTGCATCGGTTCGGGCAGTGTGCGCAGCGTTTCAACGGCCTGTTGCAGGACCGCGACATCCAGATCGGCGATCAAGGAGCTACGTTCGGCGACGGGCAAGAAACGGTCCGGCGTGACGACGCTGCCGTCGGGTCGGAGCCAGCGCACCAAAGCCTCATAACCAACCACGGCCCCATCTGCAATGTTCACGACCGGCTGGAACCAGGGCACGAATTGCCCGTCACGCAGGCCCTCGCGGACCGCGTTCTCGATAGCCAACCGGTTTTCAGCCTCCGCTGCCAGGTCGGCTTGGAAGAACTCGCACCGGTCCCGGCCTTCGTCTTTGGCCTGGTGCATCGCGATGGAGGCTTCGCGCAGTAGTTGTTCGCCGCCTGCGCCGTGTCCTCCGGTGGCGATGCCGACGCTGACGGTGGGCTCAAGCCGGTTGGCGCCTATCCTCAGCGTGCCGTGGACTGCCAGGCGAACTTTGTCGGCGATGGTGGCGGCGTCAGCTCCACTGACCAGTTCCGGGAGCAGCACAAGGAACTCATCGCCGGAGCCGCGGGCCAGCAAATCGGGGTCGTGTTGGACGGCGGCGATCCTGGCCGCGACCGCCAACAGGACCCGATCACCAGCGGCATGAGTGAGCGCCTCATTGACCGCCTTCAACGAATCGACCCCCACACACAACACCCCGACCATAGGGCTCGCACCGCCCGTTGTCGGTTGCGCGAGCAACCTGTTGATGCGGGCTACCACCACCGGCAGCGTGGCTAGACCGGTCAGCGGGTCGTGTTCGATCGCGTGGGCCAGTTGTGTTCTTGCGGTGACTTCGTCCTGGATGTCACGCATGCCGATGATCAGACCGGTGACCGAACCAGCAGCGTCGATGATCGGGTGTCCCTGCAGGGAAAGCCACCGGTAATTCCCATCGGCGCACCTCCTTCGTGATTCCAAAGCGGGAACAGATACCCCCGTCAGCAGTTGCTCGTTCCACCTCGTTGCCTCGCCCAAGTCATCGGCGTGGATCAGATCACGAGCGCTCGTACCGACCAGGTGCTCCGGGTTCCACCCCAATTGGGCTTCAACCGACGGGGACGCCCACACCAGTGTTCCGTCGGCGTCCAGCTGCCACACCATGTCCGTGGCATTCTCAGCCAACAACCGGTAGCGCTCCTCACTCTCCCGCAGTTCTCGGGCCGAGGCTTCCAACGCTTGCCGGGCCAGTGCTGCCGCACTTGTATCCCGGATGAAGCTGTGGAAGAGCCGGTCTTCACCCTCGCCCGTCACACTCACAGCCAGATCCACCGGGAACAGGCTGCCGTCCCGGTGGCAAGCCACCTGCTCACTGAGCTTGCCCACGACCGCGGAGGATTGCGGTGGGCCCTGGTACCGGGCCATGGCCGCACTGTGGGCAGCCCGGAACTGCGGGGGCACGATCACATCCGCCACCAAACGCCCAAGTGCTTCGCCCGGTGACCAACCGAACATATGCCCGGCGCTGCGGTTCCAGGAAACGATTCGACCGTGACGATCGGCGGCGACGTAGGCTTCAGGAGAGCTGTCCAGCACTAAGCGGGCTAGCTGCTCATGTGCCGCCAGCTCCTGCCGGGCCAGCACCTGCTCGTGAACATCACGCAGCCAGGCGAGCAATCCGGTCACCGAACCATCGGCGGCGGTGATGGTTCGCGCCAGCAACGACATCCACCGGTGGTCTCCGCCCGCGCCCATGATCCGAACTTCAAACGGCGGCACCGCATCCCCGGCAAGCAGATCCGCAATTTTCGATTCCACATCCACCATATCGGAGGGGTGAACAATCTCCCGCACGAAAGTGCCCATCAACTGCTCCGGCTTCCAGCCCAACACCTGCTCGACCGATGGGGACACCCACACCAGCGCCCCACTGACGTCACGTTCCCACACCACGTCTGTTGCGTTTTGGGCCAGCAGCGCGTAGCGGTGCTCGGTGTCGGCCAGGGCCCGTCTAGTCGCCATCAGGTCGGTGACATCGGTGACGACAACGATGGCTCCAGCGTTATGGGTACCGGGTTGCAGGTACGGCTGGAAGGCCACGAGGTAGTCGTTGCCGTGCCCGGACAGCTCCAGCACCGACCGGGTTTCGTGCTCGATGGCATCACGCAGATGCCGTTCCAGGTCCGGGACGGGCACCGTCGTGGTGACCGCGGTCAACGGTGTGCCGACGTCGGTGTCGATCAGGACGAATAGTCGCACCGCGAGCCGGGTGTATTGGGTGACGTGTAGTTCTCGATCCACGATCACCATTCCGCTGATCAAGGAGTCTTGCACGTTCCGTAGGCCAGCGTTGATGGTGGCAAGGTCGGTGCCGTGCTCGCGAAGTTCGGAGTTGAGTACGGTCAACTCCTCGTTGGTGGCATGCAGTTCCTCGTTCGTGGACTGGACTTCTTCCCCTGAGGCTTGCAGTTCCTCGGCGGAGGCCTGCAGTTCCTCGTTCATTGCCCGCAGTTCCTCATTTGAGGCGGACACGTCCTCCACGGTGGACTGCAACGCTGCCCGGGTGATCGCAAGTTCGGCTTTGACCTGTCCCAGTTCCGTGTCGGGTTGGTCGCTGTCGGACCCGGTGGCTGCGCCGGTGGTCGCCGGTTCAGTGGGGGTCGGGTTGAAGGTCAGCAGCACCCATTCATGTTCGGACGGCCCGAGCGCCCGCACCTTCAGTCGGGTCGGGCCCTCGGGGGTGTGCACATCCCGCTCCAGCGTCTGGGTGCCGCCGCGGCGGGCCAGCAGCAACAGGTTCGCAACTTCGGGGCGCAGCTGCTCGCGCAGCATCGCAACCACGTGGGTGCTGGGTTGGCCCGGGGAGAATAGGCACCAAGGCGACACGTCGCCGATCACCTCGATGACGTCATCGTTGGCGTCCACCACCAACGCCGGTGGCAGGAACTGGTCGATCAAGATGTCCCGCAGTAGCATCCGCTGGTCCGCCGAAGGCTCCGATCCGTCAGGGCGGGACGTGTGGATTCGGTCGGGGCGCGGCAACGGTAGCGGTCCGGGCAGCATCATGGCAGAGCGCCGGTAGATGCGGTTGTGCTCATCGACGACGTCGAACAGCCCCGCCGGGCCGGTCGGATGCTCGGACTCACCCAAGAACAACACACCGCCGGGTACTAACGCGAAACGGCAAAAGGACAGCACCCGGGTTTGCAGAGGCGCGTTGAAGTAGATCAACGTGTTGCGAAGACACACCAGGTCGATGCGGGGGAACGGGGGGTCTTGTCCCACGTTGTGACGGGCGAAGATCACGGCATCACGCAACGCCGGGATCACTTCCCAGTCCGCTTCTCCGGCGCGCATCCACCGCTCCCGCAACCGCGGCGGGATGGCACTGGTCGCATCATCGGAGTACCGGCCTCGCCGGGCAATGTCCAGCGCCGAATCGGACAGGTCAGTGGCGAACACTTTGATCCGGGACGGCAGATCCGCCCCGGCCCCCAACACGTCGGCGGCAATCATGGCGGCCGTGTAGGCCTCCTCGCCGGTCGCGCAGCCCGGCACCCAGATGCGCACTTGCCGATGCGGGTCCCGGCCCTTCCACGACGTTGCCAGCACGTCGGCCAACGCATCCCACGCTTGCCGGTCCCGGAAGAAGGCCGTCACCGTCACCAGCAGTGAGCGGACGAGGGCGCTGGCCTCGTCCCCGCCCTGGGCAACCAGTGCACCGTACTGGCCCGCATCGGGTAGCTCGACCAGCAGTTGGCGGCGAGTGATCTGCCGTTCCAAGGTGCCGCGTTTGTAGTCGGTGAAGTCGAGCCCGGTTGAGAAGTGAAGCGCCGCCACAATATCGCCCACCGGATCGGTGCCACCGGGGGTCGGCGGCTCAGGGTGGGGGCGGGCACTGTGAACAGCTCCGGTGCCAGGAGTGCGTTTCAGTGCTGTCCCCATGTCGTGCGGCGCCAGGATGAAATCCACCGCCCCGGTGGCGATGGCAGCCTGCGGCATTCCATCGAACCCGGCGGTATCCGGGCGCTGGGCCATCGTCAATCCGTCCTGATCTCCGATAGCGCGAAGCCCGGCCGAACCGTCGCTGCCGGTACCGGACAACACGATCCCGACAGCCTTGTCCTTCCACTCCTGGGCCGTTGAACGCATCAACACATCAATGCTCGGGTGTGGACCTATCCCAGAACCTGGGCTCGACACATCCAGAAAGCCGCCGTGGACACGGACGTCGGCTCCAGGAGGCGCGACCAGCACCACCCCCACGCTCAGGGGTTCCCCATCAGCGGCGGTCTTCACCCGAAGCGCGGTGGTGCGGGACAGCAGCTCCACGAGTTGGCTGTCACGATCAGCGGACAGATGCTGCGCCACCACGTACGCCACCGGAAGATCGGGCGGCAGTGACGCCAGCAGTTCCGATAGCGCTTCCAACCCGCCCGCCGAGCTACCAATCGCGACGACCCGATCCAACCGCTGAGCCGGTCCCACCGGTGCGGTCGGTACGACGTCCTTGGGGGGAGGGGGCTCATCGCCGGATGGGTGCTCCGGCTGTTGCCCCTTGCCCGACTTCGATCCCATAGTCCAGTCTTCCTGATCGGTTGTGCGTGCCGCACGTCCATCGTCCCCGAAGGCAGCGATCGTGTCGAGGCCGGGCCATCCGATCGGAGTCGAATACTGACCAGCGAGGAGCCGGCGCGACTTGGAGTCGGAACCTGAGTCAGCGATCGGCCAGACGAAAGATTCGGTGAAGTCGGTTCTCAAGAACACTGTTCATTGAGTGAACCCGGTGACCTGACCGCACCGAACTGATGACGGTCCGCACGTGCTGGTGGCACCGATGGTGGTGAACCCTAACGGCGGGGCCACTGTCGGTTGCGATGCTGCCGGCGCAGTTGCCACCAGTTGTTCGCGCGCAGGCGGCGCGTACTGGTGTCAGGTCAGCGCTGGTTGAACACGGCGATTCGGTCGCGCCCGGAGTTCT
>JBAXOQ010000277.1:0-6231 GCA_037133175.1 Actinomycetes bacterium
GCCCAAGTCCGCAGCCCGCACGTGGTTGGTATCTCGACCCGTTGGATTCGCGCAACGCCCGGTTCTTCGATGGCAGCGGCTGGACCGAGTTCACCCGGCCGATAGCGGAAGGCCCGACCTGTGACGGGCCGACCGGGGCGAGTGAACGGTCCGCGGATCGCGGCGAACTACTGGTGCCCGCCCAGCGTCGCTGGTCCGCTGATCAGGACCGGACACGGGGCATGGCGAATGACGTAGTCCGAGACCGAACCGAGCACCGCTCTTTTGATTCCGCTGTGGCCTCGTGATCCGATGATGATGGTCGACGCCTGCAATTCGCTGGCCAAATCGCATAGCGATTCACCGGTCGGTCCTTGGACGACCTGAATGGCGTCTGGCGCCAATCCGAGGGCCAATGCGACCTGGCTGGTGACTTGTCGGCCCTGTTGCTGTTGCGCCTGTGCTAGATCGTCGAACTCCTCCGCGGTCATCAGCGGTCCTGCCATCCCGGACACGTCATAGGCAAGCGCCGGGTCCGCTGGTTCGATCGCCATGGCAACGATGAGGTTGTCGTCTTTGGTCGGGCTGAGCACTGCGATGCAGGTACGGGCAGCATCGAGTGCCAGCGGTGATCCGTCGGTGCAAATGAGAATGACCCTGCCCATGTTTGGAATTGTTGCACTACCCTGAACCACGAGGGTGGTTCGAGACGCATTCGGGGGTCGAATTGGGCAGCACGGTGCCACCAGCCGGAAGCAGCGATTTGAGGGGAAGCGTTTGATGAGCCAAGACAGCAGCTATGCGGTCAGCGGACTAACCTGCGGGCATTGTGTGGGTGCGGTGACCGAGGAGACCCTGAAGATCCCCGGAGTGGTGAACGCCAGCGTCGATCTGCGACCGGAGGCGTCGTCGATCCTGACCATCAGCCATGATCGACCCATCGACGTCGAGGCAGTCCAGCTGGCCGTTGAGGAAGCCGGATACACCTTCGACGATCCGATCGAATTGACCACTGGCTAGCCACCCAGTCCTTCGGCTGGTCGGTGATGGGGTAGCTTGGTGCGACATGTTCGCAGCCCCAGTAGCGCCCCCGGCGCCCACATCGGTCACTTGGTCCGCGCAGACGGTACGAAATTCCGCCGCCACGCAACCCGTAACTCCGGTCACTGATCCGGCCCCGATGCCAGCGCCCGTCACAACTTTGCCGCCATTCGGTCCCGATGTGTCGGTGTGGAAGGGCTCGGTCAACTGGCCTCTGGTGGTCTCTCCTCAGATTCGCGACGGTCAGCCTGGGCGCACCGTCAGTTTCGCTTTCACCAAGGCAACCGAGCGGACCTGGGTAGACCCGACGTTGGCGACGAACTGGCGTGGTATGGCCTCGGTCGGCTTGATCCGTGGGGCTTATGACTTCGCCGCGTTCAGCCGAAACCCGAGGCTGGACGCGCGGTTCTATGTGGCCACGATGAACTCGGTCGGGGGCTTCCGAGCAAAGGGCGACTTCGCGGTATTGGACTCCGAGGGACCGACCATGATGCGTAAGACCAAGGTGATCCGATGGATTACCGCTTGGACCCGGGAGGTTCATCGGTTGACCGGCTTGCCGAACAGTCGCATTGTCATCTACACCGGCGGCTGGTGGTGGGGTCCGCACACGGGAAACAGCACGGTGTTCGCCCGGGCTGGCCACCCGCTGTGGCTGTCCGGCTATCGCACCAAGCCGAGCCTGCCTGGATGGCAGACATCGTGGTGGCAGTACACCGATCGGGCGAAGTTCCCCGGCATCAAGGGCGGCACGGATGCCAGCGTCTGGCTGGGCACCGAGCAGTCTCTTCGTCGACTGGCAGGCTACTAACTGCGGGTTGGCGCTCACCTGCGGTACCGTGCGCACCAGAAAGGGGTGGAGATGTTCTCTCTTGACAGACGTTCGGTCGGCGGTGCGATGGCCGTCGGATTGGCATTCGCGCTTCTCCCGTTGACCGCGGGTGCGGGGTCTGCGCAGGCTGCCGGACCGACCGCGGCCGGTACTGCTGCAAGCCGTTCAGCGGCCCGGTTGGCGCCGTTGGCGCAGCCCCGGTTCGCCGCGCGCAAGGTGCTGGTGGGCAAGACTGCGAAAGGCCGACGGATCGTCGCGCGGCGCACCGGCTCTGCCACCGCCCCGATCGTAGTGCTGGTCATCGGCCAGATGCACGGTAGCGAGTACGGGGGTGTGGCGGTCACCAATGGGTTGGCAGCCCGTACCGACGTTCCCGCCGATGTGCAGCTCTGGACCATCGCGACGATGAATCCCGACGGGTATGCATCGGGCAATCGCTACAACTCCCGTGGGGTAGACCTGAACCGGAACTTCCCGGTCACTTGGAGCCGTGCCAATCGTGGCGGACGGCGACCCGCCAGCGAACTTGAGACTCAAGCGATGATGAGCTTCATCTCCGCGCTCGCGCCAAATGGCACGATCATGTTCCATCAGCCGTGGAACGAGGTGCTGTCCACCTGCGACCCAGTCGCTGCCCCTTGGTCGTTCCGGTTCAGCGACCTGAGTGGAGTTCCGGTCAACCGGCACCCGTTCTGCGGTGGTTCGGTCGGCATCTACACCGGAACGATGGGTGCTTGGTTCCGCAGCGTCTTTCCCGTGGCCACCAAGAAGTGGTTCGTGACCGTCGAACTGGCCAGCGGGTCGTCGAAGAAGCTGCGCCGGGTCTTGGCCACGGAGCAGGCACGGTCGATATCGGCGGTCATCACGATCTCGAACGATCTGGTGGCTGGCGCCCGCAAGGCGGGTTAGCAGGCCGCGTGCGCGCCACTACTGCGACGAGCCGGTCGCGTGGCCACAACCTCGCCGGGATCGTCTTCAAGGACTAGGCCCCAAGACGTTCGGGCCGCAAGGAGGTTGAAGAGCGCATGTCCGGCTCCGCCTTCTAGCGAGCAGAATGGACCGTCGGACCACATTAGCGCGCAAACACTCCCGCGATACTGGAATGCGATCTCGCCAGGGACTTCCACGGTCCAGGACGGGGTGGCCCAACTGTCAACCAGGGACTTGATTTGGGCAGACACGGAAGCAAATGATTCGCCAGCCTCTATCGCGATGTAGTCAGTCATGCCCCCACCTCCCGAACTGCTCACCCACTGGGTCGTCGGCGTTGATAATCAAGCGTACATATGTGAGCCTGCGCACGGCAACAGCGGAGCGAACAGCCAGGCCTGTGCCGCGCGAATCGAACAATCCTGCGACAACCCTTACTTGGGCAAAGTGCCGGGGATTGTCGCTGGGATCGATGCTTGATTGACTGGTGGGGCCTCCGCCGCTGTCACCATGTTCGGACAGGGCCCCACCAGCGAACTCCGGTCCTGTGGGTCAGCGGCACCTGGCGCCGTTGAGTCCGATCTTGAACGTCAGCACCAACCGTCCAGCGCTGCGAACCGAGATAGTCACGCACGCAGTCCTTGCGGTCCTGGCTCGAACCGCGACCGTACGGGCCGAGCCCTGGGCGAGGGATCCGTTCTTTGGGCTGAGGTTGACTCCGACGCCGGTTGTGCTCCAGTTTCCCGGGGCGTTGCCGGTGTTCCGCACGGGGAACTCGATCCGTTCGCCTTGTTTGAGGGTGCAGAAGACTTGGCTGCAGGGCTTGACTGCGCGTACTTTGGCGGCCGCCGCCGGACCGGCCTTTGGGTGGACGCCTGAAACCGACTGGATCCACGGTGCGAAGGCCGACACGCGGGCGTACACCCCGGGGTACTTGGCCAGAGCGCACCCGTTGCCCCAGCTGACGACTCCGACGAGGGTGGGAGCTGCGCCGGTGGTGGTCAAGGGTCCGCCGCTGTCGCCTTGGCAAGAGTCGGCCGCTGCGTTGCTAAGCCCAGCGCAGAGCATCGTCTTCGGCCGGTAGAGATCGCCGTACTTGCCGCACTGACCAGCGGGACCCACCAGGTCAACGATGTTGCCCACTTGCAAAGCCGAGCTGATGGCGGCGCTCGAAGTGCCGCCGAAACCGAAGACCTGCAACCCGGTTCCGAGGATCGGGGTCGTGGCGGAACCGCTGTATGGAAGGCCCACTGTGTTCATCGGCGATGCCGTGCGGATCAGAGCGACGTCGTAGTCGTCGCCGGATGGATCGTACTTGGGATGCACTGTGATCGACGACCAGCGAAGAACCGGGCCGGTATCCAACGAGGTCGGGTTCCTTCGGGCGCTGCTCGCCGCCAATGACGCGGTACGCCGGTCCACCGTCACGCAGTGCGCGGCGGTGAGGATCCACCGGTCGCTAATCGCCGTGCCGCCGCACAGGTAGTCGGCTCCGTCGATGACGGGGTTGAGTTGCACGAACCACGGGGTGGGTGTTCGGCTCTGGTCGACAGGGGTCCCGCCGATCACCCGGCTCGACGCGGGTCTATCAGCGGCGTTCGCTGCCACCGAAGGTACGACCGGGGTGAGCAGGACCGACAGTGCGAGCGCCGTGGCGCCGCGTTTTGCGATGGTTCGTTGTGAATGCATGCGGAAACGCTAGAAGGAATCGGCATGGTGACCGTTCAAGATTCGCGTCCGCTGTGGAGAACCCCGGGCGGATCCGGGATTGGGGATAACCCGTGCCCGGTGACCGCCGCTAGCGGAACACTCTCATATCGCGCCCCCGGGGTGATTCGAACACCCGCGCATGCCTCCGGAGGGCACCGCTCTATCCCCTGAGCTACGGGGGCTCAAGATAGCCATCAAACCTTACCAAGGCCCGGCACAGGTGGTGTGGGCTGCGGCCGATTGGGCGGTTTCCAGGGTTGGCGCGGACCGCCGCGGCCGGTGTCGGTAGGTTCGCAGAATGCTTGAAGGATTCCAACGAACGCAATTCACCGACGACGGCGTCACCCACCCGGTATTCATTGCCGGGACGGGCCCGGCAATTATCGTGATGCATGAGATTCCCGGGATTACGCCGCAGGTTGCCGAATTCTCGCGTCGCCTGGTGGACGAGGGTTTTCGGGTGTACATGCCGAGCATGTTCGGCACCCCGGGCAAAGCCATGTCCAACGTGTACGTCGGCCAGGAGATGATCCGCGCCGCCTGCATCAGCCGTGAGTTCAACGTACTTGCCAAGCGCGGATCGAGCCCGATCACCAGTTGGTTGCGGGCTCTGTCCCGGCACGCCTACGAAGAGTGTGGTGGCCCCGGGGTTGGCGCGATTGGCATGTGTCTGACCGGCAACTTCGCGTTGGCGCTGATGGTCGATCCGTGGGTGATGGCACCCGTGTTGTCTCAACCGTCGCTGCCGTTCGGGATCAGCGACGGCTACAGCAGGGCACTGCATGTCAGTGACGACGATCTGGCAACAATCAAGACCCGAGCGGTTGAAGAGGGCCAGTGCGTGCTCGGCTTGCGTTTCACCGGTGATCGGATGAGTCCGCCCGAGCGGTTCGAGCGGCTGCGCACAGAGCTGGGTGAGAATTTCGAGGGCATCGAGATCGATTCCTCCAAGGGCAATCCGAACGGCATCAAGGGGATGGCGCACAGTGTGGTGACCACGGACCTGGTGGACGAGGACGGCCACCCGACCCAGGCGGCTCTGCACCGGGTGATCAGCTTCTTCCACGAGAATCTGGACCGACCTGAGTAGGACGAACGATCAGCATCTGTCCTGACCACGTACCCTAGGCGATTGTGACTCCCGACCAGCTTGCCAGCAGCATCCGTGAAGTGGTGGTCGACGCCGTCGCTTCCGGGGATTTGGTGATCGAACCCGATCGGATTCCGAAGGTCGTCAGTGTCGATCGTCCGCGGAACACTGCACACGGGGACTACGCCACGAACATTGCGCTGCAACTAGCCAAGGCGGCGGGCAGACCGCCCCGCGATGTGGCGACTGTCATCGCCAGCGGGCTTACCGGAATTGACGGCGTGGTCAAGGTGGAAGTGGCAGGGCCGGGATTCCTGAACATCACCCTCGCCGCCGCCGCTGCCGGGGTGTTGGCGCAGCAGGTCGTCGCGGCAGCCGACGAATACGGGCGCGGCGACACCCTGGCCGGAACGAAGATCAACGTTGAGTTCATTTCCGCCAATCCGACGGGACCGCTGCACATCGGGCACACTCGTTGGGCTGTCGTGGGTGACGCGATCGCCTCAGTGCTTGGCGCGGCCGGAGCGGAGGTTGATCGGGAGTTCTACATCAACGACCGCGGCATTCAGATGGACTTGTTCGGTGCGTCGATCCGGGCCGCCGCCGTTGGCCAGCCGACACCGCAGAACGGGTACCACGGGAGCTACAT
>JBAXOQ010000278.1:0-6229 GCA_037133175.1 Actinomycetes bacterium
GTCAACGGTCCCTGCAGCGGCCGCGACTGGTGTGGCGCAGGCGTGTGGGGCTGGTCGCGGTTGCCATCCTGGTGGTCGGGGTCCTGGGGATGGCCGGGTGCGGGACGGGACCGGCCACGTCCCCCAAGCCGCTCCCTCCCAGCGACCGCGCCGGCTACGAGTACGTGTTCTACGACAACTTCGACACCCCCGCGCCGCTGGGGACGTTCCTGGATGTGTACGGGGACACCTTCCGTGCCTACGATGAGCCCTACCAAGACACCAGCCGATCCAAACGCGGCACGACTTCCGGCTACTACGATCCAGGCCGTACCTTGTCTGTCGCCAACGGGAACCTCGACGCTTGGCTGCACTACGACTCAACCCTAGGCAAGTACCTGGTCAGCGCAGTCATCCCGAAGCTGCCGACCATGGCCTACGGGCAGTTCGTCATTCGCCTGCGAACCGACAAGATTCCCGGCTACAAGGCGGTCCCGCTGCTATGGCCGGACTCGGACAACTGGCCGGCAGACGGCGAGATCGACTTTCCAGAGGGACCGCTTGACGGCTCGCCGTGGAGCGCCGTCATGCACTACGCGCAGTCGGACGGCGGCCAGGACAGCTTCGACACCGGCGTGAACGGCGACCACTGGCACGACTACGAGATCGACTGGTCGCCGGGGCAGGTGGACTTCCTGGTCGACGGGAAGCGGATCGGGCGAGCAACCCACGCCGTGCCGGCTCAGCCGATGCATTGGGTGCTGCAATTCGAGACTCTGCCCGACGGCCCCGCACCGTCCAAAGACGCGCAAGGCCACGTCTACATCGACTGGGTCAAGGTGTACCGAGCGGTTAGTTCGTCATCGCCCTAGAACTCGCACCGCCAGGTCGCCCAGTCTTTCTCGTCTGGGCACCCAAGCCCCGGAGGTCAGCGGCCCCCTATCAGGCCCAGATTGCACGTGCCTGAAGCCTCCTGCTCGAGCCGACCACCCGGTGTGCCAACATCAATACCGGACGTTACGACCGACGGAGGCATGACCGCGTGAGTATCCCCCACGACCCCGGAGCCAAGCCCCAATCCGGCGCTCAGTTCATCTTCTCTGCCTTGGCGGCCGAAGGCGTCAGCCACGCCTTCATGGTTCCCGGCGGACACAACGATCCGTTCATGACACCCATGACCAGTACCCCCGGGATCACCACGATCAGCGCGGCGTTCGAGGGTGGCGCGGCGTTCATGGCCACTGGATACGCGCTGGCCACCGGACGCATCGGGGCCGCCTTCGGGATCGGCGGGCCGGGTGTGCTGAACATGGCGACCGCTTTGTCCTCGGCCTCGGCAGACCGGGTTCCGCTACTGGCAGTCAGCGGCGAGGTGCCAGTCGATTGGGAAGGCCGCGGCGGTTTCCAGGATGCGTCGTCGTCGGGGATGGACGACACGGCTGTAATGCGGGCGATCTGTGGTCGATCGGCGCGAGTGGAATCGGCTGGCACGCTGTCGCTGCACTTGCGCCACGCCCTGTTGTCCGCGACGACCAAGCGCCGCCCGTCGCACCTGTCGATCCCCCAAGACATTCAAATGGCCCAGGTCAAGGCCACCTGGACCGCCCTGGCGCCGTCACTTGCCTCGCCGCAGTTCCTGGACGGCAACGCGATGGACCGCACGCTTGACGAACTGTCCGGCCCCGGGCGCACGATCGCCATCCTGGCTGGCCCGGGTCTGCGTCGCAACGGCGAGGTCGAACTCGCCGAGGTAGCCAACCGCTGGCAGATCCCGATTGCCACGACCCTGGGAGCGAAAGGGATGCTGCAGGAGGACCACCCGCTGAGCCTGGGTGTATTCGGATACGGCGGGTCCCGCTGGGCAACCGAACTCATCATGGGTCCGGAGTTGGAGATTCTGATCGTGGTCGGCTCGGCTCTGAGCCAGCGCGACACCATGACCTGGGACCGCAAAATGCTGCCATCGCAGGTCCTCATCCACTGCGACGAAGACCCGACGCTGCTGTCCCGCACCTGGCCGGAATCCCAGGTGGTGGCCGGAGCACCCGGTGCGTTCCTGCGGGCCTTGGCGAAGGCCGATGGTGCCGCAGCCGCAGGCCTGACCGCTGGCATTGCCACACGCGCCGACCTGCTGGCACGAACCCAAGCCGCTGGCCCTCGCGAATACGACATCGAGACTCGCACGTCGAGCCAAGTACCTTTACACCCGGCGCGAGTGATCGCCGAAGCCCGCACAGCGTTCCCTCGTGACACGGTTGCGGTCGTCGACTCAGGCGCCCACCGAGCGTTTGCTGCCCAGCATTGGCAGTCCTACGGTCCGCGCTCCTTCCTATCCGCCACCAACATCGGACCGATGGGTGCGGCGATCCCCATCACGGTCGGATCCGCCGCGGCTCGCCCACAGGTGCCGCATCTGTGCATCACCAGCGACGGCTGCATGCTGATGCACGGAATGGAACTTCACACGGCCGCGCAACACAAATTGCCGCTGACGCTGCTGGTGCTGAACAACCGCTCCTACGGCAACATCTGGTTCCGGGCGCATGCGATGGGACCGCGCGAGAGCGCTCTGACCGACATCGGCGGTATCGATTGGGTCAGCTTCGGGCAGGCTATGGGTGCCGACGGAATCCGCGTCGACGAACCGGACCAACTGGCGGCGGCATTCGACAAAGCCCAGTCATGTGAAGGACCATGTGTGATAGACGCTCGGACCGACAAGACGGCTGCCAAACCGATCGCAGCATGGACGGCCGCGCTGGCCGACTGGGAGGACAACGACTGATGGCACCGCTACCGCCCCTGCCCGAACCGCTACCAAACGAAGTGCGCAACGAGATGAATCGGATGGCGGCAGTCCGATCTCACGCGGAAGGTACCGAGAACCTCGGCGCCGTGTACCAAACCCTTTTCCACAACCCTGCGCTAGCGCGTTCGGTCGGCTCGCTCGGCGAAGCCATCCGATTCCGCGGCGACCTGCCGGACGACATCCGGGAGCTGATCATCCTGCGCTACGCAGTCAAAGCCGGCTTCGGCTACGAGTGGTCACACCACCAGAGAGCAGCCCGACAGGCAGGACTGCCCCAGACGACCATCCGGCAACTGGTCGCTGGCGAGCTCCCACCGGGCCTGCGCGAGGAACAGCGAGCAGCCGTGATCGCAGTCGACGCGGTGGTCGCAAAGCAATCGATCCCGTCCGACGCACAGGCCGTACTCATCGACCACGTCGGCCAAGCCGGGATTGTTGAGCTAGTCGTCGCTTGCGGGCTCTACGCGATTATGGGTTACACGGTGACAGCGTTCGAGGTCCCACTGGATCCAGGTTTCCCGAAACCACCGTTCTGAGTGCCGGACCTGAAGCGACGCGCAAACCCGCCTCCCGCCTGTCTTCTCACCGCCTCTGCTCCCGAAAAGCCGCCTTCCGGGCCTTTGTGAGGTGTTTTGGGCGGCTTTTCGGTGCAAAGGCGGTGAAGGAACCGCGCCGCCCGGGACGAGCCGTTGACACGCTGCGTTACCGTGCTCCTCATGGCTAACCCCACCAGATGGCCCGGAAGCTCCTCCGACGAGCACTCGCGCTGGTACATCCAACGTTTCCGGACGATGGCGGCTAGCGGTGCCGACCTGGCAGGCGAGGCGCGACTGGTCGATGCGATGGTCCCTCGCGCCGCTCGGATCCTGGACGCCGGGTGTGGCAGCGGCCGGCTTGGCGGCGAACTGTCCGCCAGAGGGCACCGCGTGGTGGGCGTTGACGTCGACCCACTGCTGATCGAGGCAGCCGCCGAGGACTTCCCCGGTCCAACCTGGATCACCGCCGACCTGGCCGAGTTAGACCTAACTGCCGTCGGCGAGCCGGAACCATTCGACGCCATTGTGGTGGCCGGTAACGTCATGACCTTCCTGGGTGAGGGCACTGAACCGGCCGTGTTGGCGAACCTGCGGCGGCACCTGGTCTCCGGCGGGTTCATCGTCGTTGGTTTCGGCACGAACCGCGGGTATTCGTTGCCGCAGTTCGACGCCGACGTCGCCGCTGCCGGTCTGCATCTGGAACACCGATTCAGTACCTGGGATTTGCAGCCGTGGAGTGCCTCGTCGGACTTCGCCGTCAGCGTCCTGCGCGCCGGACCGAGGTAGCCGCGGCGCCCGGTTCGCCTGCACCCGAACGCAGACCAACTGAGCGGGAAGTATCTTTAGCCAAGTGGCGGACGCGAAGATTTGGACTCCCCGAGACTCGCGCTGGCCGGTGCGCACGTGGAGCGACCTCATATCGGTCCCGCACCGCGGTTTCGGCGACTGGCGTCTGGCGATACGAACCGGCCTGGCAATCGGCCTGGCATTCCTGATCGCCAAGCACGTCGGTCCGGAGCGGGTTCCGTTCCTGGCAGCGCTGTATGCCGCCCAAGGCTCCCAACTGACCGGGCTAGGCACTTTCTCGGCAGTCTCCCAGCAGGTCTTCGGTGCGTGGTGCGGCTTACTGCTCGGGGTGGTGGGGCTGCTGGCTTTCGGTTCGGTGACCATTCCGGGAATCATGGTGGTCGGAGTCGCAGCGATGCTGGTCGCTCAGTTCCTGCCGACCGGGTCTGTGGGCAAGGCCCAGGTCCTGATCATGGCAACCTTCACCTACTGCATCTCCGGCTTGGCCGGCAACTACGTCAACACAGCCTGGGTGGCATTTGACATCCTGCTCGGCGCTGCCACCGCAATGGTGCTGGTGCTCGCCTGGCCGAGCGGCTTCCCGATTCATCACCTTGAAGACGCCTGCAAGGCACTGATCGACCAGATCCGGGCAGCAATCTCGACCACCGCGATCCAACTGCAAGACAGCGCCGGCACCCGGCTGGACATCCACGAGCACCACGACTTCCGAGCCATCGGCAACGACTTGGTTCCTACCGTTCGGGCGGGTGACCTGGAGGCGGCAGCAGGCCGCGATGCCGCGGTGTGGAACTGGCGGGCGCAGAACAGACTGTCCAGGCTGGACCGGTTCGAAGACAAGTGGGACTGGCTCGGCTCGATCCAAGGACCGCTGCGGTCCCTGGTGAAGGTCATCGACGACCTCTACGACCACTCCGACCGACACCCGCCGCTGTTGCACCGATCGGCCCTGGTGGGCATCCTGGAGGAGACCCGTTCGCTGTTCGAGGTGGCCGCCGGTACCTCTCACCAAGGCGACATCGCCAAGGCCTCGCAGCGCCTGGCGAACAAGATTGAGGACGCCCGCAGTGACGTCCTGGCCAGTTCACCCGCGGGCGACGTGCAGGACCCGATGGTCGTCGGATCCTTCGGCCTGCTGGACCGCATCGACACCCTCCGCGGCCTCATCACCCACGTTCCCCACTGAACCACCCTCGCGACAAGACCACCCTCGCGACAGACCAGATCATCCGTGACCAGGCCAAATAACCCAGCCACTGAGCTCGGCAAGGGCCGCGGGTAGCCTCACACCCATGATTCTGTCCGACGGCACGATCCGCAGGCTGCTTGCAAACGGTGAGCTGATCATCGAACCGATCGAACCGGCGCAGATCCAACCCGCAAGCGTGGACGTGCGCCTAGGCAATGAGTTCTTGGTGTTTCGCAACCACACCTGCGAGGTCATCGATCCGTACCAGAAGCCTTCGGATCTGATGGAGAAGGTCGCGGTCGAGCCGGGCAATGCCTTCGTGCTGCACCCAGGAGAGTTCGTGCTCGGGACGACCCTTGAGGTCATCGGACTGCCTGACGACCTCGTTGCCCGCGTCGAGGGAAAGTCCTCACTCGGCCGCCTCGGACTGCTCATTCACGCGACCGCAGGTTTCGTCGACCCGCTGTTCCGAGGCCAGGTCACCCTCGAACTGTCCAACGTGGCGACCCTGCCCATCAAGCTGTGGCCGGGGATGCGGATCGGGCAGTTCTCATTTCACAAGATCGACAAGTCGGTGGAGCGCGGCTACGGCCACCCCGAACTAGGCTCCAAGTACATGAACCAGACCGGACCGGTTGCGTCCCAGTACCAGCGCAACGCCCGCTAACCGGTCGCAGCACTATCGCCTGCGGAAACCCCCGAACGTCGTCCTACCCGTGACTCTTCACCCAAACACAGCAGTTCCGGGCGCAATTCTCAGCACATTCCCAGGTTTATCCCTCACCATCGTCTTCATGAGTGACCGCAACCCTTCAGCCCATCCCCCCGTGCCCCCGATTCCCCAGGCATCGGGCGAGCCGCTTGCCGCCAACGGCGCCACCCCGGCACCCGCGCCCGGGTACTCAGCCC
>JBAXOQ010000279.1:0-6174 GCA_037133175.1 Actinomycetes bacterium
CCGCCCGGGCGAGGACCAGCGCGACCATGGTCTCCACCACCACACCCGCGGCCGAGTTGAAGCGGGGCTCGCCCGCGAGCGCGATGTTGCCGTCGGCGTCCATCGCGATCGACCCCATCCAGCGGTTCAGCCCGTCACCGAGGTCTTGGGTCCCTTCCTGCCGCAAAGTCCAACCGGAGCCGGTGTTGCCCAGTTCGAACCAGCGGATCGCCGCTCCGGGAGCCGCGGTTCCGCCGCCGACCGTGAAGTTGCCGACCAGCGTTTCGCGGTCGGCGAGCTTGCGATAGGCAAACCGTTGCATGGGCCACTCGGACACCGAGTCCACCTTCTGGGCGGTGTCCTTCTGCGGGACACAGACAAACACCATGAACCCGCACACCGTGAAGGTGAACGGAGTAACTGGCAGGGTCGCAATCGTCGAGAAGGCTGCCGTGCCCGCCGAGAAGTCTGGAGTCATCTGGAACACTTCCAGCCGGTCGGTCGGGACCGAATGCGGCGCATAGTTCTTGCTCTTGAAGGTGTAGAACAAACCTCCGGCGGAGCTCGGCGCGGTGGTGCCATCGACATCGGCCGGCATCAGCAGGTTCGTCTGGTCGCCAACACGGACTGCGGTCGCAGGCAGCCCGGCAAGCATCTTCGTGCGGTCCAGGGCGTAGGCAGCGTACGTGCTCTCGTTGTCGCCGACGTAGTAGCCGGTCGGCCACACACCGACTTTGAAGTAGTCAGGGAAGTCCGGTGTAGCGAAGGAGTACAGGTAGTAGGCGCCCAGCGGGTCCGAAGTCTGCGAGATCGCGAAACACAGGGTGTTGGCGCCCTTGGGAGTGAACTGGCTGAGCAGCCACCGATCGGCCAACGGGTCGTACAGCACCTGCGGATCGCCCCGGTCGTTGGCGTAACAAGCCCCACCGAGGCTGGAGAACAGCGTGCTCAGGTCGAACGCTGGCTTGAGCAACACGCCGCTCTTGTTGTAGATCGCCACCTTGGTGGCGTTGACCAGCTGGATGTAGTGGTTCGGTCCGACGTCACCCGTCGTGTCCGGGGGTGAGCAGGTGCCGCAGCCCAACGGATTACCGGTGCCGTCAAAGACCAGGTTTGTCGCGGGGGTCCGAACCGCGGCCCGGGTACTGGGCCGGCCCACGATCAGCGGATCGCTGGGGACGTTCGCGCGGTTTCGGGTACCGCCAGCGCCCTGGTCCGCAGTGTCGGCCAGCGGGTTGACCCGCTGGGGCGCCGCGCCCGCCGCTGACCCGCCATCGCCACCGGGCAACAGGTCACGCACCGGGACACTGAGCGCCGGCGGAGTCATCTGAATCGAGGTGACACCGCCAGACGGCGTGGACCCGACCGGATCAGCCGAGAGACTCCCCGCCCCGACAGCGGGAGAAGCCGCCGGCGCCATGGCGACCAGCCCCGTCCCGAGAACCACCGCCACCACCGTCGCACCGACCGTGTGGGTCCACCGATTCATCGCGATCTCCTGGCCATTGGCACTTCCTCTGCCGAGTCGTCCCGAAACCCGACGGAGCAATTCACTGCCTCACGGTATCGTCCGGCCACCCAACAGCACCGAAGACGGTCAGGGCGAGCCAACGCTGATTGTGCGGGGAACCTGGCTTGAGCATCCCTTGAGGGGAGCCGTGCAGGGTCGACCTTGTCGGCTCAGGCCGTTTGAGACCACCCAGACGGCACCCTCGACCCGCAACAAACCCAAGGAGACGCAGTGACACGCTCGGTTGTCCGACTCCTGACAGCCGCCAGCGCCTTGGCCCTGGCCGTCGGTCTCGTCCCGCTAGCCGCTTCCTCTGCATCCGCCGCGACGACGGTCCGGGCTCCCGGCGGACTCAAAGTGGCCCGGACCGGCGCGTCGAAGACGACGCTATCGATCACCTGGAAGCCGGTGGCCGGCGTCCACCACTACACCGTCACCGTGTTCGACGGCACCAAGGACACCGTGCGAGTTGTCGGGCACACCACCACCAGCTACTCCTTCGTCGGCAGCGGCTCATGCACCCACTACCGGGTCCGAGTGTCGGCCGTCATGCCCGGCGGAGCCACCGGAACATCCAAGGACTACCTCGTCGGAACCCTCGCCCCCGGCGGCATCAGCGGTGTCACCTCCAGCCGCGACACGGCCGGCAGCACCGCGACTGTGGCTTGGAAGGCACCGACCAGCACGAACGGCAAAGCCACCAGCTACACGGTCGTCGTCAGCCAGTTGTCCACCGGGCAGGTGGTGGCTACCCGGGAGGCCCCCGACCCGACCCAGACAGTCGCCGGGCTGGACCCGAACAGCGCGTACGTCGTGCGGGTAACGCCGAACAACGCCTTCGGATCCTGCACCACCGGGACGGTTCTGCTCGGCACCCGGTACCCGACCTCACCCAGTGCAGTGAAGGTGACCCGGGACGCCGCCGCGCCGGGCCGGGTCAACCTGAGTTGGTCGCTGCCGTCGTGGCAGGGGTACGGGCCGGTCACCTCCTACCAGGTCGGTTACGGCGACGGCACGACGACCACCTGGGTCACGACCACGTCTCAATCTCTGCGCCTAGATCTGGACCCGAACGTCGACTGGGTGTTCCGAGCTCGCGCCGTGAGCGGCAGCTACGTCGGCCAACCGGGAGTCCCGATGAAGTTGGTACGGATCGGCGCCCCCGGAACGCCAGCCCTCGATCCGAAGGTCACAGTTGCCGATTCCGGTGACAACGTGCTCGTCAACTTCTCGGCGCCGGTCGGCTCAAGCGCGATGTTCCCGAGTATGAATGTCGCCGTCACTCCGACGACGCCGGACCCGGCAGGATTCAGCGAGTCCTACCTGGTGTCCAACGGTGCCGGGGTCGTCGATCTCGGCCCGGTGCCGTGCGGGGTCTACACCGTCACCGTTACCGGCACCGGCGCGGGTACAGCCCAGGAATTCGGCCGGGCGATCATCAACCGCTGCCAAAGCGGGCTGGTCGCCGACAACCGCTGGAAACTGATCGCCGGTATCGCCACGATCACCGGAAACACGGTCACCGTTAACGACGGCACGGTCTTCTCAACCACCCCGCGCACCAGCCAAGACGCCGTGGTCACCACGGACGCCACGCTGGCATCCGGAATGGGGTACGGCATCTGGTTCCGCGCCAGCGACCCCGCCGCCGGACCGCTGAGCGGCTTCACGATTCAGTACGACCACGGCTGGAACGACCACTTCACCTTGCATGTGTGGAACGCCGGGGCGCCCTGCACCCGCCCGCTGGCAGTGACGGCCTTCCCCGCGAACCTCAGCGTCAACGCCCAGCACCACGTCGTGCTCGTCGCCTCCGGCGACTCCGCCTACGTCACGGTGGACGGGATCAACATGTTCACGGTGCCGAGCCTGTCGGCCGTGGTGAAGTCCAGCGGCTGCAATCTGCCGCTGCCGACCGGTACCAGTATCGGCCTGCGTGGCTGGGGCGGCGGCAACTCGGCTCTGCTAAAGAACACGGCCATCTCGTAGGAAACCGAGTTGAGCGGTAAGTGTAGCAATACTGCTACACTTACTACATGAGCCAGACCATCTCCCAGCGCGAGCTTCGCAACGACTCCGCCCGCATCCTGCGGGAACTAGCAGCCGGCCAGGAGTTCCTCCTCACTCGGGCAGGCGTCGTCGTCGCCAGACTCGAACCAGTCGCGGGTGCCTCGCTGGTGCCGATAGAACAACTCCGAGCATCGCGCGGCTCCAAAGCGGCCGTCGACCTGGGCTCTCTGCGTTCCGACCTCGACGTGGCTGTGGATCCCCACGCATGACCCTGGATGTGCTACTCGATACTTCGATGCTGGTCGATGACTCTTTCCTCGACTTGGACTGGCCGTCCGGCACCCAGTTGGCGGTCAGCGCGATTGCTTTCGCAGAGCTCTCCGCCGGACCCCACGCCAGCTCTGATGTGCTGGAACGTGCACGCCGGACCCGTGTACTGGCCCGCGCGAAGGAGCTGTTTCCCGCGCCGCTTCCCTTCGGGATCGCCGAGGCCGAGACCTACGGCCTGGTGTGGGCGGCCACTGCCGCGGCCGGACGCAAACCCCGACCGCGCCTCGCCGATCTGATGATCGCCTCGACCGCAATCACGGCACGGCTGGCGCTGGCGACCCGCAACCCGGCGGATTTCCGTCACCTACTCGACACCGACGTGTTCGACTTCACGCTGCTGACCTTCTGAGGCCGCGTCCGTCGCCAGTGTGAGCGCTGAGTGCAGTATGTCCACACCAGGCGCTCACGGGAATCAGAATCCGACCACTATTGCTCCTTGACCACCGCGTACCAGATACGGTCGGCAACGAGTTCGATGCGCTCACCGACCTTCAGGCAGTCGTGGAAGTGTTCGCGCAGCAGCAACGCGGCGAGGGGATCGGCGCCGGAAGTCATCTCGCGGATGGCTTCTGAGTAGCGGTGCTCGATCGACCGGCCTGCCTTGGTTGCCTGCTCAGCGGCGGCCGTGGCGGCATCGGGGTCCTTCGGCAGCGCGGCGATCGCGCGCGCCAAGTGGTTAACTCCCTCCAGCGCTGCCTGCGCCATGCCAGCGGTAGCGGGGCTCGGACTGATCGGCAGCAGATCGGCGTCACGGACAACGTTCTTGGCCATATTGATCACCGAGTCGAGGCGCTCGGACAGCGTGAACAGATCCTCTTGGTCGACAGGGGTGGTGAACGCAATCCGCAGCTGCTGCGCCAGTTGACGGCGGACTTCGTCGGCATCGTGCTCGGCCGCCAGCACGACCGCAGCCTGATCGGACTCTCCCTGTGCCCACCGGGCGAACGCCTCCATCCCGGCGACCGTGATCTCGACCTGAGCGTTGAGCGTCGCCAGCACGTCGGGCATTTCGGGCAGGAACCAGTGTTTCCTCACGTCATCGCCTTTCCCACCAGACACACGATCCCAGCAATCAGAGCACAGCAGGGCATCGTGACCACCCAAGCCAGCAGAATGTCCCGAACAATCAACCAATCCACGTGCTTCTTGCGTCGTGCCGCGCCCACGCCCACCACCGATGAGGACACGACATGTGTCGTGCTCACCGGCGCACCCAAAGCCGATGACACGCCAATGATCAAGGTGCTGGAGCCGGAGCTGACAACGCCGTCGAACGGACGCAACCGATAGATGCGTCGGCCGATGGTGTGCACTATCCGCCAGCCGCCCATGGCGGTGCCCAGCGTCAACGCCACTCCGCACGACAACTTGACCCACATCGGTACCACGAAACTGGGAATCGCGCTCTCTGCGACCAAGGCCAAGGTGATCACACCCATCGTCTTCTGCGCATCGTTCGCGCCGTGCGCGAAGGACAAGGTGGCCGCCGTCACCCACTCGCCACCCAGCACCGGTCGCCGGAACGCCTTGGTGGCGCGGCCCACCCACGCCCGTGTCGCAACCATCACCAGCCATGCCACCGCGGCCCCCAGCACCGGCGACACCGCCAATCCGATCAGCACGCCCAACACGCCGACTGGCCGGAAGCCGTCCATCCCTCCCCAGTTGATCGCCGACCCTCCGGCCATCACCAAGCCCGCCCCCACCAAACCACCGACCAGAGCGTGCGACGACGATGCCGGCAGCCCCCGGTACCAGGTGAAGATATTCCAAGCCAGGCCGGCGATGAGCGCGCTGAGCAGCACAACCAGGGTCTGCGACGCATCCAGCGTGACGATCCCCCCGATGGTGTCCGCTACCGCGGTCGCCACCAGCACCGGACCCAGAATCGTGAAAACGGTGGCGAGCATGATGGCGTGCGACGGCCGAGCCGCGCGGGTTGCGACCAGTGCCGCGATCGAGTTCGACGAGTCGTGAAACCCATTCGACACATCAAAGGCCAGACCGATAACGACGACCGCTATCAGCATGAGCTCCACGTCTTGGTTCTACCACTGCTACGACTCAGGGCGCAGAACGGTGTTAGCGTCGGCCTTATGACGAGCGAGCCAACGACCAACCGAGTCTCCTTGAACATCGACGTGGCGGTGCCCGTCTCGGTGGCGTATGCCGCGGTGAGCGACCCGCGCAAGTACGGCAGGTGGAGCCCGGAGGCCACCGGTGCCCAACTCCCGTCCGGTGGCCTGCTGAAGGTGGGTGACCGGTTCACCGGGCGCAGCAGGGTCTGGGTGCAGTGGAGCGGCAATTGCATCGTTGTGGCGGCCGAGCCAAACAGACTGTTCGCC
>JBAXOQ010000280.1:0-6139 GCA_037133175.1 Actinomycetes bacterium
GCAAGCTGCATACCTACCCCGCCCCGGGCACCTACACGGTGACGATCTCGTTCCCCACCAGCGGGGACCAGCTCGTTGGGTGGCGGTTCGCCAGCCAGGGGGACCGCAACAAACTGGTCGATATCTCCCAGTGGGGGGCGATGCGGTTGGGCAACAACAATGGTTACTTCTGGGGCTGTCAGAACCTGGTGATCAGCGCGCCGGGTGGCCCGGACCTGACCGGCACCACCGACCTGTCCTACGCCTTCGGCCAGGCGCCCGAGTTCAACTCGCCGCTAGCGGGCTGGGACACCTCCCACGTGACGAACATGAGTCGCATGTTCGTCGAGGCGTTTGCGTTCAACCAGCCCATCGGATCCTGGAACACCTCGCAGGTGACGAGCATGGAGGGCATGTTCTGGCGCACCTCGGCGTTCAACCAGCCCATCGGCAACTGGGACACCTCGCACGTGACGACCATGAATCACATGTTCTACAACGTGTCAGGGTTCAACCAGCCCATCGGCAACTGGGACACCTCGCAAGTGACAACCATGCAACAGATGTTCTTCGGGGCGTCGGCGTTCAACCAGCCCATCGGCTCGTGGGACACCTCGCGGGTGGTGAACATGGTCGGCATGTTCGACGACGCGACGGCGTTCAACCAGGACATCGGGGCGTGGAACACGTCGAACGTGAAGCAGATGGACTCGATGTTCGCTGGCGCATCGGTGTTCAACCAGCCCATCGGTGGATGGAACACCTCGCAGGTGACGAACATGGGGGGCATGTTCTACCGCGCGTCGGTGTTCGACCAGCCCATCGGTGGATGGAACACCTCGCAAGTCACGTGGATGAGCAGCATGTTCTCCGATGCCATGGCGTTCAACCAGCCCATTGGGTCGTGGGATACCTCGCAGGTGACGGACATGGGCTGGATGTTCTCCAGCGCGTCGGTGTTCAACCAGCCCATCGGTGGGTGGAACACCTCACGGGTGACGAACATGGAAGACGTGTTCCGCAACGCGTCTGCGTTCAACCAGAACATCACGTCGTGGGACACCTCGCAGGTGACGACCATGAACAGCATGTTCAACGGCGCCTCGGCGTTCAACCAGAACATCGGTGGATGGAACGTGTCCAACGTGACGAACATGATCGGCATGTTCACCGGGTCGTTGTCCACGGCGAACTACGATGCGTTGCTGACGGGGTGGGCCAGCAGGCCCGTGCGACCGGATGTCACCTTCGATGCTGGGCCCAGCAAGTACAGCGCTGCCGCGGTCGGGGCGCGTGGGGTGCTGACCAGTGCGCCGGACAATTGGACCATCACCGACGGCGGAATCGCCTGAACGCATTTGCTCTACGGTGCTACCGGAGGCAGCACGGCGGGCAGCTTGTACACGATCAGCCCGGCTACCGGAGCCCGACTGTAGTGGGTCCTCTTTCGGGGGCCCCAACACGAGTGTGGTGGCCGCCTCGACCGAGTGCGGGTCAGCGGAGGCGATGACGGCGATAACGCTCGATGGCGAGACCGCGAATCTGTGGAATCTTGATGTGGCCACTAGGGCCTTCACTCTGGTGGGCCGACAACTAACAAGATGGACGGTCTGACCTGGGACTCCGGCCCTTTCCAGGCTCCATCGATGATTTCGGTTGACCATGTGACCGCGGTGGCGGGCAATTCGCAGGCGACCGTTTCCTGGGATGAGCCCGAGTTCGAAGCGAAGGAGGTGACCGGCTATCGAGCACAGGCGCTGATCGACGGGATCCCGGTGGTGCCGGCCAAGACATGCGCACCGTCGTCGGCTTCCCGTTCGTCGCAAGCGTCGTGGAAGGCTCGGTCGGCAACTGCGGCGCTCCGATAACCGCGTACCAAGTCCAGGCGTATTCCTATCTGAGCGGTTCCGCGGTCCTGGGCGAGACGTGCTGGCCCAACACGACCGTCAATCCGGGGTGTGTGGTCTCGGGCCTGGCTCCGAGCATGTACACGTTCAAGGTCAGGGCCAAGAACACGCCCTCCGGCTACGGCGATGTTGCTGTCGCGCTTGACGTGAAGGCGATCGAACATGCGGTACTCGCAGACCCGCTGGCCATGACTACGATTGGGCGACAGGTCGGTCCGTCAGATAATCTGCCGAAGTTCCTCTTGGATGTCCATCTGGCCTCCGAATTCCTCCAGCCTTGGGACATGTCGTTCTCTCCCCTGAGCGCAGGTGAGCGGTCGGCGGAATCGAACCACACAAAGGAAGGAACTGCCTGTGAGTGAAAACCCAACGGCCTGGTGACGTTGGTGCTGCGCGGAGGGGCACATGCCTTCGAACCAGGTGCTGTAACCCGAAAGGCCGAGAACTCCAGGCAGGCGATCGGGCTGCTGGGCATTTCCTCGGTCGCGGTCTGGGAGGACGAGAACCTCATGGACGTATGGCAGGCCAGCGACGTACTCGCCAACCGTTCCACCGTTTGGTCTGGGGACGTTGAGCAGTTGGAAGATGCAGGTTTCACTGTGGTCCAGACCGGAAAGGATCCGCGACATCACACGATTGTCCTTCCAGAATTGTCGACGACGACGTTGGAGGCTCTCTCGGCGCTAATGCAGGAGCATCGGCGATGATCAAGGACTTGCGATCAGATTCGCGATGGAGGATTATTGGGCCTATGAGTGAGCCCGTTGCCACGTTCTACGCCGATCTTGACTTCAAGATCGACGTGTATCGATCGGGCACCACTTGGACGAGCATTGTTGAGGGTGACCGCCGTGATGTAGTTCCGGGCGCTCCGGTAGTGATGGCAGACGAAGATGATGCTTTCGAGGCGACTGTTACTGATATTGACTCGGTTGGGCCCCATGTGAGGATTCACTGGGATCGCCCGGTCAGCATCTCAGGAATCAACCGCCAGCACGCGCCGGCATAGTTGCGCCTGAAGGTACATCTGGCCTTGTGGATCGGCGGGACCACCTTCACGTCATCGCGACGGTCGACCAGCGGGCGTAACCGCGGTCCGGCGAGCGAGCCCGATGCTCGTGCCGCCTTGACGTGATGGCTGCCAACAGGCTGTACTCGGCAAACCGTTGTGCTCACCTGACCAGTTGCATTCGCTCAAGCTTCTAGCAGCCCCTAGTTGTCAGGTCGGGCGCGCCCTTCTTGAGTAGCACTTTGATAATGAGCTTGGCTCCGGTCGTCTTGCCGTCGGTGGCGAAGAGGGTGGCTTTGAGTACGGAGACGTTGGTGACGAACGTCCACGACTTGTTCTTGTTGGTTCGGGTTGTTCCGAGCCTGATGTTCTTGCTGCCCTTCTTCATCCAGATCGTGATGTTGCGCCCGGCCGCGGCGTCCTTGCCGGTCAGCCGCAGTTTGACGGTGCAACGTCCGACGGCCATTGTTCCATGACTGATGGCCACGCTCGCCGTGGTCGCTGCGGCGGTGGTCTGGGCTGTCGTGGTACCGGAGATGCCGGAGACCGTTCCCTTGAACTCAGCGGTGAAGACGATCCTGCCGGTAGCGCTGATCTTTCCCCGGCAGGTTCCCTTTCCGTTGGTGATAGTCGCGGTGCAGACCGTGACACCGTTGGCTTTGACCACAGCCGTCCCATTCACTCCGGACGTTGCGCGGGGGGTGATGGAACGGGTCAGCGAGCGAGGGGCTGCATTCACGTCGAGGCTGAAGAGAACGTATTGGCCGGGAACGATCTGGGAGGGGACGTCCACAAACGTGATTGCGGCCGCGGCCGCTGATGCTGGGGTGGCCGGGTCGGAGGCGGGGGAGTCTCCGGAGGTTCCGCCGGCGTTGGTGGCGGTGCTGGTGAAGGTGTAGGCGGTGCCGTTGGTCAGCCCGGTCACGTCGCAGTTGGTGTCGGGGACGGTGACGGTGCAGGTTTTGCCCGACACGGGGGTGCCGCCGGTGTTGGCCTGCACGGTGTAGGAGTCCGGGGCGCCGCCGGTCGCGGGGGCGGTCACGGTGACGGTGGCCTGGGTGTCACCGGCCACGGCGGTGGGTTTGCCGGGGGCACCGGGTGCTTCCGGGATAGGAGCAGCGAGTACGCCGTAGTAGGCGCGCGGGCCCGCGGCTTGCGTTGTCGCGCCGATAGCATGGAAGGCCCCGCCGGCGTACACCGTCGGTCCGGAGACCGCTAACGCGTTCACGATGCTGTCGGCGGTGGGGTTCCAGGAGGTCAGGGTGCCGTCGGTGCCGATCGCGGCCAGTCGGTTGCGCGCCGTGCCCCCGATCGTGGTGAACATCCCGCCGGCGTACACCGTCGCCCCGGACACCGCCAACGCATACACGTTGCTGTTGGCGGTGGGGTTCCAGGAGGTCAGGGTGCCGTCGGTGCCGATCGCCGCCAGATAGCGGCGCGTCGCACCCCCGATCGTGGTGAAGGCCCCGCCGGCGTACACCGTTGGTCCGGAGACCGCCAACGCATTCACTGTGCTGTTGGCGGTGGGGTTCCAGGAGGTCAGGGTGCCGTCGGAGCCGATCGCGGCCAGTCGGTTGCGGGTGGTGCCCCCGATCGTGGTGAAGGCCCCGCCGGCGTACACCGTCGACCCGGAGACCGCCAACGCATTCACCGCGCTGCTGGCGGTGGGGTTCCAGGGGGCCAGGGTGCCGTCGGTGCCGATCGCGGCCAGTCGGTTGCGGGTGGTGCCCCCGATCGTGGTGAAGGCCCCGCCGGCGTACACCGTCGACCCGGAGACCGCCAACGCATTCACCGCGCTGCTGGCGGTGGGGTTCCAGGGGGCCAGGGTGCCGTCGGTGCCGATCGCGGCCAGAAAGCGGCGCGTCGTGCCCCCGATCGTGGTGAACATCCCGCCGGCGTACACCGTCGACCCGGACACCGCCAACGCGTTCACGTTGCTGTTGGCGGGGGGGGTTCCAGGAGGCCAGGGTGCCGTCGGTGCCGATCGCGGCCAGACAGTTGCGCGCCGTGCCCCCGATCGTGGTGAAGTACCCGCCGACGTACACCGTCGACCCGGACACCGCCAACGCGTACACGATGCCGTCGGCGGTGGGGTTCCAGGAAGGGTCCACGGTGCCGTCGGAGTTGATGTGGGCCAGGTTGCTGCGCGTCTGCCCGAGGACGGAGGTGAAGCCCCCGCCGATGTAGAACCCGCCCGATCCGTCGGCCGCAGCCGCCTTCACGCTGCCCTCCACCCACGGGAACGACCGATCCAGTGCACCTGTGGTCGCGTCCAGGACGGCGCTGCCACCGGTCTGTGGCCCCCACCTCGTGAAGCCCCCTCCCAGATACTGGGTCCCATCAGCCCCGACCGCCACCGCGGACACGAAGGCGTTGGGACCATCGGGAATCACGTTCGTCGCGGCGGAGGCAGGCGTGGCGACAGCAGCCACCAGGCCGACTGCGCACAGCGCGGCAAAGACGACGAAGCCCACCAGTCGGGCAACCCACGCACGGCTGCTGGCCCCCCGGTCATTCGCGCGGAGCGCTTGCTGCACCTGTGATCCCATCACTACCCCAGACTTTGCTGATACCCGGCGCTGACGCGCCGACCCTCCATCGGCGCCGCGGCTCAACGGCAGACGAGCGCGGCAATTTGCGCCCGGCGCCCGGCGCCTGGCGATCGGAGCCCTCAGGACAACTGAATCAGGTTCTCTCTCTACGCGCCAGCCGAGACCACCGTACGTCACTCGTTCGCCCACCCGGTCAAGGTGCGGACCCCTCACCGTCAGCGCTATCGGGGATCTCATCTGGGCGGGTAGTTGGCTTCTTCAGCAGTTTTCAACCAGTACGTGGCTCGCCCGATTCGGCTACCCTGGTCACCTACTGATCGACCGACTGAAAGAGACTGGCGTTGCCCTTGAACATCATGTCGACCTTGTTCAGAGTCGTCAGCAGCGAGCCGCTGGTGCTTATGCACAGCACTTTGTCATGGCTCAAGCAGTGTTTTGCTTCTGTTCGATCGGTAGTGAACACGTCGGCTCGTCCAGACTTGCGCTTCGGCGAATACTTGGGCCGACTCGAAGCCCCTGGCGCTTCCTTCGCTGACATGACTACCTCCCACACGAGGTGTCCGCCAAATGGGGTGACCTTCAGCTTGGGCGGAACTTGCGACCGGACCGAGCAACACGTTCAGCGTCACGAGGCGACCGGATATCGCTCCGCCAGCCTCGCGCGGATCTGTGATGTGGCCACAGCCCTGGAT
>JBAXOQ010000281.1:0-6097 GCA_037133175.1 Actinomycetes bacterium
CGGCTGGCGGGACGGTTCGGCAGGCATGCCGTGCCGCTGGCGGCGGTGATCGCCCCATCGATAGAGCAATCCGCCGCATTGCCATTCTCCAATGCGGGTGATCCGCCGACCGTGGCAACCGCCTGCGCGGATGCCCCGCCGGATCAAGCCGATCAAGCCGATCGTGCTGATGATGCCACTCATGCCACTGCCGGAATGCCGGCGGCGGGCGGCAGGCGTTGGGAGGGCGTGCAGCCGAAGATCGATCATGCAGTGCAGCAGACCGGCTGCGAGGCGCCGTGCGGCCCCCTGCCCCGCCGGCTCCAACACCCCAGCCTTCCGGTTGGCATGGCCGCATGCCGCGGCTCACGCTGCAGGGGAAGCGACTGCTCCAGTGGTGCATGTGGCACCTGTCCGCCCCAGGCCTGCATGCCGCCGCCGCTCCCGCTCCCTGTGGTTGGGCCGTGTCTGGTCTGCGACGGTGGCGATTCCTGTGCGCTGGCGCAGCCGGTGGCGCAGTTCGGTCTCAAGAATCTCACCGCGGGTGATACCGTGGCCAGGTATCGCGCCGACGACAACGGCCCCGACGGGTGCGACGTGCACATCACCGCCTCGAACTGCGCGTGCGTCTTGACCACGCTCTGAAGCTGTGGCGCCATGGAGCAGCACCGCTGCTGATCGTGACCGGGGGGCAGGTCGGGGATATTGACGAAGTGAGCGCGATGGCGGCGTATCTGGCGGCCCAGGGCGCGCCGCCGGAGGCGATCATCGAGGCCCGCCCGGGCGACAACACCCGCCAATCACTGCAAACCCTCGGCCCACTGCCCCACCACCGATACATCGCAGTCAGCACGCCATCCCACTCCTACCGGATCACGGCGGAGGCCAAGCGCCAAGGGCTGTCCGTAACGGTGAACTGCCCCGCGACCACTCCAGAGATGACAGATCCCCTGATGCATGCCGCCCGGCTGCGCAGCGAGGTCCTGGCCGTGATGCTCTACGCGATGCCCGACCCTGTCGCCGTGGGAGTGCTTGCGGCGCTCGGACGCTGGCGGCACTCGCTACCGCATGTGGCGGCCGGACGCCTGCGGCTGCGAGACGCCTCACGGCCTCGAGCAGAAGTCAACTACCGCGCACTCACGAGCGCCCAGTGACTGCTGAACCGACCATGCCGATGCATGTCCCTCCTGGCCACCACTACTCCCCCATCCCGTCGGCGGCCGATCTAAGGCGAGTGGAGCCCACCGACGGTCCCGGACCTCGCGAGATCCCCGGAGTGGACCTGCGGGAACCGCAACAGTGGGACCTGGTCCGATCGCTGCTTGGGCAATATCCGGAAGTCGCAGATTGGCTGGACTCCGACCGGCCGCGGCAGTTCAAGCTGGACAACACCTGGTTCTTCGGTTCGGACGCGGTGTTCTTCGCCCTGATGCTGCGCCACCTGCAACCGCGCCGCCTCGTCGAGGTGGGCTCTGGCTTCTCGTCGGCACTTGCGCTGGATGTGTCGGCGGCATACCTGAACAACGGCATCTGCTTCACCTTCATAGATCCGAACACGTCCAGGTTGCAGGACCTGCTCGGAGTCGAGCCGACCGCCGCGACCGTGGTCGCGGCACCCGTGCAGGATGTCGCCCTAGACGTCTTCGACCAGTTGGGGCACAACGACGTGTTGGCTATCGACAGCAGCCACGTCATGAAGGCCGGGTCGGACGTTCACCACCTACTGCTGCATGTGCTGCCGCGGCTGCAGCCAGGTGTCGTCGTCCACATCCACGACATCTTCCATCCGTTCGAGTACCCGCGCAGTTGGCTTGCAACCGGCACAGCCCTGAACGAGGCGTACGCGCTGCGCGCAGTGCTGCAGTCCAACGATCGCGTCCACGTGATGCTGTGGAACCATTTCCTGCAGCGGTTCGAACGGCAATGGTTCGCACAGCACATGCCGCTGTGCCTATCCGCGAAGTCGGTCACCGGAGGAATCTGGCTGCGCATCGGTGATGACCCGGGCGACCCGCCACGATGAGCGGCGTCGAACCCGCGCGCCGTCAGATCATGGACCGGATCGCCTCGCGTGTCTTCGGCTGGCAGGCCGACCGGCAGGTGAGGTCCCAGGTCGGCGATTCGTACTCTTTCGCCATCCTCGACGTGGCAACCCGGGAGGTGATTGCCGAACATCGTGCCACGACAGCCCGGCTCGCGGCTTCGAGCATGAAGCTGATCACAGCGGTCGCCGCGTTACGGACGTTCCCGGCCAACCGCACGTTCATCAGTGCGGTCTCCGGCGATCCCCAGGGAGCGCTGTACCTGCGCGGCGGCGGGGACCCGTCGATGAAACCGAACATCACCGCGAGCCTGGCCCGCGACACCCTGGCAGCCCTCGAATCGGCCCGCACCCCGAGCAGTCGGCCGCTGACCGTCTTCGTCGACGAGGGACACTTCCCGCCGCCAACCCCGGCGCAGGGATGGAGCATCGACTACTTCCCTCTTGAGGTTCGGCCGGTGGTGCCGCTGATCCTGGACCAGTACTTCGGCCCTGACCCGGGCGCCGCCGCCGGCCGGGCGTTCGCCGCCGCACTGACAATCAACGGCCAGCCCGCCACGTTCGCCGGGTTGCACCCGACACCGCCCGACGCGACCCACCTTGCCTGCGCCGAGTCGGCACCAGTGGTCCAGCAGGTGGCACACATGTTGCAGGACAGCTACAACCCGGTAGCTGAGACCCTGCACCGGCAAATCGCCATAGCTCGCGGTTTCCCCGGCACCTGGGAAGGCGCCGAAGCCGCCAGCCAACAGGTCCTGGCCGACTTGAGCCTTGACACCGACGGTCTGAAGATCACCGACGGCAGCGGACTGTCGTGCTCCTCCCGCCTTCGCGCGGATACGTTGGCTCAACTGATCATCACCATCAGTGATCGCGACCGTTACCCGGAACTGGCACCGATCCTGTACGACGGGGCCCTGCCGCTGGCCGGTGTCACCGGTTCAATCTCGACCGCTCACGACTGGTTCACCGAACCGCCGGGCAGCCAGGCGCTCGGCACCCTCTGGGCAAAATCGGGAACTCTGGCCGCGGTGGTGGCACTGTCGGGTCTGACTTTCGTCGACGACGGTCTGCCGGTGGCGTTCTCGATCCTGGTAAACGGTACCGAGCCCGATGTGCCGCAGGAATCCGTCCGCGCCACCCGCCGACACGTCGAACACTTCGCCACCCTCATCCACGGACAGGGCACGCGGTAACCACCGACTGCGGCACAATCACCACATGACCGGGTGGCGCTTCTGGATTGACCGCGGGGGCACCTTCACTGACGTCGTTGCCACCGATCCGCAAGGCCACCTGCAGGTCTGCAAGCTGCTATCGGTGGCGCCCAGGTCGTACGAGGACGCCGCACTTGAAGGCATCAGGCAACTGCTGGGCGTGGGCTCCGGCCCGATCCCGGCGGCGCAGATCACCTCAGTCACGATGGGAACCACAGTCGCCACCAACGCCCTGCTCGAACGCGCCGGAGATCCGACCGTGCTGGTGATCACACAGGGATTCGCCGACGCGTTGCGCATCGGCTACCAGAACCGTCCGCGGCTTTTCGACCTGGCGATCCACCGTCCCGAGCCGCTCTACCGCGCCGTGGTTGAGGTGGCCGAGCGGATCACGGCCGACGGCACGGTGCTTGTCCGCCCCCGCCGCAACCTGCTGCTGCCGCAATTGGAAAATTCGCGCGCCGCTGGGTGCACGAGCGCCGCGATCGTACTCATGCACGGCTACCGCTACAGCGACCACGAGAACCTCGTCGCCGAGTACGCGCGGGAGGCCGGATTCGAGCAAGTCAGCACCAGCCACGATTGCAGCGCGCTGATCCGGTTTGTCAGCCGCGGCAATACCACCGTCGTAGATGCTTACCTGTCCCCCATCCTGTTGCGCTACACCCGACGAGTCGCGGCCGAGTTGCCCGGAGTCGACCTGCGCTTTATGCAGTCCAACGGCGGATTGGCCCAGGCGACCTCCTTTCGCGGCAAGGACGCCATCTTGTCCGGACCGGCGGGCGGCCTGATCGGAGCGATGTGCACCAGCCAGGCAGCAGGTTTCGACCGGATCGTCACATTTGACATGGGCGGCACCTCGACCGACGTCGCGCACGTCGCCGGGGAGTTGGAACGCTCGCTGGAGTCCGAGGTGGCCGGCGTTCGGCTGCGCGCCCCCATGCTGGACATCCACACAGTCGCGGCGGGCGGTGGGTCAATCTGCACCTTCGACGGCAGCCGACTTCGGGTGGGTCCGGACTCTGCCGGAGCAAACCCCGGCCCGGCCTGCTACGGCAACGGTGGGCCCCTCACGCTCACGGATTGCAACGCACTGCTGGGCCTGATCGCGCCACAGTTCTTCCCCACCGCCTTCGGTCCAGAAGGCACATCCGGCCTCGACCTGTCGGCCGCAGCGGCACGCGCCGAGGAATTGGCTGCGCGAGTCCGCCTAGCCGACCTGGGCACCGGCGACCCGGTGGCAATCGCCGAGGGCGCCCGGGCCATCGCCGTGGCCAACATGGCCAACGCCATCAAGAAAGTGTCTTTGGCCCGCGGCCACGATGTCACGCACTACACCCTGGCCTGCTTCGGCGGGGCTGGTGGCCAGCATGCCTGCGCAGTCGCGGACGAGTTGGGCATCAGCTCAGTCATCATCCACCCACTTGCCGGGGTACTGTCCGCGGTCGGGATGGCGCTGGCCGACACACGACTGCTGCGACAGCAGAGCATCGAGAAACCCGTGGCGCTGGTGCCAATCCCGGAGCTGGCCGACCTGCTGACGAGGGCCGCGGCCGAGGCGGCTCGCGCCCTGCGAGCTCAGGGAGCAACCGGATCAATCGAGGTCGAGCAGCGCATCCACCTCAAGTACCTCGGCAGCGACACCACGCTTGCGGTGAGCTTGGGCGACGGGTCCATGCTGCTGGCCGACTTTGCGGCGGCCCACCACCGCCGATTCGGCTTCACTGTGCCCGACCGTGACGTCATCATCGACGCGATCGCGGTAGAGGCGATCGAGCGAGGCGAACCGCCCGCCATCGGCGTACCAGCGATGTCGGGACCGCACGCCTCTGCCATCGACCGGGTCAGCGTTCACCTCTATGGCGCAGACCACTGTGCGCCGGTGTTTCGCCGCTGCGATCTGGTCGTCGGCCAGCGCATTCCCGGTCCAGCGATCATCACCGAATCAGTAGCAACGACGGTCATCGAACCGGGCTGGGAGGCCAGCGTGCTACCCGGAGCCGAACTGCGGCTCGCCCGAATCGTGGATCGCGCCGCCCGACTGAGCATCGGCACCGCGGTCGACCCGGTCATGCTCGAGGTGTTCAACAACCTATTCATGTCGGTGGCCGAGCGGATGGGCGTGACCCTGCAGCAAACGTCCAGTTCGGTGAACATCAGGGAACGGCTTGACTTCTCCTGCGCCATCTTCGACCCAACCGGGCGACTCGTGGCAAACGCCCCCCACATCCCGGTGCACCTGGGATCGATGGGCGAGAGCGTGCAGGCGGTCATCGCCGACCACCGCGAGAGTCTGAGACCGGGCGACGTCTTCGCCGTCAACGACCCGTTCAACGGGGGCACGCACCTGCCCGACATCACCGTGATCACGCCGGTGTTCGATGAGGCGACTGACGGGCCCGATCCGCTGTTCTTCGTGGCCAGCCGCGGCCACCATGCCGACGTCGGCGGCATGACCCCCGGATCCATGCCGCCGATGAGCCGCACCATCACGGATGAGGGCGCCCTGCTGCGCAACCTCCGGATCGTGCGCGATGGCCTATTCGACGAAGCGACGGTCCGACAGGCACTCGGGCAAGGTCCGTTCCCCGCCCGCATGCCAGATCGGAACATCAACGATCTGATCGCTCAAATCGCCGCCAACGCCAGCGGCACCAAGGAGCTGGGCGAACTCATCGGTCGCTTCGGACTGCCGACCGTGCAGGCCTACATGCGCCACGTTCAGGACAACGCCGCAGAGTGTGTCCGACGAGTCATCGATACCCTCCGCGACGGTCACCACATTGCCTACACGGACGACGGCGCAGCCATCGAGGTGCGGATCCGGGTAGACCGCGGTGCCCGTCGCGCAACAGTCGAC
>JBAXOQ010000282.1:0-6071 GCA_037133175.1 Actinomycetes bacterium
CCGGTCCAGTGCCGGCGACGTTGGTGGCGGTGACGCTGAAGGTGTACAGGGTGCCATTGGTTAGGCCGGTGACGTCGCAGGTCAATGCGCCGCCGGTTGTGCAGCCTGCGGAGGCGGGCGTGGTTGTGACCGTGTAGCCGGTGATTGCCGCTCCACCATTGTTCGGTGCCGTCCAGGTGATGGTGGCTTGGGTGTTACCCGGGGTGGCGTTGACTCCGGTGGGTGCAGCGGGCACGGTTCGGGGGGTGGTAGTGGCGGTGCCGGCCGGTCCAGTGCCGGCGACGTTGGTGGCGGTGACGCTGAAGGTGTACAGGGTGCCGTTCGCCAGCCCGGTGACGTCGCAGGTCAATGCGCCGCCGGTTGTGCAGCCTGCGGAGGCGGGAATCGAGGTGACGGTGTAGCCGGTGATTGCCGCTCCACCGTCATTCGGTGCGGCCCAGGCGATGGTGGCTTGGGTGTCACTCGGGGTCGCGGTGACCGCGGTGGGTGCAGCGGGCACGGTTCGGGGGGTGGTAGTGGCGGTGCCGGCCGCTCCGGTACCGGCGACGTTGGTGGCGGTGACGCTGAAGGTGTACAGGATGCCATTTGTCAGCGCCGGGACGACGCACGTTAGGGCCCCACCGGTGGTGCAACCGGCCGATGGGGGCGACGTTGTCACGGTGTAGCCGGTGATTGCCGAGCCGCCGTTGTTCGCGGGGGCGGTCCAGCCGATGGTGGCTTGGGTATTGCCAGGGGTGGCGATAACAGAGGTCGGCGCGTCCGGCACAGTGCGCGGGGTCGTGGTGGCCGGACTCGATGCTGCCCCGACGCCGTAGGGGTTGGTTGCCGTCGCGGTGAACGTGTACAGCTGCCCGTTTGTCAGACCACTGATGGTGCACGTCAGAATCGGCAGGACCGGGTCACAGCTGGCCCCGCCAGGAATTGCGACCACATGGTACGCGCTGATGGGGCCGCCACCGTTGCTCACCGGTGCCACCCACGACAGGTCCGCACTGCCGTTGCTCGGAACTGCCGCTAGTGATCGGGGGGGTGGAGCCACGCCGACCGCGGTCGCTGAACCGGCCGATGCGGCGGGCGAATCGCCGAGGGCGTTGGTTGCTACGACAGTGAACGTGTAGGGCACCGCGTTGTATAGGCCGATCATCGTGCAGGTGATGGGGGGAGCTGGAGCCGGAGCTGGTGGGACCGGTGGGATCTGGTAGCAGGTATTTGTCGGTGCCCCTGCAACCGCGGTGGTCGCGGTTACCGAGTAGATCAGGATCGGCGAACCACCGTCGCTGGCTGGGGGCTGCCAGGATGCCGTGAAGGCCCCGGATCCTGCCGTGACGACTGCCGGACTCAGCGGGGATGACGGTGCGGATACGGCAACGGCCGGGCCCACGGCTGCCAGTGACATCCCAGCCGTGACCGCCAGAGCAGCACCCACGACGGTGAACCAACGAGTGACTCGTGACATCGTTCCTCCGACCGATTTCCCCCAGGGTCCGGCGTAATCGCCGACCCACTGGCGCCTGGCGCCTATGTCTGCCATTCAAACAAGGTTCACTGGTTGAAGCAAACGGTGGAGTTGAGCGCGGTTGGGCGAGGTCACCCGTTTGGCTCCCCACCCGGCCGGCTCCCTCCCCGGCTGACAATTCTGGCTTCGATCCCAGTGCCGGACGTACCATGGAGGCGCCGGTTACGATCGGGTTGCCGGTTGTCTTGGCTGTGAGGTGGCTGCGATGGCAGACCCATTCCACCGCACCTTCCGCCGCACTGCCCGCGACCGCGGGTTCACACTGATCGAGTTGCTCGTCGTTATCGTTGTGATCGGCGTGCTGGCCGCCATCGTGGTGTTCGGGGTGGCGCGCTTTCGGGCTGATTCCAACGAGGCGACGGATACCGCCAACCTGACGCTGCTGAACAGAGTGTCGGCTGCCTACGATGCCACCGCTGCCGCCGGTCAGAGTCTGAACGATCAGGTTGACGACGCCGCCCGGATGAACCTGCTCTTCGACCACAAACTGCTCACCGGCGATGGTGGCGGAACCAACATCGTGGTCGCCAAAGTAGCGGGTGCGGCTTTCGTCTGGGATCCCGTCAACCAGCGGTGGCAGTACGTCGTCAGCAGCCAGGGAGCGGCGGTCAGCGACACCCTGACCGCAGCAGGCCAGGCGTTCCAGGACGCCAAGGCAGCGACAGGATCGTGGCCAACGACCGTCCCTGGATCGGTGGCGATTCCGACCGGTGTAGTGCTGGAGGTGGCTCGGGTCAGCACACCGGCCAGTGCCGATTCGGTCAACTTCGCGGCGTTCCTGGCGGCTTGCACGCCTCGGCCTCTGGCAACCGGATCGTGTGCCTACTTGACGCCTCGCACGGCCTACCCGAATGGCGCTGTGGAATTCAAGGTGCAGTGGGTCCCCAACGGTCCGCTGTACGGGCCGTACCACATTCTGCCGGGACAGTACGTCCCCAACGAGGCAGACAAGAACCTGCAGATTGCCAAAATCCACGCCATTGGCTACTTCGGTAGCCCGTTTACCCTTCCGGCGACCTACGACGCGAACCCCGGCCAGCCCTCGAGCACCTGCGTCGTCGGCTACGCCACCGACAACCCAACGCAGCAGTGGCACTGGGACAGTGACGCGGGCACCGTGGCAGCGGGGGGTTGCTGACGGCGGCCAGCGAAGCAGACGGCCGGGAAGACAGTCCCGGCCTCGGTCCATCGGCGGCCTCGGTCCATCGGCGGCCTCGGTCCATCGGCGGCCACGGCACGCGGCGCGGCTGTGGGTTTGTGCCTGTGGGTTTGTGCCTGTGGGTTTGTGCCTGTGGGTTTGTGGCTGTGAAACCGTCCTTCGGAACCCCTTGTGGGTCCGAAGCCCGTTTGGCAGCATCGCCAGTATGAGTAGCTCAGGTACTTCCCGACCGAGATTCCGTGCGGCTACCGCCGCCACTGGGGCTCTGCTGCTGACCATGCTGGGAATCACCGCGGTAGCTGTGGCCCCACCCGCCAGTGCAGCAACCGGTGACTTGTCCTGGGCTTCCTGCATCAGCAACGCCGACCTGCCCGGATGCACGACGGCATCCAACGCGAGCCTGAAAGGGGTCGTGGCCGCAGTGGTGTCACCGGACGGCAAGAACGCCTACGTCACAGGCCAAGCCGACGGCACGGTGACCGTGTTCACTCGCAATACCACCACCGGGGCACTGACCTACGACTCCTGCATCAGCAACGCCGCCCTCGGCAGTTGCGCGGTGTTACCCAATGCCAGCCTCGCCGGTGCTGTGGCCATCTCAGCGTCACCCGATGGCAAGAACGTCTACGTCTCGGGCTATGCCGCCGATGCCGTGACAGCGTTCACTCGCAATACCAGCACCGGGGCGCTGGCGTACCAATCCTGCATCAGCAACGTTGCCCTCGGCAGTTGCACGGTGGCGCCTGATGCCAGTCTGGACGGCCCCTACGACATCGAGGTGTCGCCGGATGGGAAGAACGCCTACATTGTGAGCGGTCCGGGCTCAAGCACCGACAACACACTCACGGTCCTCTCGCGAAACGCCACCACCGGCGCTTTGACTGTCGATTCGTGCATCAGCAATGTCGCGCACGCCGGTTGCACCACCGCGCTCAACCCGACTCTGAATGAAGCAGCGATGGTGACCGTCTCACCGGATGGTAGGAATGTCTACGTCACCGGATGGAGAGTCAGCAATGCCGTGACCACGTTCGCTCGGAACGTCACCACCGGAGCGCTGACGTTCGATTCCTGCATCAGTAACGCGGTCCTCGGCACGTGCGTTGTCGCGACATATCCCAGTCTGAACAAGTCGGTCGGGGTGACTGTGTCCCCGGATGGGAAGAACGTCTACGTCGTGGGCCAAGAAGATGTCGGAGTGAGTTCGGTGACGGTGCTCAACCGCAGTACCACCACCGGAGTTCTGACGTACTCGGCGTGCATCAGCAACACTGCACTGTCGGGGTGCACCACGGCTCCGAGCCAGAGCCTGTTGAACTCCTACGACGTAATAGTTGCGCCCGACGGTCGCAATGTCTTTGTGTCCAGTTGGGGTAATGACACGGTGACCACGTTCGCCCGCGACACCACCACCGGGGCACTGACCGGCGGTTCGTGCATCAGCAACGCTGCCCTCGGTTCGTGCTCCCAGGCTCCGAGCGCCAGCATGGAGAATCCCGACGGCATGGCTATCTCGCCGGATGGGAGGAACGTCTACCTGGCCAGCGTGGCCAGTAGTGCGGTGACCGTCTTCAGTCGCACGGTTCCGGCCCCGACGGTGACCTCGATCAGTCCGGTGACCGGTCCGGTCACGGGAGGCAACACTGTGACCATCGCCGGTGTCGGCTTCGCTCCCGGTCTCACGGTGACGATCGGGGGCCAGACCTGCACCAACGTGGTGCTGACCGGCAGCCTTGAGATCACCTGCACCGCCCCGGCCGGCGCGGCCGGCTTGGCCAGCGTTGTGGTGACAAACCCGGGCGGTCAGGCCGCGACGCTGGCCAATGCGTACACGTTCGCCGGTCTGGCGCAGGTTCCGGTGAACGGGTGCGTGGTGGTTCCCAAGTCGATCCCGCGGACGGGGACCAAGGTGGTGCTCAAGGCCAACTGCGTCACCAACGCCGGTCGCAAGGTCAAGGTGACGGCCAGCTGCCAGCCACTGTTGCGCGGTGACCTGGCGTACTGCTCGCTGCTGCGCAACGCCAAGGGCAAGACTTGGCTGCGCACCCGCGGCTACCACCTGAAGATCACCCTGGTGTGGTCCGCCCCGGCGACCGCGACCTACGCCGCCTACCGTCAGGTCAGGCCTCGATGGCGCCGGTAGCCGGCTTCGAAGACGAAGGATCCGGCGAACGCAACGACCATGAATATGACGCTGCCCGCTGAGGTCCTGGCCGAGTTGACCAGCAGCATCACGAACAGCACTGAATTGATGGCGATCGCGCCGATCAGCGGCCAGGCTTTGGCACCGGTCTTGTTGCGGATGTGCAAGTGTCCGATGCTGACCGCGGCGTACACAACCAAGAACGCAAGGCTGGCCATCTGACCCACGACGGACAGCGGGAAGAACACGACCAGGACCGCGACCGTGACGCCAGAAACCAACAGCGCAACCGTTCCATCGCGCCAGACGGTGTGTCCCAGGAACTCCGAGATCTGCTGGTTCTTGGCAACGTTGGCGGACACGTTGGACGCCGCGAACAGAGTGGCGTTGACTGCTGAGGCGGTGGCGAGCAGAGCGGCGATGGCGATGATGACAAACCCGGCCGAACCCATGATCACCCGGCCGGCGTCGGCCAGCACGTGTCCGGCATCGGCCTTGATCGTCGTCAGCGGCAGCACCATCACCACCAGCGTCGACACGACCAGATACACCGCCGTCACGATTGCCAGGGCGCCGAACATCGCTCGGGGAAGGTCGCGCCGCGGTTGGTCCATCGAACCGGCGGCATTCGTCACGACTCCGAATCCCTGATACGTGACGTACAGGATTGCCGCCGCCGTCACGACTCCGACGACCGAACCGGGATCGCTGGCGATCCTGTCCGGAACCGCGTGCCAGGATGCGGTCACCACGAACGCGGCGATGATGAAGAGTTCCACGATGATGATCACTGATTCGGACTTGCCGACCACCTTCGCGCCGATCAGGTTCACCAGCGTGAATACCGCCACCACCGCGACTGCGACGACCCGTTTGGCCACTTCCGGGAACCCGTCGCCGATCAGCGCCGAGACGTACTCGCTGAATCCTGCCGCGTACAGCGCGGCAGCGATCAGGTAGGCGATGTACTGGAAGACGTTCAGGCCCCCCGCCAGGGTGGTTCGCCCAAAACCCTCGTTGATGAATTCTGCGGCGCCTCCCCGGCTGGGAAAGACGGCTCCGAGTTTGGCGTACGAGTACACCGAGAACACTGCTGCCACAGCCCCGACGGCGAAGGCCAGCGGCAGCCAGGTCCCCGCCGATTGGGCAGCCAACCCCAGCAGTGTGTACAGGCCGGCCCCCATCATGCCGCCGACGCCAAGGGCAGTGGCCGGCACCAATCCCATGCCCGCACCTGCCGTTGGCCCCAGCGG
>JBAXOQ010000283.1:0-6067 GCA_037133175.1 Actinomycetes bacterium
GCCGACCGGTGGCAGGAAGGGCCGCCCGGGGGTTCCGTCATCGGGAACCCCCGGCTGGCCGGATTCGTTGGACACGCCGCGGAGCCTAGTCCTTAGTACCGGTACAACTCCGACTTATAGGGCCCCTCGACGGACAGGCCCAGGTAGTCCGCCTGCTGCTGAGTCAATTCGGTCAGGCCCACCCCGAGTGCCGACAGGTGCAGCCGTGCGACCTTCTCGTCGAGATACTTGGGCAGCACGTACACACCGAGCGGGTAGTCGGCAGTCCTGGTGAACAGTTCAAGCTGCGCGAGCACCTGGTTGGTAAAGGAGTTCGACATCACGAACGACGGATGCCCAGTGGCATTGCCCAGGTTCAGCAGCCGACCCTCACTCAGAACGATGATCGAATGACCGTCCGCGAATACCCACTCGTCGACCTGCGGCTTGACGTTGTTGCGAACCACGCCCGGCTCCTCGGTGAGCCCGGCCATGTCGATTTCATTGTCGAAGTGACCGATGTTGCCGACGATCGCCTGATGTTTCATCTGACGCATGTGCCGCACGTTGATCACATCGAAACAACCAGTACAGGTGACGAAGATGTCCGCTTCGCCAACCACGTCGTCGAGGCGGGCGACCTGATAGCCATCCATGGCCGCCTGCAGCGCGCAGATCGGATCGATCTCGGTCACGATCACCCGGGCACCTTGGCCGCGCAGCGACTCGGCGCATCCTTTGCCCACATCGCCGTAGCCGCAGACCACTGCGACTTTGCCGCCGATCAGCACGTCGGTACCGCGGTTGATGCCGTCGATCAGCGAGTGCCGACAACCGTACTTGTTGTCGAACTTGCTCTTGGTCACTGAGTCGTTGACGTTGATTGCGGGGAACAGCAGCGAGCCTTCACGCAGCATCTCGTACAGCCGGTGGACTCCCGTGGTTGTCTCCTCGGTCACACCCCGAATGCCGGCGGCAATCTGGGTCCACCTGTTCGGATCCTCCTGCAGCGACTTCTGCAGCAGCGTCAGAAAAACCCTGAACTCCTCGGACTCCCCGGTCGCCGGGTCCGGCACGGCACCGGCCTTCTCGAATTCCACACCCTTGTGGACCAGCATGGTGGCGTCGCCGCCGTCGTCGAGGATCATGTTGGGACCGGTGGATCCGCTGGCATCCGGCGGCCACTGCAGCACTTGCTGCGTGCACCACCAGTATTCCTCCAACGTCTCGCCCTTCCAGGCATAGACCGGGACCCCCTGCGGATCTGCTGGCGTGCCGTTGGGTCCGACGACGATGGCCGCGGCAGCATGGTCCTGGGTCGAGAAGATGTTGCAGGACACCCACCGCACCTGCGCGCCGAGCGCAGTGAGCGTCTCGATGAGCACAGCGGTCTGGATGGTCATGTGCAGCGAACCGGTGATCCGGGCGCCAGCCAATGGCTGGCTGTCTGCGAACTCGCGGCGCATGGCCATCAATCCAGGCATCTCGTGCTCTGCCAGTTCGATCTCCTTGCGACCGAAGTCAGCCAAGTTCAGGTCAGCGACTTTGAAGTCGTTCATTGATTTTCCTCATCGGTTGATCGGACGGAACCGGTCACGTGCTGACCGGCACCGGTGGCCGGTGACGACTGTGGCTGCGCATCCGGCAGGAAGCGGTCCAAGTCGGGTTCGAGATAAATGTACGTTGCCGCCGGGACAGCCGCACGCACCCGCCGCTCCGCATCGTCGATTGCGACGGCGATTCGAGCAGCGGAGTCGCTGCCGTTGACGGCTACCTTGGCGGCTACCAGGATGTCGTCCGGGCCGACATGCAAGGTTCGCAGGTGGATGACCCGCTGCACCGCAGGGGTGGATTCCAACGCGGATCTGATCAGGCCCTCCTCCTTCGGGACGGCGCTCTCGCCCACCAGCATGCTGGCCATCTCCATCGCCAAGAACGCAGCGATGACCAGCAATAGCAACCCGATCGCCACCGACCCAACGCCGTCCCAGACGCCGTTGCCGGTCACCATCGACAGCGTCACCCCGATGAGGGCCAGCACAAGCCCGACCAGCGCCCCGGAATCCTCCAGCAGCACGACCTGCAATTCCGGCGACCGGGTTTCCCGGATGTAGCGCACCAGGGACGCCTCGCCCCGGGATCGGTTCGCCTCCCGCACAGCAGTCCGCAACGAGAACCCCTCAAGAGCGCCCGCCACCAGCAGCACCCCGATCGCCCAGGCCGCGTCGTGGATTCCTTCCGGATTCCCAATCTTGTGGACACCCTCGTAGACGGCGAAAAGCCCTCCCATGCTGAACAAGATCATGGAAACCACGAAGCCATACACGTACCGGCGGCGACCGTAGCCGAACTGATGCTCGCTGTCCGGCACGGCCTTTGCCCGCTTGCCGCCGATCAACAGCAGCACCTGGTTCCCCGAGTCGGCCAGCGAGTGGATGCCCTCGGACATCATCGAGGACGAACCGGTCACCGCGAACGCGACGAACTTGGCCACTGCGATCCCCAGGTTCGCTGCCAAGGCCGCAATAACGGCCTTGACGCCGCCCTCCGTGCTCATCGTTTATCCGGCCCCGGCGAGTCGTCCGAGACACTGTTGGCGATGAAGACCGACCCGCTCGTGCGAACCTCGACCGCCGGCTCATCGGCGAGTACCGCGGCGGCCTGTCCCTGATTCAGCGTCGCGCTCTGTTCACCGCAGCGAACCTGGGCCTGACCATCAACCGCGAGCACCAGTCGATACGAACCCGAACCGACTGACACCGACCCGTCGGACAGCCACCGCACCGCAAACGGCGCACCCGCCGGTGCGTAGTCACGAGTGGATCCGCCGCCGGAAAGCCCGACGGTCGCTGCCCCGATGGGTTCGGGGCACAAAGCCAGGTCCAGGGCCTCCAGCGCTGCATCCACGGCAACCGTCTTCGGCGTCAAACCCAGCCTCAGCACGTTGTCGCTGTTGGTCATCACCTCGATGCCGACCCCCTCGATGTAGGCGTGCACCACTCCGGTCGGAACGTACACTGCCTCACCTCGCGCCAGCGTCCGGTGATCGAGCAGGGTGGCTATCAGCACCCCTGAATCCGAAGGGTACTGCGCCAGGATCAGAGCCAACGCCTCCAGCGCGGCCGCATCGAGTCCGGCCCGCGCAGCAGCCGCCGGCACGGCAGAAACCAGTCCGGGAATCTGCTCCGAGGGAATCGCCAGCAAATACCGGATGGCTGCCTTCAGATCACCGCCACGAACGAGCGCTGCGGCCTCCAGACACGGCCCGCCAACCTCGTCCAGAATCGCCGCCGCCAGGTGGGGTTCACGCAGCCCCTGCAACACCGAGAACGGCTGCAGCGCAATGAGCATCTCGGTCTTGGCCAACGAGTCGGCCAGAATCTTGGGCATACCGGGATCCCGCTGCTGCGCGGCGAAAACCAGCTCCGCCTGCTCGGCCGGGGGATGGATCTGTAGCGACAGCGGCGTCGCAGCGGCCAGCACTTTCACCAGTAACGGCGCATCGGATGGATCCACCAGGTCTGCCATCGCGACACCGGGCTGCCCGACCAACGGTGACGGCCCGTTGGCGTGACACCCGAACCACAGCTCCGCCTCCGGTGCCGTGCCGTCACCGGTGTCGGTCCACGGTTCCAGACCACCTGTGACTCCCCATGCGTAGTTCTGCAGGTAGCCCGAAATCAAGTACACGATCAGATCCTCCCGTCGAGGTCATTACGGCTCGCGAGTGGATCAACACCGAGGGCCAGCGCGGCGTAGACGGTTGCGAAGTCCGTCAGGCCGACCAAGCTCGCCAAGCGCTCCAACGGATGGCCGGCTTCGGCCCTCAGAATCGAGACCGGCACTCCGCGCTGTTCTGCCACCCGTGCAGCATCTTCTGCCAACACAGCGGTGTCGGGGTGCTCATCGGCGTCCCGCAGCAGCACCAGTCGGATGCGAGTCCAACCGTCTGGGTCTTCCAACCGATCCCGGAAGATGTCGTCCACGTCCGACTGGCCAGCCCGCGGCCCGGCCAACAGTGCGGACTGGGTGCGTGCTGCCTCCGGCAGATTGCCGTAGATGGCCGGCAACCCGGCGTTCTCTGCTAGTTGGCGGCTCAGCCGCCTGACCGCGACGGCACCGACCGATCCCGTGCCCCACAGCAGCGGCAGCGACAACGCGAGTTCGACCGCCCACTGCTTCGCCGGGTTGGTGATCGAGTCGCGCATCGGCGAGCACTGGTCGGCGATGTCGTCCAGCACTCTGGCGGCGGCCTCGATCGCATCCGAAGCATTCGGAACCAGGCCCATCTGCCCACCTACCAGCAGGATCGGCGTCGCGAGGCTCCACATCAGCGCGCGGGCACGCCAGTTTCCCCCAACTGGTGGGATTCCGACCCCGAAACGAACAGCCGATCGGGTGGCATCCACCAACTCGGCCAAGGCCGATCCGGGCGGACAGACGCCAACCAGCCGACACCCCCGGCGCGCCGCTTCAGCGGCCACCGTCAGGGTCTCTCGGGTGCCGCCACCGGCAGACACCGCAACCACTAAGTCCGCCGGACCGACCCAACCGGGAAGGCCAGGTCCGCCGACCGTCACGACCGGCACCGGCGACCTCGGTCCGGCGACCGCTGCCAGAATGTCGCCGCCGACCCGGGACCCGCCACCACCGGCGACGACGATTGCCCGCGGACGCCCCTCCGAGGCGACCCGGCCCACCAAATCCGGATCAACCGAGTGAGCCGATGCCCGCATGCTGGCGCCGGCACTAGCCGTGATCAGTAGCAGGTCACGGGTGTCGGCAGCGGCCAACGCATCTGCGTCCTCAAGGATCGCGTCATCGAGGATCATGCCGACCACTGGACAATCACAGGGCCGGAAGTGCTTCGTCGAGCAGCATCACCGGAATGCCGTCACGAATCGGGAATCGCAGACCACACTCAGAGCAAACCAAGACATCCCCTTGTTGTTCGACGGGGGCATGATGCTCGGCCGGGCAGGCCAGGATCTCCAACAGCTTGGGGTCCAATGAATCAGCGTTCGTCGATGCCATGCGGCGATTGTAGTGGGAGCGCCCACGCAGAGCGCAGGTAAACCGGGCGGGGCGTCGCTAGTCGACAGCGCGTAGCACCCGCAGATGACCTTTGCGGGAAACTTCGACGTGCGACGGTTTCTCAGACAGGTCAACGTGGGCGGGTGCGCGAACCCGCGGACGCGCCGCTTCGCGCACCGCGTTGGCCAGCGCCTCAATGTCGTCACTGGACGGCTTGAGCGCATCGGGATCTGGCTCAAGCCGCAGGACCTCCCACCCGATGGGGGCGGTCAAACGCTCGGAATGCTTCTGGCACAGGTCGTAGCAGTGGGGTTCGGCGTAGGTTGCCAGCGGGCCTACGACTGCGGTGCAGTCCGAATACACGTAGGTCAACGTCGCGACAGCCGGCTCAGAGCACGAGGGCTTAGAACACGCCCGGCGTTGTCGAGTCACCTGCGCACCGTACTGCGATCCGGTCTCCAGGTCACGCATTGGCCCCTTTGAGGACCTACCAGCGCGTCGCAATCGGCCCTCACCGATCCCCCCGGTAGTCCGGATCTACTTGGCCAGGGGACATGCCGAAGAGTTCAGCGACCAGCTCGGCCACCACATCGCCCACCAGATCCTCACGCTCAACGCCAGGCGACGAGCGCAACTCAATGGGTCTGCGGTGCACCACGATCTGGGCCGGTGAACCACGGGACGGTAACTGCACCCGACCCAACGCAACCGGGTCGGGAGCCCCCGACAGCCGCGGTGCCGCTGGCACTTCCTCCACGACGACGTCGACATCTTCGAGCTCGGGCAGTGCGGTGAGGATGCGTTCGACCGCCTCAAGTACCAACTCGTCGAACATCTCCGCCCGGCTCCGGGAGATCGGGACCGTCGCCGGCGTGAACGGGCCACGAATGCCCCGGCCTCGACGATCTCGGCTGCGCACCGGATCACAGTACCCGCAAGCCGATCACATTGCCCATTTCAGATCAGCACTGTCAGATCAGCACTGTCAGATCAGCACTGTCAGATCAGCACTGTCAGATCAGCACTGTCAGATCAGCACTGTCAGATCAGCACT
>JBAXOQ010000284.1:0-6030 GCA_037133175.1 Actinomycetes bacterium
ACAGATGATCGCCGTACCCCCACCGCCACCAGCGACCAACAGCAGGCCCGGCCGAACTGCTGTTACGAAAGTGGCCTGGCCGCCGGTACCGCCTTGACGTCGAGCGTTTGGCGATCCCCCCTGGCCGACGGTGATCGTCAGGATCTGGCCAGGCCTCACCGCGATAGTGCTGGTAACCCGTGCACCGGAGCCCCCCGTCGTTCCGTAGCTGCCGCCTCCGCCAGCCCCGACGACGACAAATGTCAGCCGTCCTACGTGCTTCGGCACCGCGAACGTCGTGACACTCGGTGTCCCGAAAGTCACTACGGTTATTGGCTTCGCAGGTCTGGCAGGCGCCGCAGCAGCCGTGCCCGCCGCCCCCAGCAACGCAGCCGAAACCGCGAGAACGCTGGTGCCCGCCGCGATTGAAATCCCCCTGATCACGACATCGTCTCCCCTCTCTCCTGTCCAGAGCCTAGATTCCTCCCGCGCGGCCCGAAAGGGCACCCCTGCACGTCTCAAATCCGTTGAACATCGGCGTGCTTTGTTGGAGTGGCCGTGCCCGCCCAGGGCAGCCACCCGATTTCGTCTTCGGAGTCATCTGGCCCTCGCAGCGAGGCGAATGAGACACCCGGTGGGAACTCGAATCACCCTGCGAGAGGCAGACGCGAGCAGCGTTACGATCCTGGGCGTGGCTGATGAATTGGAGCACCAGTATCGGTACCCAGCGGACGTCGCGTATGCGGCCGCCCTGACTGTCGCAACGTACTCGAAGGTGACACTGGACTCGGCCGATGCAGAGTCGGGAACCCTGCATGTGTCCACGGACATCAGTGCTCAGACCTATGGGGAGAACATCACGATCACTGTTCTGCCGGACAGTTCCGAGGAATCGATCGTCCGGATTCGCTCCTCGCTGAAGTTCGGGCTGACCGCGTGGGGCGCCAACCGTAAGAACGTGCAAAGGCTCCACGCGGCGATCGCCGCCTACCTCACCGTGGTCGCCACCGGGACTCCGGGATGGTTCGCCGATCCGTTTGGTCAGGTACTGCAGCGGTACTTCGATGGCGTCTGTTTCCTGGATGTGCAGGGCAGTCGGATGGTTCCGCTGGGCGCGATACCTGGTCCCCCGCGTCCCGTGACGGGGACCCCGGCCGGGTGGTACGTGGTAGCACCGCACATCCTGCGGTACTGGGACGGCCAGTCGTGGACGGGAAACACCGCGCCCCGGTGACCGTCGCACAAGTTCTCAACATCGAGAGCAACCGATCGGTATACCGAACAACGGCCGTTGGCTTCAACGCCAGCACTGCCGCAGACGCCGTCATGCTGGTGACGCAGGCGCCGAGCCCCTGCGTCACCAGCACGTGCTGGGCCGACCTGACCGCAACGCGATCCCTAGACGTCGCGGCGCCGAAGGATCAGTGCGGCACCGATTCCGGCTAGCACCACCCACCCGATGAACACCGCCACGCCCGCGCCAACTGACAGCATCCCACTGGGTTCGGTCAGCGCGGTGAAGGACGAACCGGCGTTGGACGGCAGGTACTTCAGGGCGGAATCCCAACTGTCGGGCAGTAGCACGCTTGCCAGACTGGGCAGGATCAGCACGCCGCCGAGCAGCGTCCCGAGGCCGGCGGGGATGCTCCGCAGCAGGATTCCCAGGAAGATCCCGATCAGGCCGATACCAACGAGGTAGCCCGTCGTTCCGATCAGCACCCGCCACACTCCGGTGTCGCTTAGGGCGGCACTGGTCACGCCGCCAGACTCCAGGACGGCATTGCCGGCAACGAAAGCGACGAGCACCGATAGGAAGATCGTCGGCACGGTCCAGGCCGTGAACACCAGTGCCCGGGCGGTCAGGGACCGGATCCGCGCGGGAACAGCGGACATCGTGGTGCGAACCATCCCGGAGGAGTATTCCCGCGCTCCGATCAGCACCCCCAGCACCGCGACCAGCAGTACCGCGAACATCTGGGCGCCGGAGAGCACCGTGCTCACAGGTTCGGTGGTATTCACCGGCGGGCCGCCGTTTGGCGTACTGACGCTGCCACTGGCTGCAGCAGCGGCCATCAGGCCGAAGCCGATGATGGCCAGACAGGTCGCGGCCAGGGTAACCCAGTTCGATTTGAGGGTGCGGAACTTGATGTTCTCAAATCGCAACACATTGCTGAAGCGCTGACGGTACTCGACGCCTGGCCGAGTCGATCCCCGTTCCGGGGCCCGGGATCCCATGTGGTCTGCCGGGCTGAGCGTTCCAGCGGCCGGGTTCGGGTCAATCACTAATGCTGAAGTATTCATCACGCTGCCTGCCCTTCGTGAATGGATGGATCTGTCTCGTTGCTGTTGTCTCCGCCGCGGTACTGCACCGACGCCGCGGTCATCTCCATGAACGCCTTCTCAAGCGAAGCGCCGACCTTGACCAGTTCATGCAGGACAATCTGGTGACGGGCCGCGAGCTCACCGACGAACTCGGCCTCGACACCGTGAACCTCGAGAGTCGTGGCTGACGTCGCGGTGACCGATGCATCTGTCTCGGCCAGCAACTCCTGCAGTCGTGACGCCTCCGGCGAGCTGACACGCACAGTGTTGCCCGAGGCGGTCGCGATGAAGTCGCTCATCGACATGTCGGCCAGCACATGTCCCCGGCCGATGACGATCAGATGGTCGGCAGTCTGCTCCATCTCGCTCATCAAGTGCGAGGACACCAACACTGTTCGGCCCTCGTCAGCCAGTTGTCGGAGCAAGTGCCGGATCCACAAGATTCCGTCCGGGTCCAGGCCGTTCACCGGTTCGTCGAGCATGATGACCGCGGGGTCGGCCAGCAACGCGCCAGCGATCCCGAGCCGCTGGCCCATCCCGAGCGAGAATGACCCCGCCGACCGCCTGGCCACCTCGTCCAGGCCAACGAGTCCGATGACCTCGTCTACTCGATTCCGGCCCACCCCGACCGTGGCGCCTAGCGCCAGTAGGTGGTTGCGTGCCGAGCGGCCTTTGTCGACGAACTTGGCGTCGAGCAGGGCCCCGATCTCGTGGATCGGAGCTTGGCTCTTGGTGTAGTCCGCTCCATTGACCAGCACCTGCCCGGAGGTGGGTCGATCAAGGCCCAGGATCATTCGCATGGTGGTGGTCTTTCCGGCACCGTTCGGGCCCAAGAAACCCGTCACCACTCCTGGGTGGGCGGTGAAAGTGATGTGGTCTACCGCGAGCACGTCGCCGTAGGCCTTCGTCAAATCTCGCACTTCAATCATCTTCGGTCCTCAACGTGGGTCCAGACCGGGGCTGTCCCCCGGTCGCACCCGTGGTCTGCTCGGATGCAGTCCCAGCTTGTCGCGGCACGGGCCGAACCGTCGTCTGCCCAGCGTCGGCACTTCGGCGTACCACGGATGCGGTACCGCGAGTCGCGGCAAAGGCGACCTCGATCAGTCGCGCGGCCTGACCCGCACCAATCCGCCCTGGTAGGCCAGCACCACCAACTGTGCGCGGTCCCGGCAGCCGAGTTTGCTCATCGAGCGGTTGACGTGGGTCTTCGCGGTCAGCGGCGACACGAACAACTCCGCTGCGATGTCGTCGTTACTCTTGCCCTGGGCGACCAGAGCGACGACCTCGCGCTCACGGTCGGTCAGAGCATCGAACGTCGACGCCAGTGCCCAGTCTGTGCCTGCCTCCGGCTGGGCGAGATATCTGGCGATCAGGGCTTTGGTCGCTAGTGGCGACAGCAGCGAGTCGCCCGAGGCGACGATTCGGATGGCGTTGAGCAATTCCACCGGATCCACACCCTTGCCGAGGAATCCACTCGCGCCTGCCCGCAGCGCCGCGAGTACGTACTCGTCAGACTCAAAGGTCGTCAGCACGAGTACCTTCACCGACCGCAGGTCCGGGTCTGCGGTAATCATCTCGGTGGCGGTCAGTCCGTCGACCCCCGGCATCCGGATATCCATCAAGACCACGTCGGGCCGCAGCACCCGGATCTGCTCGATTGCCTGGGCGCCGTCGGATGCCTCACCGGCGACCTGCAGGTCATCGGCCGAGTTGACGAGGGCGGCGAAACCAGCGCGGATGAGGGCCTGATCGTCCGCGATCAGGACCGTGGTCGTCACCGTGGCCCCGCGGTGTCCGCAAGCGGTTCGGCCGCCGCAGCCGATTCGCCGCCTGCAAGGAAAAGGTGCTGCTGAGCGTTCGTGGTCGTCGAAATGACCAGCACGGGCAGCCGAGCCTGGACAACGAAGCGAGATGCGCCGACCGGGCCGGCTGTGATCGAGCCGCCGACGGCGCTGACCCGCTCCTGCATGCCGATCATCCCGAACCCCTCGTCGGCCATTTCCTGACGATCACCCGCTGCGTTCGGCCTCGTCGGATTCACCACGGTGATCTCCAGTGCCTGGGGCGTGTAGGCCAGCGTAACGCTGGCGGAGCCTGTTCCGTGTTTGTGAGCATTGGTGAGCGCTTCCTGGATCAATCGATACGTGGTCAGCTCCACCGCGGAGGACAACTCCTGCGGGTCGCCGATGGTGGACAGGTCGGCAGCCAATCCTGAGACCGCGAAGGAGTCGACCAGCGCACCAACATCGGTGATCCGTGGGGTTGGCGTGGTGTTCACGGCCCCGCCATCAGCAGTGTCTGAGCCCGTTCGCAGAAGTCCAAGCATGGTTGCCAGCTCGCTGAGCACGAGCCGGCTTGAGTCTCGTACGTAGCCCAGCGACTCACGGGCTTTGGGCGCATCACTGACGAGCAAGTGCTCGGCCACGCCAGCCTGCACATTGATCACCGCGATGTGGTGGGCGATCACATCATGCAACTCGCGTGCAATGCGCACCCGCTCTTCTGTGACCCGGCGCTGTGCCTCTTCTTCGCGGGATTGCTCCGCCCGCAGCGCCCGTTCCTGTGCGACTTTGATGATTTCCCTACGACTTCGAGTGGCATCGCCGATGGCTGATGACATCACGGTCCACGCCAACATCGCATACACGATGGGGCTTGCCCACCCAACGCCCTGCTGCGCCGCCGAGGTGATCGTGATGGCGACCGCCGCCACTAACCCAGACCAGATCGCGGTGCGTCGATCAGTGTGCGCGGCCAGGGTGTAGGTCGCCACGAGAGCCGGCGCTATTGCCGACGTCGGCCCATGAGCGATGAAGACCCCCAAGACGCTCAGGCAGATCACTACAACCCAGACGAGCGTGGGGGTCCTGCGCCGAAGCACCAAGGCAGCACAAGAAGCAACCAGAACTGCCCAGTACGCAGCGCCTTGATTGACCTGCAGGAATCGATCGAACGGCGGAGGTTGCGCAACGACCGTGACGGCGAGAGTCGCGACTGCGACTAACGCGTCGGAGATCCACGGCTTGGACCCCAACGGGTGGCGCACGCTCATGCTCGTTCCCATCCGTTCACTGTATGGGTGATCTGACAGTTCGGGCATCCTCGGTCTGCCGTAGTTGCGGCCGCAGGGTACTGCGAGCGCAGTACGAACCGCCGCGACCGTCAGCTCGATGACTTCGGTCGAAGGCCATCCATAATGATGTCGGTGACACGTTCGGCGTGTGCGTCCGGATCGAGGGGCCCGTCGATTCGGTCGAACGCCTGGGACAAGGCGGGCGACCGCATTATCGACGCGCAGATGGCGACGAAGACGTTCTACGTCGACAAGACGTTCATGTTCCTGCAAACCATGTTCGGCACCAACTTCGTCGACGGCCGCATCAAAGGGTACCCACCGGCAATTGGAATGAACTCGTTGGCCGAAAACAAGTTCTACGCCTACTACGTCCGAGGGAATCCCGCCTACGGAGTCAATAGTTTCGCCGACAACGCAGATGGCACGGTCACCGATGCCGCGACCACGCTGATGTGGTCCAAGACGGGATGCATCCCGCGAATGGGTGTCTCTATCCCCCTCCGGACACTCAACTTTCTGGGCACAAGTGTGATCTCGGTCGCGGAAAGCTGTCACAGCTCGACCGACGGTCACGGGGCGACCACAGCGTCAGTCCCCCGGTACATTGTTCATGACGCGACGGTGGCGATGGTGCTCGAAGCGCGCTTCGAGCA
>JBAXOQ010000285.1:0-5979 GCA_037133175.1 Actinomycetes bacterium
CTCACCACCAGCAACCGCCACACCATTGGGCACGTCCAGGCCGGTAGCAGCTCCCACAATGGTGCGCGTCGGGGCCACATCCCCCTTCGCTGCCACCGGGAACACCGTCACCGAGTTCGCCGAGCCGTTGCTGACGAAGACCTCACCACCAGCAACCGCCACACCATTGGGCACGTCCAGGCCGGTAGCAGCTCCCGCAATGGTGCGCGTCGGGGCCACGTCCCCCTTCGCTGCCACCGGGAACACCGTCACCGAACCGGCAAACAGGTTGGTGATGAACACCTCACCACCGGCGATCGTGAGGCCGCCAGGGTTATCCAGGGCTGTGGCGTCGCCCGCAATAGTCCGCGTCGGGGCCACATCCCCGCTGGCCGTCGCCGGGTACACCGTCACCGACTTTCCCAACAGGTTGGCGACGTACAGCTCGCCACCGGCGACCGCCACGCCAAGCGGATAATCAAGCCCGGTGGCGGCACCTTTGATGGTGCGGATCGGGGTCACGCTGCCGTCAGGGCTGGCCGAGTACACCGCCACCTGAGTCGCACCACGGTCGGTGACGAAGATCTCGCCACCCGCGACAGCGATTCCGGCGGGATCCCACATTTCCGGGTTGCCATATACCTTGCGGGTCGGGGCAAGATCGGCTGCGGGCACGGTGGTTCGAGCGGCCCGGTGGGTGGGTGCAGTGGCATCGCCGCGGGTTGCGCGTGCACCCACCCCACGGTCGGGCAGCGGGGCTCCTGCTGACACCGCCGGCGAGTCCGTAACGGCCGACGCCCCACTGACACTGGCCGCGACGGGCGACACGATGGTGACGATGGCCAATGCGCCAGTACTTGCCATGCGTACAACCGCGCGAAGGTCCATGGAACGATCGTCCCAAACATCGTCCGCAAGCCGTCCCCACGTGCGCCATCCGTGGCAGGGATGTGAGGTATTCGATCCCGGGCGGCCGAGGGGGCTCAGACCCAGCTCACTTCGGTGCGGCCACCTGGACCGGGGTGGTGGAGCTGACGGTGCTGCCGTTGCCGAGTTGGCCGAACTGGTTGTCACCCCAGCAGATCCCCCGGCCGGTGATAGTGACCGCGCAGCTGGTTGCGTTGCCCGCACTGACGACCCTGGCGTCCGGCACCGCCAGGTTGCTCAGGTAGCCGCCCCAGCACGGGCTGGATGCCGCGACCACCGCACACGCCTGATTGGTACCAGCGTCCACCGCCAATGCTCCGGTGCCAGCGACCGTGACTGCGACTGGCGTGGCCGAGACGTCCTGTTCAAGGCTTCCAAGCTCACCGTGGTTGCCCTGGCCCCAGCACTTGACGGATCCGCCGACCACTGCGCAGGCAAAGGCATTGCCTGCGCTCAGCGATGTGACACCCGTACCCAGGCCCGCAACCAACACCGGTTTGGTCGATTTGGTCGGGCGCAGTGCGCCGGTGCCGAGACGGCCCGTGGCGTTGGAACCCCAACACCTGGCCGCACCGGCGGCGCTGGTCGCGCAGGTGAAGTCTGTTCCGGCTGAGATCGCCCCGACCGCCGGGGGAAGTCCCACGACATGTACCGGGGTCAGCGCGTCGGTGGTTGTTCCGTTCCCGAGTTGCCCAGAGGCGTTCCTGCCCCAGCAGTAGGCACCACCCTCGATCATCGCCGCACAGGTGTGGTCGGTTCCGACGCTGATGGCGGCCACGCCCGCTCCCAGCCCAGTAACCGGGGCCGGGATGCTCGAGCCGACCCGGGTGCCGGTCCCAAGCTGTCCATAGGCGTTGGTGCCCCAGCAGTACGCCCCACCGGTGGCAGTCACCACACAGGTATGGTCCGCACCGGCACTAACGGAGGCAACGTCCCTGTCGAACCCAGGCACCTTCACCGGTCGGTCCGCGTTGCCTTCGAATCCACCGCCGTAACCGTGACTCGGGTCCTTAAGATCAAGACCGCGGCCCCAACAGAACGCGGCTCCAGGCGCGGAGACCCCACAGGTGAAACCTGACCCGACGCTGATCTGCTTCCACGGCCCGGCCGACAGGCTCTGGGATGGACTCGCACTGGATGATGGAAGCTCGTTACCTCCCGGGGTCGAGCAGGAAGCAACCGTCGCGCCCACCACCATCGCAGCGGCGGAAACGACCAGCCAGCCCGGACGCGAGATTCGCACCCTCTCAGGGTCGCACACCTTGCCGCCGCGACTGCGGACCCGTGGGCGGCCTCGTCGCAGGGCGTCAACGGCATAGAATCCAGGATTATGGTTTCGACACGCCCCCGGTCGGATCGGACTGTTCGCCTGTCCGACGGAAGGACCCTCGGTTTCGCCCAATACGGCGCTGCCGACGGGTACCCCGTCCTCTACTGTCACGGGGGCTTGAGCTGCAGGATCGACGCGGCGTCGTCGTCGGACGCGGCCAACGCTGCTGGGGTGACCGTCATCGCCCCGGATCGACCCGGTGTCGGGCTGTCGGACCGGCACAAAGGCGCGGGGCTGTTGGACTGGCCGACCGATGTGACCGAACTCGCAGATGCGTTGGGAATCGGGCGGTTCGCGGTGATGGGTTGGTCCTTCGGCACGGCCTACGCGGCGGCGTGTGGATACTCCCTCGCGGACCGGATCAGCCAAACCATCCTGATCGCCAGCGGGATCCCACGCGACTGGCCGGACATGATCGAGCAGATCAACTCGATGGACCGACGTTTCCTGGCATGGTCGGGCCGGCTTTCGTGGCTGGACTTGGCGGCGTTCCGGACGATCGGTCTGAGCGCCAAGATGGCTCCTGGTTACTTCGTCAAGGCGACCGTGAAGGACCTGTCCCCGCAGTCCCGAAACGCAATCACCCGGGATCCGGACGAGTTCGTCCGGGCGACCACCGAAGGTCTGAGCAGTCCGACGGGAGTGCTGGACGACTACCGGATCTGGGATCAACCGTGGGGATTCTCGCCAGCACAGATACCGGGCAGCGTTCACCTCTGGCACGGTGACGCCGACGAACTGTGTCCGCCAGCATGGGCCGAACGTCTGGCCGCGGCGATACCGAATGCGGAGCTGACGATGGTCCCTGGTGCCGGGCACTTCATCGCGCGCGATCACTGGTCGGAGATCTTCGCGGCCGTGCCGCGCTAGTCCGGTCGCTACACCGCAGCGACACCCAACCCGCTCCCGCCAGATGGAGATTCTCAGCGCCCTAGTCCACACGAAACGCCACCCGGGGGCACCATACGATTGCCTGGGATGGGTTGCGGCCAGTGGAGGACGAATGTTTGGTGACGTGCAGTATGCCGACAACGCGGGCACACAGATCGCCTTCCAACGCTTTGGGGAAGCCGGCGGTGAACCGCTTTTGCTGGTGACCGGTCTCGGTTCGCAGATGGTGTTCTGGCCCGACGGTTTCTGCGAACAGCTTGCCCGACGCGGGTTCGATGTCGCGAGGTTCGACAATCGCGACACCGGGCTCTCGACGCGATTCACCTCAACGAAGGTCGTCAATCCATGGCTTGCGCTCATCGGTCGGGCTGAGCCCCCGCCCTACACCGGGGAGGCCATGGTCAACGACGGTTTCGCGGTCATGGACGCGCTGGGCTGGCAGTCCGCTCACCTCGTCGGCCTGTCGATGGGTAGCGCCCTGGTGCAGTTCATGGCCGTGCGACGGCCGGATCGGGTGCGCTCCGTGGCGTGCATCAGCACACTGGTCCAAGGCAACCCGCTGAAGGTGCTCACTCAGCTCAAGTTCGGAACCTTCGCCAAGCTGTCCCGGCTGAAGTTTCCGGACACGCCCGAAGGAAAGGCCGATCAGCAAATTGCGATCATCCGCGCAATGGCACCGAGTGATCCGCCGTTCGATGACACTTGGGCGCGAGAGGCGGTGTCAGTGGCGGTCGAGCGGGGCATCGATGATGCCGCCCAGTCCCGTCACCTGGCTGCGTTGAAGAGGATCGGCAAGGACCTGGACTACACCAAGATCAGCTCCCCGACCGTCATCATCCAGGGAATGGACGATCCGCTGATCAGGCTCAGCGCAGCCCAGGGTGTGGCGGCCCGCATCCCCGCCGCCCAGTTCGTCTCGTTCGCCCACATGGGCCACGGTGCGCCGCCTCACCTATGGCCCGATATCGCAGACGCGATTGCGGACAACGCGGCCCGCGCCGTTTCAGCCTGACACCGTTGCCGTGATCGTGCCGACCCAGTTGCTTCCCGACTCGGCACCCTTCACGGAGAACACGGCCGCATAGCCCTTGCCTGATTCCCCGACTGCCCGCGACACAGGCACCGGGACGTACGCGACCCCCGAGCGCCGACCCTTGCCGATGGTGAGTTGGGTAGTGCCGCCCGGGCTGGTCGTGTCGTCTGCCCACATGAACCCGTTGATAGCGACCCGGACGGTGACCGGTGACTTGGCCGCCGCGGTCAGGTTCACCGTGATCGGCACCCTCACCGTTCCGGAGCCGCGCACGGACGCCGACGTAGTTGGGGCGATTGAGACCTGCGGATTCGTGTCTTTTGCGGGCGCGACGAGTTCGTTCTGTCGAGTCCACGCATCAAGAATCCAACCCTTTCCGGCCGCGCTGCGGCCCTGCACTCCGACCGCGTTGATGTGACTCAAGTCGACCCGGGGGTTGGCCTTCCGGAGGTCGGCGACGGACGCCGACGCCCACTGCGCCCAGTACTTGCGCGATTGAACGCCGGTGGTGATGCCCGCGATCTTCGACGAACTCAGCGGTACCTTCGCCTGTCGGCCCGTTGTGTCGCGCACGACCAGCACCCACCGTGATCCAGAGTCAGGGTCGCTGATCAACCTGATCCCGACAGCGGCCTGACCGGTCAGGGTGACCGTCCGACTGGTCCGCAGCAGCGCCGTCGACCCCGTCCGATCCCACTGAATCTGGCGCGCTTGGCTGGAGATCAGGTCCGGGAACCGCGCCGCACCCACCCAGTGCGGGACCTCTGGCGGGTACTTCGACAATGCCACCCCGAGGCATGTCCCGGCATTGGCAAGGCTGTTGATCCGGCAGGCTGCGGTTCGCATGCCCCCGCTGAGCACGACGCCTGACGTCGCCTCGGCGATCTTGGTGGCCGCACCGCCCGTCGGGGTTGACCGAACAGCCACTCCGCCATTGGAGGGCATCCCGATTCGGCGTCCATCGAGGTAGGGCAGCGCCTTGCTATTGGGTCTGAGGAACGCCTGCGCAGCGTTCGTGATGTAGCTCAGGCCGGCCGCGCGTTCGCGGGCGGGAGTCAGCCGCTGTGACTTCTGGCATTGGCCCGAAGCCGGTGTATCGCCGTATATGTACTCCGAGTCGTCTTGGCTCGGCGCCGCTGAGATGCCCGGAGTCCATTGGGTATTGAAGTAGTTGTGATTGCCGCCAGGAAACCACGCCGAGGTGCGCAGCACCGAGTTGTTCCCAAGCACGAGCGACCCGTGATCGGCATACATCTGGCCCATCAGATTCTCAACATCGCCGTCACAAGCAGGCAGAACCGTCGTCAATGGGGTCGCGCCCGAGGCCAACGCACCGTAGTCGGTCGGGGCAAGTGGCAGGACTGCCGAGTAGGTCCAGCTCATGCGATGGGTCTGCGCATATTGGGCGGCGGCCACGACCCCTTCACCGCCTCGACTGTGACCCATCAACAGGACCTTGCCCATGTCGACTCGGCCCCGCAGCGAGGATCCGTAGGGTGTCGATGATGCTCGGTTCGCCTTCGCGAGCCGTGCCAGGTGATGGTTGATCAGGGCTGTCCGCGCACCGGAACCGAGGTTCGCAGTGTCATTGTCCTGGGCGTTGATGCCATTGGCTGAGATGCTGATGACAACAAAACCCTGCGTCGCCAGGCGATCGGACATGTACCGGTAGCCGAGGTAGCTCGGCACCTGCTGCGAACCCGGTTGGCAAGGCCAAGGCTCGGTGAGCTCGGTGCCTGCATAGCACCAACTGTGACGGCCGTGAAGCAGCAGGACCACCGGGAACTTGCCCATCGAGGCGGCACGCCTCTTCGCCACC
>JBAXOQ010000286.1:0-5967 GCA_037133175.1 Actinomycetes bacterium
TCAATCCAACCCCACCGGACAGCGGTACTGAAAACCTGCTTGGCGACGCTGACCAGCAGTTTGGTGTTGTCGCGACCACCGATGAAGAGCTGTTCGCGTCGCTCAGAGAACAAGCCGCCACTGCGGCGGACCTCCACCTTCTTGCCTTTGTAGTGTTTTGTGTCGATCACCCAGACCCCATTCCCGGTAACGGCGACATGATCGATATCTCCGCGACTTGATGAATGGAGGCGCCGGTTATGCAAGAACAACACGCTGTCCCCGCAGCGTTTCTCCAAAGCGGCGGCCGCTGCGCGTTCCCCAGCTGCGCCGGCGGCGAAGGCCCGCGTGGATTGCGGGTCGTCGCTCAGTCCGAGGATGAGTCCACCCAGCTTCGGGTGGGCAGCGCGGATGCGTTCCTCGCGGACGCGCTTGCGTTTGTCATACTCGGCTTGCAACGACGCACCGGGATCACCCGCCTCTTGTGGCGGGGGGTTGCCGGTCACGAACGGACCGCAAGGAATGGGTCGAGGTGCTGGTGGACCGCCTCGGCATAGATCTCACGTACATCGGCCGTCACCTGTCCCCCAACGTTTCAAACGAATCTGCCAAGCCTGGAGTCTACAACCAGGCAGTGACGATGGCTGGGCGACGAGAAGACCGACCCGAGCCGGACGCGAATTCGGTCCCGACCTAACATCAGCCTGGCGGTACATGTCGATGAAGACCCACACAGCGCTGCACCGAAACACTCACGAGCCATTCTCCTGCCCTGAGAGGGTTGATGGGCGCGTGGTCAGTTCGTGCAAGAGTCGGGCGAATGCGTGCTCCGACACGATGCGCACGCCGAATTCGGCTGCTTTGCGGGCCTTGCTGGACTGGGTCGCGGCATCAGCAACGACGACCACCTTGGTCAGCCGTGACACTGAACCAGTGACCCGCAGGCCGACATCGCTGGCATCCTGCACCCACGCCTCACGGTCGCGTTCCATGTCGCCGGTGAATACAACGCGGTCGCCGACTTGCAGCTGAGCATCAGTTGTTGGTGCGAGTAGAGATGGGTCCCGCAGGGCATCAGTTGCGGCGCGGGCCGGTAGTCCGATCGCGGTGGCGGCATCAACCAAGTCCGAGTATTCACCGGGCGTGATGACACCGTCGATCCACATCGCGGTGGCAAGCCCTTGTAGGAATGTGCGGTGTGCGCTGTCGCGTTCCTGGTCGGTGATTCCCAGCTCGATCGCCACCGCCTCCAGTGTTGCCCTTTCTTCGGCTGTAATGATGCGGTCATCCAATGCTAGTTCCACCACGGCCAAGTACGCGGCTTGGCGATCATCAGTCGTAGTGATCGGCAGGGTGTCCAACGTGAATGTCGGACCGTCCCAGTTGGCGACGGTGCCGGCCCGTGTCGAGGGCTGCCCTGTTGGCATCGCCGGGGGTCGTAACACGCGTTCGTGTTCTTGAATCGCGATGGCGGGCCACGACGCTACTTGAGACAGGCCTTCAAGTAGTTGTTGCTGCACCCGCTTTGAGGTCAGATCGACAAGGTGGGCAAGCAGGGCAGCGGTTGCTCTTGCGTCGTGCAGCGCCGCGTGCGCGTTGCCGATGTCGATACCGTATGTAGCGCAAACGCTAGCGAGCTTTGCCGGGTTGTGGCCCGCTGCCCGAGCGGCATCACAAGTGCACACCGTCACGACTTGCGGTGTTTCGACTCCCAACCGTGAAAACTCCGCGTCAATCATTCGCCAGTCGAACGCAACATTGTGCCCAACGACAACTCGCCCTGCTAGCAAGTACGCGAGGTACCCGGCATACGCTGAGAACACTGGAGCATTCATGACGTCACGGGGACGAATGCGGTGAATGTTGGTCGGACCGACGTCGCGTCCAGGATTGATCAGCGTCGTCCATTCCCATTCGATTGTTCCACGTTCGTCCAGCGCGACCACGCCCACTTCAATGACGCGGTCCATTCTTGGTGAGAACCCGGTTGTTTCAACATCGATAACGGCGAACATGGAAACCCCTCCAGTGGCGTAGCGTGCTCAAAGCCTCTCATCCGGCTCTGACAATGAAGCCGGTTAGGACGAACGGACATCTCGCGGAGGGGAATCGACTGATAGCTACATGGTCACCGGTTTCGGTAGTCTGGACCCGATGACATCATGCGGTTTCGTTCGCCGACGACGTGAGGGAGTATCGGGGGCGCCGATCTCGCGGGCCTCATACCGCCGAGAGTCGCGACTTTCCCTCTTTCGGCCGGAAAAGCCTGTTCTCCTCTGCGTTCGAATATCCAGCCATGTGAGCGACTTCGTCTGCGGGTAGGCCAAGATTGCTGAGCGCGACAGCTATCGCCTGGTCCAGCTTGGGAACTTCTTGTGGAACCTCACTACTCAGAGGTTCCACAGTGCGCCATCCGTTGAAGCTCATCTGCTTCCACAGGCTCGTCCGTTTCGCAGCCGGGATTACGTTGAGGTGGTATGCCCGCTCAATCAACGCACCCATCGACACGCCCCATTTCCGCTTGAGGTTGTGCAGGCGCGCAGTAGTGAGATTCCTCAGCTCGGGGCGGATGACGTCTGCGGGCATCAAGAATTCTGCCGCAAAATCATTCGCGTCCTGCTCAACGTCTTCTGTGATCGTCATTGAGTGCAAGCACAGATGGCCCAACTCGTGCGCCATCGTCAACCGCAACCGATCAGGTGGGCTGTCCTCATTGAGCATCATCACCGGAACTGAATCAATCCATTGCGAAAGGCCGTCAACTCTTCGTGTTGGAAATGGCTGCTTCACGACGAAACAACCAGCTGACTCCAACCAGGGGGTCAGTGAGTGAACGGGGCCGATTGGCATCCGCCACTGCATCCGGACCATTCGGGCTGCATCGGCAGGAATCGTGTCTATCGGGTCAAACGTCGGGATGGATTGCGGGGCCTGTACCCCAACAATTTCCCAGACTTGCTGCGTGTGTATGCGCAGCATGTTTAGTTGTGCTTCGAGCTGCCTCCAGTCCGTGACTTTCGCGGTCGCCCGGCGACGCATGTGTGCGTCTACGGCCATCGCCCCTCGGACATTCCCGGCACGCTGCAGCAGTCGGGCTGTGACACCCAGCTTCTCCGCAATCAGGGCCAGCGTCTCCTCGTCTGGCTCGCGGAGGTCACTTTCGTAACGGGACAGTGCCGCTTGCCTCACGCCGATCTGTTCGGCAAGGTCCGCCTGGGTGAGGCCGCGCGCCCGACGCGCGGTGGCAATTGCCTCACCGATGCTGCTCATTCAATCCCGCTCTCCCTGACATCTTCTTCCGCGATTCCGATAATGGGGGCTTGAGGTGTCGCGTCTCCACCCAGGGAGACAACTTCACCCTGGCCTGGCAGAACCTCGACCCACACGACGTTGTTCGTGCCGTCGCGCAATGACAGAACTGCCAGGCCCATCTCCCCAGTGGCGTCGTCCCACATGTATCCCGCCATCAAACGGATCTCATCAAGCTCGGGGAACAGCGTCTGGGGACCTTGGAGGCAGAACTCAAGGGCGGTCTGCGTTTCGTAGACAGAGATGTTGCCGTCGTCATGGTGGCGTTTCACCCTGATCCGATGGCGCTGAGAAACCATGATCTGGCGGGTCGTACCGTTGTCCTGAATCACCACATCTGGATGATCGTCGACGAGGCGGGCAAGGTTCGCAAACATACGATCATGTATCCAGTTTGCGTGTCCCCTGATTGAGGACTCGCTAACGAAGTCGATGAGTTCAGCCCTGTATGTGTCCAGGTCAATGACCGTCTGCGCATGGGCTGCAACCATCGCCGCGATGATCTTGTCGCCGAGCTCGCTAGAGATCTGTTCGAACGTGGGGTACAGAGTGGGCGCCATTTGTGCCCTCCTTACTTCGTGGTCATTTATACCAGCAAATATACCACCAATGTCCAGTGCCGTCTGTCTTGCGAGCCAGGACTGGCAACATTCGTGTACACCGTGATCCGCTGAGCTTCTGAGAGCGGTGCGGCAGGGCAGGCGCGGTCGCTGTTCCTAGCGGCGCCCGGAGTAGACAACTTGGGAGCGATCGGTGAGCCGGTCGAGGCTTTCTGTAGTGATGCTGATGTAGGACGAACGGTTGCGAAGCAGCAGGAATACCTCGCGTTCGGCCCAGGCCAGGCACTCCACTATGTTGCTGAAGTTGCGGCCGGAATCCGCCGCATAGTCCAACAGCCAGGCTGGATCGGTCGCCTCGGCTGTTCGGGGTTCAAGCGTCACCTGAACGTCTAGATCCCCAAGCTCCGAAGCCTGCGGGTCGAGGTACGAACCGAAAACGCTCACTTGAGCCACAACCATTGGCTTGTCGGGGGTGTCGTTGTAGAGGGCGGCTCGCGCAACCAGTCCGTCGAGCAATTGTTCGGCCTTCTTTCGCGAGATTGGACGGGTAAATGCCGCCCCGGCAAGCGCGCCGCCAGAAATAGTCGTGGCGAACACTGTCAGCGTGCCGCTGCCTGGATCGTGATACTGCTTGGTCTTCAGATAGCCAGCCTCGACGAGACAATCGAGGAGATCGCTCGCATCGTCAGTGGACAGCCCCTGCTCTATTGCGACGGCTCGTATCGTCATTGGTCGCTGGTGACACGACCGAGCCACAGTCCGGGCGACCACCGGGTCCACCCCGGCCACCGGCACCCCTTTCGTGAGCCGCATCAGCCGATGACGTCTAGGCCAGGCAGGGCGTCCACGATCCGCATGGTTTCGATGCTGACTGTGACGATGCGTTTGAGTAGATCCACTATGTAGCGGGGATTGCCGATGTCGGTGGACCAGTCGTTGGGGTCATTGACAATGCCGCTGGGCTTGTCCGTTTTGACTTGGTAGCGGTCGATGATCCATTCGATCGCAGAGCGAGAGCCGAGCATGTAGCGGTAGGCGTCATCCGGTATGCCCGTCAAGGTTAGGTGGGAGTTGTAAACGATGCGGCTGCGGTCCTTGGTGGTCCCTGCACCCTTGCCGAAACTCATCTTGGCGACGCGGTAGATAGCGGCGTCGGACATTCCAGCAGGCGCGGCAAGTTGCTCGCACAGCGGGTACGGCTCGGCGGTCTCGTATCCGAGGTGCAGATCTGCGAGCCCATGCCCGGCGGCGGCGAAGCCGACGAAGTCTGAGACCTTCGGAATGCGCGGCAGCATCTTCTTCAGGTCCGAGGCAAACTCGATGCAGTAGGCGGGGGAGTGCAGGATGCCGTACACGTAGTAGAAGACGTCGTCCTTCGACACGGCGGCGCCGTAGGTGGTGCGGTAGTCCGCCAGGATCGCGTCGGTGATGTTGTCGACGCAGTGGTAGCCGGAAGCGTCGTCAGCGGCATATAGGTTGCCCTGCTCGGTGGACTTCTCGTAGGTCCAGCGGGGGAAGAACTGGCCACCCTGGCCAAAGTAGTTGAGGTTCGGCAGCGAATCAATTAGCAGCGAGCAGAACGGAGCATTGGTGCCGCCGACGTTGAGGTAGAAGCCGACGTTCGCGTGTGCCTGCGTTGGAAATACCCTATCGAGTTGGTAAATCATCGCGTTGAGGTCTCGGTCAAAATAGGCGAGTTCCCGAGTGAATGGGCGATAGGCACTGAGGCGCACGGCTGCAGCCCTGTAGTTGTAGTGGCGATTCCGCGCAAGGTCGTCACGAATGCCGCGGTCCCAACTGATCTTCGCTGGGTCCAAATCGATGAATGAATCGACCTCGAACTTCCGGTCGGCTACGCCGTTGGCGGCGCAATAGTCGTTGAAAGCGTCAAGCTGGGAGTTGTAGAAATCGATCATCCGCTGAACGTTCGCGGTCAAGTCGCTGTGTGAGAAGCTGTAGACCCAGGCGTCACGGCTCGTGTTGATCCCTTGGGAATACGTCTTGAAGATCGTGACATGCTTCTTCTCTCCCTTGCCAACTTTGGCTCCAATCGCGGTGAAGGCCTCGAAGGCTTCGTTGCGTTGGTTGATCCAGTCCCCTTCTGCGTTGGGGGTAATGG
>JBAXOQ010000287.1:0-5944 GCA_037133175.1 Actinomycetes bacterium
GTCGACCACTCCGATGTAGCCGTAGGAAGGATCGTCGCGCGGATTGTTGTCGGAGGGAGAAGCCAGTGCGGCGGCGACGGCGTCCCCGCCGGTTCGCAGGTCGATTCCGGGGATTGACGCGTACGTGTCCGTTGGTCCGTCGGCGAAGGCAGGACCGCCACCTTGGTAGGCACTACGCGCCGTGGTCCAGAAGAAAGTGGTCAGTTGGCGATTGAGTTCGCTTGCGTCAGCCCGGACGACGACGCGCAGTTTCGTCGGCAGGTTGTAACCAGGGTTCAGGGCCGCCACCCGGGGGTCGTTCCAGCGCAGGATCTGCCCGGTGAAGATCTGTGCCAGCAGGCTGGGAGAAAGCTTCAGGTCGAGGATCCGGCGACCGGTCTTCTGGTCGTGGATGTTGTAGCCGAACGACAACGCCGAAGCGGCTATCGGCAGCACCACCGGCGCCGATCGACCCTGCCCGCTTCCGTTACAGACCTCCCCGGCCAGCGGTCCGCCCTGGATGATGGCGATATCCCGCAGTCCGCACAGGAAGTCCTGTCGGCCGCTGGGGTCGTTCTTGGGAACGTAGTCCACGCTCGTCAGGTCTGGTTTCTCGCAGAGCACCGGACGCCAGGCGGTCAGCGCCCGACCGACCGCGTCTGTGCCCTCGGCGGACACCGAGCGTGCGCCCGGGCTCGGGCAGCCACTGGTCGGCTTGGCGAAGGAGATCTGAGCGTTCGCGCCCTGGCCCAGCGAGTCGGGGGCGGCATCCGGCAGCACATAGACAGAACACGAAGAGCTGGCGTCACAGGCGACGTTCGGAGCGCCCGCGAGCTGCCGGTCGCTGCCGTTTGTGACCACCACAGGGAACGTCGTGCTCCCCGATCCGCTGTCGTCACTCGGTTCGCTTTGCAGCAATTTGGAACAGTCCGCAGCGCTCACCGGGGACTGCGAGCACTGCCGCAGCACCACTGATGCGCCTGGAGCGAAGTCGTGCCAGTTCACGGTGAGCACCTGGCCGTCTATCAGCCCGGCACTGGGATCAAGAACCACCGATGGCGGTGCGCTGGCCCCCGCTGAGGTGGCCGACATCGCCACCCCCACCAAGCCCGCCGCCGCCGCAGCGCCGACAACCAGCAGGGCCATCCCCAGTGCGCGCCTGCGCTGGGGGTTGCGCTCCGGTGCACCGTTCGACGCGTTTGCCACGCTTCAGACGGTCGCCTGCCGGTCCCCGTTCGGTCAAGGCCTGCGCCGCGATCGCCCCGAGTGTTCATCCGTTGGTGCCGTTGCGTTGGCCGGTTGGGGGACCAATGGTTTCCCGTTGGCGGGGATGCTGCTAGCGAACTGATCCGAACCGGTTTGGCCGCACCATAGGCCGAACAGAGCACAGAAATGGGGAGACCGCTTATGAACGACGGACTGGATCTGCTCGATCCGGCCCCGCCGCCGGCCGAGCCGCCAGCCGTCGTCGACGAGCCTCGTGCCTTCACGACCGGGCGGACCAGATCGGACCGCATCTACCGGTCGGCCGCCAGTGGTGCTGGCCTGCTGACCTTGCTGTTGCTGGTGCTGATCGGGACGTTCCTGCTCATTCGCGCGTGGCCGGCATTGTCCTCCCAGGGCCTGGGTTTCCTGACGAGCACCGCGTGGCACCCGGAGCAGGATCCGCCCGTTTTCGGGATCGCCGCGATCATGTACTGGACCGTCGTGATTGCGTTCATCGCCATGCTGATAGCAGTCCCGGTGAGCATCCTGGCGGCGCTCGCGCTGACCGAGTATGCGCCGCCACGGTTGCGCAAGCCGCTAACATCACTGGTCGATCTGCTGGCAGCTATCCCGAGTCTGATCTACGGACTGTGGGGCTTGTTCTACCTGCAGGAGAAGCTCGTTCCGTTCGCGAGTTGGCTGTCTGGGCTGTTCTCCTGGATACCGATCTTCGCCGTGCCCAACCAGCAGTTCACACAATCGGCTTTCATGGCCGGCGTTGTGGTCTCGCTGATGGTGCTGCCCGTGACGACCTCGGTGATGCGCGAAGTGTTCTCGCAGGCGCCGCCCGGTGAGAAGGAGGCTGCGCTTGCTCTGGGCTCGACTCGGTGGGGGATGATTCGCACCGTCGTGTTGCCGTTCGGTCGGGGTGGGATCATCGGTGGGTCGATGCTCGGCCTGGGCCGAGCACTCGGCGAAACCATCGCGGTCGCCCTGATCATCTCGCCGATCTTCCAGATCAACCTCAACTGGCTGCATACCGGAGCCAATTCGGTGGCGGCATTGATCGCCCTGCGCTTCGGTGAGGCCAACCAATCCGGGCTGGCAGCCCTGATGGCTGCCGGACTCGCGCTGTTCGTCGTCACCCTGATCGTGAACATGGTGGCCTCGCGGATCGTGGCGCGTTCCAGAAGTGGATCGGGGGTAGAGCTGTGACTACGCCGATGGCGAGTATTGACGTGGGTCCGGATCCGGCACCCGCCGGGCAGAACGAGTCCACGGACCCGCCCGAGATCCGCCGCCTGACTGCTACCACGACGCCGTTGGACCGAGCCTTGCTGTTCGGCAGTGCTTGTTCGGCATTCGCTCTGACCTGGTTGTTATGGACCCAGCTGCTGCCGACCCAAGGTGCCCCCGGGTTCTTGGCACTGTGGTACGTCACCTTCTTGACGTTCTACTTCCTGGTGGCGCTACAGACAGAGGGACGCCTGGGCGCGGTCGACAAGCTGGTCACAGTCGTCGTGATGAGCGGAGCGATCGGGCTGCTGGTGCCGTTGGTGCTGATCATCGGCTTCATCGTGGTCCGAGGCGTCGGCGGGATCAATGCCACCTTCTTCACGCAAGATTTGGCGACCACCGGCACCCTGGACGCCGGCGGCGGTCTGGCGCACGCGATGGTTGGGACGATCGAGCAGGTCGGCATTGCCGTACTGCTCAGCGTGCCGCTCGGCGTGCTGACCGCCGTGTTCATGAACGAGGTCCGCGGACCGCTGGTGCGCCCGGTCAGAGTCTTCGTCGATGCGATGAGCGGGGTTCCGTCGATCGTTGCGGGCCTGTTCATCTACGCGGTCTGGCTGGTTCAGTTCGGCCACGGCTTCAGCGGTTTCGCCGCGTCGCTGGCCTTGGCTGTGCTGATGCTGCCCACGGTGACCCGCACCGCCGAGGAGGTGCTGCGGTTGGTGCCGACCGGGCTTCGGGAGGCCTCCCTGGCGTTGGGTTCTCCGGAATGGCGAACGACCTGGGCTGTTGTCTTGCCGACCGCTCGCAGTGGTTTGATCACCGCCGTCATCCTCGGCATCGCTCGTGCCGTCGGCGAGACCGCACCGCTGATCATGACGTCCTTCGGCGCAACCGACATGAACGTCAATCCGTTCGAAGGAGCCCAGGCGAGCCTGCCGTTGTCGGTGTACCAACTCATCAGCAACCCGTTCGCCGCCCAGCAGCAGCGCGCCTATGCAGGTGCCCTGGTGCTGGTTGTCCTGGTACTTGTCCTGTTCACGGCAGCCCGGATTCTGGGCCGGAGCCGTAAGCCGAAACCGGCTGCCCCGCGGCCCGCATCACGTTTGGAGACAGACTCTTGACAGCACTGGTTGATCTGACTGACAGCGCGCCGACCGGCTTGGCCATCAGCGGTGGCATGGCCGCCGAGAATGTGAGCGCCTGGTTCGGCACGCACAAGGTTCTGGAGCGGGTGAACCTGGTCATGCCGCCCCGGACCGTGACTGCGCTCATCGGTCCGAGCGGGTGCGGGAAGTCAACGTTCCTGCGAACCCTGAACCGGATGCACGAGTTGGTTCCCGGCGCTTCGCTGGCCGGTCGCGTGCTGCTGGATGGGACCGATGTCTACGAGCCCGGCCTCAAGGCCACCCACACCCGCAAGCGGGTGGGGATGGTGTTCCAGAAGCCCAATCCCTTCCCCGCCATGTCGATTCGCGAAAACGTGTTGTCGGGACTGAAGCTGGCCGGTATCCGCACCGGCAACCGCGATCAGACCGTGCAGGTATCGCTGGAGGCGGCCGGTTTGTGGCGGGAGGTGATGGACCGACTCGATTCCCCCGGTGGCGCGTTGTCCGGTGGTCAGCAGCAGCGGCTGTGCATCGCCCGATCGCTGGCCGTGCAGCCCGAGGTGTTGCTGATGGACGAGCCGTGCTCGGCATTGGACCCCACCTCCACTAGGCGCATCGAGGAGACGATTGCCGAGATCAGCTCCCGGGTCACCGTCGTCATCGTGACCCACAACATGCAGCAGGCCCAACGCGTGTCGCAGCAATCGGCTTTCTTCTTGGCTGCCGAGAACGAACCCGGCCGCATCGTGGAGGTCGGCACGACCGGTGACGTGTTCAACAATCCGCAAGACCAACGCACGGCCGACTACGTCAACGGGAGATTCGGATGAGCAAGGTGCTACCCGGCAGGGTTGTGGCGGCAGCGGCGATGGGCCTGCTCATGGCGATGGCGCCGCTTGTCGCGGCCGCTGCTCCGGCACAGGCTACCGACGTTACGGTGACCGGCGCAGGGTCAACCTGGAGCCAAATCGCGGTGGATCAGTGGCGCGCCGATGTAGCGACCGGGATGGGCCTGCACATCAACTACTCCGGCGTCGGCTCGTCGGCGGGGCGTCAGTTCTACTTGATTTCGCAAGTCGACTTCGCGGTGTCGGAGATCCCGTTCCTGCCAGATGAGCTGGCCAAACTCAAGGCCTCCGGCCGCAGTTGGCAGTACTTCCCGATCGTTGCCGGCGGCACCGCATTGATGTACAACTTGAAGGACTCCAGCGGCCGGCAGGTGCGCGACCTGCGGCTCGCGCCGGCCACGCTTGCCGGAATATTCACTGGCCGCATCACTGACTGGGCTGACCAGGCCATCACCGCTGACTATGGTCACGCCCTGCCCGCGCGACCGATCGTTCCGGTGGTGCGCTCGGATGGGTCCGGGACCTCTGCCCAGTTCTCGGCGTACGTAGCCAAGACCAGCCCCAGCGACTGGTCTCGTTTTGCTAGTGCGCAGGGGATTCCCGCGACCTCAACGTCCAACTACCCCCAGTTCGGCAATGCGGTCGCCTCCAAAGGTTCAGACGGGGTGGCCAACTACGTTGCCGGCACCTCAACCGGGCTCGGGTCGATCGGCTACGTCGAGACCGGCTTCGCTGTGCAGCGAGGTTTCCCGGTCGTGGCGGTGCGGAACGTGAGCGGCAACTACGCCCTGCCATCGTCGTCGAACGTGGCGATCGCGCTGACCAAAGCGACCCTCAACCCGGACAACACGCAGAACCTGGATGGCGTGTACGCCAATCCTGCCGCGAATGCCTACCCGATCTCCTCCTACTCGTACATGATCACCCCGACCACCGGGTTGAGTCCGGACAAGGGTTCGGTGATCGGCAAGTTCATGCTGTACTTCGCCTGTGCCGGACAGCAAAAGGCAAGCGTGCTCGGGTACTCGCCGTTGCCCCCAAACTTGATCAAGGTCGTGTTTGATGCAGTCAAGGCTCTGCCCGGTGCGCCCGCGGTTCCTGCGTTGACGGCCGCGAACTGCGCCAATCCCACGCTGACGGGCTCGCTCGGCGAGGGTGCGAGCTCCCCGCCGAAGGGCTCCGCCGCCACGGCCACCAGCACGGGAGCGGGCAAGACCACCGGGGGTGCGGCGGTTACCGGCGGTGGCGCCGCGGCGACTGCATCCGGAGCCGGTGGCGCTGCAGGTGCTGGCGGTGCGGCGGCCGGAGCGATCGGCGCTGTGGGGGCGGACGCCGCTGCGGGTGGCGGGAAAAACCAACAGGGCGAGAACGCCCAGCCAGGCACCGGTCCACACGGTGGCCTGCCAGAGGCTGAGGGGCAAGCGGGCGAGGGCGTATTGATAGTCGGGCCGTTGCACGGTGAGGGCGCCGAATTTGCGCTCGATGAAGCGCAGGTTCTGGCGGGACTCCTCGTGGCCGGGATCGCGGACGAGGGCGCGCCGGTAATAGAGCGCGGCATAACCGGGA
>JBAXOQ010000288.1:0-5938 GCA_037133175.1 Actinomycetes bacterium
GCTTGGAGTACCAGACACCGGCGGGCAGCTCGAGTTGGGGTTGTCCGGTGGTCGGTTGCAGCGCGATGCCGTTTTCCTCACCAGGTTTGACCACCACATAGGCAACCTCGCCGGGCAGCAGGAAGTGCAGCCGCTCGCGAGCCTGGCCACGCACGTAGTCGTCGTTCTTCCACAGATCGACTTTCGCCTGCAGGCCGTCGACCCTGGCCTGCTGGGCCGCCGTCACCTCATCAGCCGAGTTGATCTCAGCGCGCTGGCGGAGGTACTCGCGCATCGGCAGAGCCAGCAGGATCACCGCCACCACGAAGATCCCCACCAGCAGCGCACCCCGCCGGGACACCAAGGCACGCCGGGCACCGACCGGGCGGGACGCAACAGCCACCCGCGCCCCGGCACCGGTCCGCGGCGCCGGGTCCGGCGCCGACCGCGCGCCCGAGTCCGCCGCCGAATCGGCAGCGGACCGAGCGGGCCGCCAGTTCCTAGCGTTGGACAGTAAGCGCACGTGTCCTAGGGTCGCTCACAGACGCATGCGCGGGAAGGCCGACGCGCCGGGGTAAACGGCAGCATCATCGAGTTCCTCCTCGATCCGCATCAACTGGTTGTACTTCCCGACCCGTTCCGACCGGGCCGGCGCACCGCTCTTGAGCTGGCCGCAGCCCAGCGCGACGGCCAGATCGGCGATCGTGGTGTCCTCGGTCTCGCCGGAACGGTGACTCATCATGGTCCGGAACCCGTTGCGATGAGCAAGATCAACTGCGTCAATGGTCTCAGTCAGCGAACCAATCTGATTGACCTTGACCAGTAACGCATTGGCAGCCTGCTGCTCAATACCCCGGGCGATGCGAATCGGGTTGGTGACGAATAGGTCATCGCCGACGATCTGAACGCGGTCGCCGAGCTTCTCGGTGAAATGGGACCAGCCGGCCCAGTCATTCTGATCGAGAGGATCTTCGATGGACGCCATCGGGAAGTCCTCGACCAGGCTCTCGAAATAGGCAGTCATCCACTCCGCCGAGCGCGGGGACCCCTCGAACAGATATGCCCCGTCGCGGAAGAACTCCGATGCCGCCGCGTCGAGCGCGACCGCGATGTCAGAGCCGAACTTCAGCCCGGTCAGTTCGACGGCTTGTCCAATCAGTTCAAGCGCCGACCGGTTGCTCGGCAGATTGGGAGCGAACCCTCCTTCGTCACCCAACCCGGTGGCAAGGCCTTGGGAATGCAGGACGCTCTTCAGGCTGTGGTAGACCTCGGCACCCCACCGCAGCGCATCGGCGAAGGTCGGCGCTCCGATCGGGGCAATCATGAATTCCTGAATGTCGACGTCCGAGTCCGCGTGGGCCCCGCCGTTCAGGATGTTCATCATCGGCACTGGCAGCACATGAGCTGCTGGACCTCCGAGGTAGCGGAACAACGGCAGGTCAGCGGAGCTTGCCGCCGCCTTGGCCACCGCCAGCGACACGCCAAGGATGGCGTTTGCCCCTAGTCGCTCCTTGTTGGGCGTGCCATCCAAGTCGATCATTGTCTGGTCCACCAGACGTTGTTCGGATGCGTCTAGCCCCTGCACGGCCTGTTCCAACTCGTCCTCAACAGCTGCGCAGGCGTTCAGCACTCCCTTGCCGCCATAGCGATCACCGCCGTCGCGCAGTTCACACGCCTCAAACTCGCCGGTGGAGGCGCCGCTGGGCACAGCGGCCCGGGCGACAACGCCGTCGTCAAGTGCGACCTCGACCTCGACGGTGGGATTCCCGCGGGAATCCAGAATCTCTCTGGCAATCACGACTTCGATGCTGGCCACGCGAACTCCTTGGTGGGGATGTGGGTTTCTTGGGTGGGATAGGGCTTGTGGGTCTGGATTTGCTGGGCTTTTCAGGCGGTGGTGACGTATTTGGGTGCCAGCCATTGCTGCGGGCAGGCAGGCAACAGACCGAACACTAGCCGACTCGGAGATCGGGTCGCCAGGGGTTTTGGGCCAAACGATTCCTCTCATGAACCACCGATGGTGTAGTAAGGGCGGAGGATCTGTCGAAAGCAGGTATTGTGGTCGTGGGTGGATCGGCCCCTTCTTCCGGGACGGCGCTCCGCCCGCGCAGTGAAACCCGCGCAGTGAAACAGGTCACCAGCGCAACACGGAAGGACTTGACGGTTCCATGACTGCCAAACGAACTGCGTCAATCGTTGCAACCTGTGCTCTCGTCGGCGCTGGAGTTGTCGTGCCGGCGGCTTCCGCCACGGCAACCACCGGACCGGGTACCGCTGCCGCCGAGACTCAGAGCACGCCAACCGCCGCTCCCCGCGGCGACGTGAAGGGCATCCGAATCGGCGGGCCCAAGACCGCCAATCAGTACGCGAAGGCGCACATCTGGTGCCGAGCCCCCTACGCCCGCCGCGGCGCGCGGGTGAATGTCTTCTTAAATGGTTCCAAGCTGCCGCTGACCCGGAGCTTCAAGGTCACCAACAGCGGAGTCTGCAACTTCTGGGTCAAGTCCAAGATCACCGGCAAGGTCGCCATCCGGATGACCGCAACCAAGGGCGGCCGCATCTACGTATCGAACGTCATCTGGATCAGAATCCGCGCGATCTACACCTAGGTCGGGTCGGCGGGCGGGGACGGATCAGACCGTGCCTCGGTTCCGTTAGCATGAACACACGCCGATTCCCGCCGCGCCGAGCCTCAATTGCCGGGTTGTGACCCGTCGGCTTCCTATCCTCGAACCGACGACCCGAAAGCATCGGGCATGTTTCGTTGCCCGTCTCGGGAGAATGAAAGGACTCGGGGTTTCCAATGCACGCGAATCAAACAGCACGCCGAACACACGTACCGCGGATCGCCACAGCTGCGACGGCTTGCGCAGTGGCAGCCACGGCACTGCTCGCAGCGCCGGTCTCGGCAACCACCACTGACCCAGTGGCACCGACAAGTGATCCCGCCCAGACCAGCAACCCTGTCAAGATTAGCGGGCCGGCGACGGGTCAGGTGGGCAAGCGAACGGCGATCACCTGCGCGACATCTGCGACTCTGGTCGGCGGCAAGGTCTTGCTGTACCAGAACGAGAAACTCATTGCGCTCAAGGGCGTAAAGGTCAATTCCAAGGGCGCCTGCAGCTTCAAGGTCAACTCGGGGATCAGCGGCGACAACTCCCTGAGAGTGGTGGTCAAGAAGTCTGGCGCGAAATACTCTTCCAACACGATCGTCGTCAAGATGCTGACCGCCGCTGAGGCGCAGTTGGCCGCGGCCAAGAAGCCAATCAAAATCAGCGGGCCCAAGACAGCCAAGCTGTGGAAGCGGATCGACATCGGCTGCACTGCACCCGCAGTCCTGGTTGGCGCGAAGGTCGCGCTATTCCAGAACGGCACCGCGCTTCCTCAGAAGAAGGGCCTGACAGTCTCCGCAAGCGGGACCTGCAACTTCTGGCTCAAATCAGGTATCACCGGCGTCAACTCATTCACCGTTACTGCCCTCAAGAACGGCGTGACCTACAAGGCCAACACCATCAAGATCACCCTGTCCTAGTCGCTGCTCCACCCCCACCATCAACGGCAAATCCCTTGTTGATGGGCGAACTCCGGACTACTGGACGGGGATCTCGGTCAGGCCGGTCGCAGCAGGGGTGGGTGCGGGTGACGACAGGTCGTCGGCGGGTGGGACGACTGCCAGATTCTTGGCGTCCCACTGACCGAATCGGGGGCTGACCTCAATGCCCAGTTGGTCGGCCAACTCGATGGCCGCAATGAACACGGCCTGCGACTGCTGCTCTGGCGTGCCGTTCGGCAGCAGCACCTTGCCCACAGCCTCAACCTGGAGCTGCGTGACTGCCACTGCTTCGATCTCGCTGGCCGTGATGCCCCGTTGCAGCAACTGAGCTAGCACGGCTTCCTTGCCCCCGCCCTTGGTGTACTGATCGTTCAGGAAGGCATTGACCTGGTCTGGCGTAATCGCCACACCTTTGTTCGCGGCGAGCTTCGAGACAAGCTGCTTCTTCAGATCCCGATCGAGCAGAAACACGTTCACTTTGTTGGTCTTCGGGATCTGCAACGCGTCGGTCAGCACTGTGGCTTCAGCGGCCAACGTGTCTTCGGTTATCCGACTGTCGCCGATAATGGCCGCCGAGCCGGCCAAATCGGGGGTGCAGCCAGCGACCAAAGCCCCAACAGCCAGGAATCCGACCGCCAGCATCGCGCGGCGTCGAGTGTGTGGGTTTCTCACGGAATCACTCACAAGCGGTGCACCTCTCACATCGTCGGTCACATCGTCGGTCACATCGTCGGTCACATCGTCGGTCACGTCGTCGGTCACGCCAGTATTGCCCCAGGGAACCAGCCAATCCTAGGCAAGCGCCGAACCGCAAGGTCTCAGCCGGTTCACCGCGGCCCAGTCTTCACGGTAGCCGAACCCGAGACTAGCGGTGGTCGGTCGAGCAACACGGCATCAATCATGGCGCGAGTCCAGGCAATCAACTCCCGGTTGGTAAGCATTGTCCCGCCTACCCTCGCGGTGGACGGACGCGGCACCAGGATCGTGCGCGTCGCGGGCTTCACCAGGCTTCCTGGGAACAGCCTGCTGAGCCGCATGGCCCGCGATTCGGCCAGTTCAACAGGGTGCATCCGAATCCGGGTTCCCGCCGCGACAATCTCCGTCAGTCCGGCCTCGCGAGCCTGGTTGCGCAGCCGCGCAACGTCGAACAAGGTATCTACCGAGGCCGGAATCGGCCCATAGCGATCTGTCAATTCCTCTGCGACTGCGGCCAACTGCGCCTCGTCAGAGGCCGAAGCGATTCGCTTGTACGCCTCTAGCCGTAGGCGTTCTTCGGGGACGTACTGCGGCGGTATGTGGGCGTCCACCGGAAGCTCGATCGTCACGTCCGCTGGCTCTGCGCCGGACTCGCCCTTGGCCTCGGCGAGCGCCTCACCGACAAGGCGCACGTACAAGTCAAATCCGACGTCGGCGATGTGCCCGGACTGCTCCCCGCCGAGCAGATTGCCGGCTCCTCGAATCTCCAGATCCTTCATGGCCACGGCAATACCGGAGCCCAGCTCGGAATGCTGCGCGATGGTGGCCAACCGCTCGTGCGCTGTCTCGGACAAAGTCGCGTGTGGAGGGTAGAAGAAGTATGCGTAGGCGCGATCACGGCCCCTGCCGACCCGCCCGCGAAGTTGGTGCAGCTGACTCACGCCGAACATGTCAGCCCGCTCAACGATGATCGTGTTGGCGTTGGTGATGTCCAGGCCGTTCTCCACGATCGTGGTGCACACCAGCACATCAATCTCGCGGTCCCAGAAGGCATCGATGACCTTCTCCAACGCCGACTCGCCCATCTGGCCGTGGGCGACTGCCACCCGGGCCTCCGGGATGAGGTCCCGCACCCTGGCCGCCGTGCGATCAATGGAATCGACCCGGTTGTGAACGAAGAACACCTGCCCGTCGCGCAGCAGTTCGCGCCGGATGGCGGCAGTGATCTGCTTGTCGCTGTACGGACCCACAAAGGTCAGCACCGGCAGCCGCAGTTCCGGCGGCGTCGCGATGGTCGAGAGCTCCCGGATGCCGGTGACTGCCATCTCCAGCGTCCGCGGGATTGGCGTGGCCGACATCGTCAGCATGTCCACATTCGTTCGCAGCGCCTTGAGATGCTCCTTGTGTTCCACCCCGAATCGTTGCTCTTCGTCGATGATCACCAGGCCAAGGTTCTTGAATCGCGTCTGGGTGGACAGGATCCGGTGGGTCGCGATGACTACATCCACGGTTCCGTCAGCGATTCCGGCTTGAACCGTCTTGGCCTCGGAGTCAGTCTGGAACCGCGACAGCGCCTCGACCCGGACCGGGAACGACCCCATCCGCTCAGTGAAGGTCTGCTGGTGCTGACGCACCAGCAGGGTCGTGGGCACCAGCACCGCGACCTGCATCCCGTCTTGCACAGCCTTGAACGCCGCCCGCACGGCGATC
>JBAXOQ010000289.1:0-5927 GCA_037133175.1 Actinomycetes bacterium
CCCAAGACGTATCCGCAGGTCAAACCCCCACCGCCACGACTTTGACGAGACCCTGCGGTTACGCCACCTGCGCCCTAGTGCTGTTGGCCGCTGACGATGGCGAGTCGCTGACGTTGGCCGGGGCCTTCCACCCCGATCCCCAGCTAGCCGGGCAACTCATCGAGGCACTGGGCGCAAGAGATTGCCGGATTGAGGACTGCCCGGCTGGTCGAGCTTTCCTCGACGCCGAGCCCATCGTCATTGCGGCCGCTGAGTTGGCTGCATTCACGGCTCAACTGCCCGAACGAGTTGGCCAGATCATCACTGACGCTGCGCGCAACGCCGTTGCCGCGATTCCCATGCGTGTGTACGGCAAGGCGATCGGGGTGCTTGTGGTGTCCGGCGGTGGCGGCGTTGGAGCGCTGTCCGGCGAGGACTCGCAACTGCTCGCGAACCTGGCCGACCGCCTGGCCAGCTCGCTCGCGCGGGCTGCGGAACGTCGGGACCGAGTGCTGGCACAGGAAGAGTTGGCGGCTGCCAACGCCAAGCTCATCAGGTCGAACAAGGATCTGGAGGAGTTCGCCTTTGTCGCTTCGCATGACCTGCAGGAGCCGATCCGGGCGGTTGTCTCATTCACGGCTCTGCTGGCAAGGCGCAACCCCGACCTCGATGAGAAGTCGTTGGACTACATGCGCCGAGCACAGAACGCAGCACTGCGGATGCAGACGCTTATCGAAGACCTACTCACCTACTCGCGCGTCGGCAGCCGTCACTGGCCATTCGCAATCGTCCGCACGGCTGATGTCGTGGCCGAAGTCGTCAACGAGTTTTCCGCGGCGATCGAGCGGACCGGTGCGACGGTGAAGGTCGCTGACCTTCCCGATGTGGCTGGCCAAGAATCCCAAATCCATCAACTGTTTCAGAACCTGATCGGCAACGCCCTCAAGTACGCGGGGGCCGAACCCGCCGTCATCGACATCAGCGTGGCCGAAGACCAGGCGCATACCCACTGGTGGCAGTTCGCCATCACGGACAACGGCATTGGCTTTGATCCGATGTTCGCCGAGAAAGTCTTCGTGATCTTTCGGCGACTGCATGCGCGCGATGAGTACTCCGGAACCGGTATCGGGCTGGCGATATGCAAACGGGTCGTCGAACGCCACGGCGGCCGGATCTGGGCCGAGTCCGAACCCGGCGTCGGGACAACAATTCGATTCACTCTCAGGGAGACCTCGTGATGCGAGTACTGCTAGTGGAAGACAGCGACGACGACATTCTGCTCACCACCGAAGCACTGGAATCCGGCAAACTGCAAGTTGATCTGCACGTCGTGAAGACCGGAACAGACGCCATGGCCTACTTGCGGTGCGAAGGAAGGTACGCCGATGCCCTGCGCCCCGAGCTGATCCTGCTCGACTTGAACCTGCCGGGGATCGATGGGCGTGAAGTGCTACGTCGGGTCAAGGACGATCCGCATCTGCACACCATTCCGGTGGTGGTGATGACAACATCGCGCGCCGAGGAAGACGTCGAGATGGCTTATGGCCTGCACGCCAACTGTTATGTGACCAAACCGGTCGGTCTGGATGCCTTCATCGAGATCGTGCATTCCATTGAAGACTTCTGGCTGACCGTTGTGCGCCTGCCCAACGGCGAGCGGCCATAGGGGCCCGGAGTCCCCGGTGGCGTATCGGCGGATTCGGCAATGACAGGATCGCAGGGCTTTCGCGTTTTGCTGGTCGAGGACAGTCCCGATGACGCGTTCATCATTGAAGAGGCACTGGCAGAAGGCGCCTCGCCGGTGCTCGATTTTGAAGTCGCACAGACCTTGGCGGCAGCGCGAAAGTCCCTCAGCAACGGTGCCTTCGAAGTCATCCTCACGGACTTGAATCTGCCTGACAGTTCCGGGTTGGATACCGTTGAAGCATTGCACCGGGCAGCCCCACAGATTCCGCTGGTCGTACTGACCGGGGTGTCGGAGCCAAGCACCGGCATCGAAGCTTTGCGGCGCGGGGCAGACGACTACCTGCCCAAGAACGACATCACGGCAACCAACCTAGCCCGTTCGATCCAGTACGCAATCGAGCGGGCACACACTGAACTGACGCTGCAACATGCGGCCGTGGCCTTGGAGGAAAGCGAGGCTCACTACCGGCTGTTGGCCGAAAACGCCAGCGATATCGTCTGGCAACTCTCTGCTGACGGTGTCATGAAATGGGTCTCACCTTCAATCGAGACGGTTTTGGGGTGGTCACCCGACGAGCGGGTTGGAAGGTTCGGGATAGAACTCGTTCACCCCGACGACAGGGCGAAACTCGCCATCTGGCGGACCGAAGTACTCGCTGGTCAGCCGGTCTCAGCACTTGAGTTGCGGATATTTGCCGCAGGCGGCGAGCCACGCTGGATGTCCGTTCAAGCACGACCGACCTTTGACAAGGACGGTGCCATCGACGGCCGGATCGTCGGGCTGCGTGACATTCAGCAGCAGGTGTTGGTCCAGGCAGCATTGGTCCGCAGCGAACAACTTCTTCGGCTGGCCATGGACGGTGCACCGCAGGGCATGGCCTTGGTCGGGATGGACCTGGAGTTCGTGCAGGTGAACCCCGCGCTTTGTAGCATGCTGGGTCGAGACGAGCAGTGGCTTCTGGTCCACACGGTTCAAGACGTGGTGAACCCAGAGGATCTGGAAGCGAGCATTGCCGGCACCGACTCGTTGCGCGCCGGGGCGGTACACCGCGACGTTCACGAATGCCGCTGGCGCAAAGCTGACGGCTCGGACGTGTGGGTCATTCACTCGACCGGATTGCTGCGCGACGACGCGCGGGTGCCGCTGTTCTATGTGTATCACCTCAGCGACAACACGGCCGCCCATTGGGCTGCACTGGAGCTGGCCCACCGTGCTAGTCACGATCCGCTGACCGGCCTGATGAATAGGGATCAGCTCCAGGAGCGCATTACCGGTGCGCTTAGTCGCAGACCATTACGTGGCGCAGTCGCGGGGCTGCTGTATTGCGACCTTGACCACTTCAAGCTCATCAACGACACCTACGGGCACGCAGGCGGCGACCACGTGCTGGAAACCATCGCACGACGGGTCGAGTCGGTAGTCAGAGAAGGCGACATAGTCAATCGAATCGGCGGCGATGAGTTCGTGGTCGTCCTCGTCGGCGTGTTCGACCAGGCCAGCGCAGTCCGCGTGGCCGAGAAGATCCGACAGGCGGTCAGTGAACCGTTGCTGATCGACGGCGATCACATCACCACCGCCATGAGCATCGGTGTTGCCATGGCTGCCCCTGGACTGGAAGCCGACCAGCTGATGCGCAACGCAGACCGGGCCCTCTACGCAGCAAAGAACGCCGGACGCGATCAGGTTGCCACCTTCTCGGACGGCTGACCCGGGAGCCAACCGAGGCCTGGTGGCGGACGATGCCTGGCCATGCGGCTGGACTCCATGATCTTGGTTGGTCGGAGTGTTGCCGTGGTGTGCGACGCTTGCTCGTGGTGCGCGGCATCGAATTTGGTCCGCTGGCAGTCTCCTGGCGGCAGTTGCGCTACTCACTTCCGACCTGGTGTGGCGAAAGTCCGAGTCCTCCGAGAGGGCTGGAACGCACAAGATTCGGCTAAGATTCGAGGATTTCGCACAAGGAAGAGGGCGACGGCAACCCAATCGGGTTGCCGCCCCTCCCGCTTGTTTTCCGGTGTCGCGCACTCAATTCGTTTGGCAGCTTCAGCTTCGCTACACGTTCTCGCGGCGGCGCTATCTTCAGCGCCACTGGTAGAATCGATCATCCGCAACGGAAGGCGTCCTTCATGTCCATCACGGTGTCAAACCGCGTCGTAGGCGCCGCGATCCTGACGGGGTTGGCGAGCGTTACGTTCGCTCTGCCCGCCCCTTCATCGGCGGCGACTGCATCGCCGAAAACGGCCGCCGTGCAGACCCCGCCGAACTACGCGAAGACCGCGAACTGGATGCTGCTCCCTCGAAAACCGAAGACCCCGAGGAAATCCGTCGACTTGTTCTACCTCTATCCCACCGAGTACCAGAAGACGCCGACTGGGCCAGTCATATCGCCACTGAATGATCCAGGTATGCGAACTGGGGCGTTGGCGGCATACCAGCGCGGAGCCAGTGCTTTCGCACCTGTCGCGAACGTATACGCACCCTGGTACCGGCAGGCCGATGCGATGGTCGCCCTCAACCTCCCACCCAAGCAGCATTCAAAACTGGTCAAAGGTGTTCCAACCCATGATGCGTTGGCGGCGTTCAAGTACTACCTGAAGCACTACAACCACGACCGCCCGTTCATCCTCGCGGGTCATTCGCAAGGCTCTGAGATCACCCTGAACATCCTGACGGAGTACCTGAGCAAGCACCCCAAGGTTCTGCAGCGCATGGTCGTGGCCTACGTGATCGGATACTCGGTCACCCCGAAAGTGCTGAAAGCGCATCGATGCTTGAAATTCGCGAAGAACGCCACCGATACGGGTGTCATCGTCTCGTACAACACTGAAGCTCCCGTGATCGGCGGGCCGAATCCTGTGGTGCTCCCGGGAGCGTTGGCGATCAACCCCATCAGCTGGAAGCGCAGCCAGAAGAAGGCTTCAGCGAAACGGTCCCTGGGGTCGCGACTTCCCGACAGCAACGGCACCTTCCACAAGGTCATGGATTTCACCGGCGCTCAGGTCAGCAAGAAACGGGGAGCTATCATCGCGTCCAAACCCGACGTGAACCTGTATGCGCCCGGGAACCCACTGTTCCCCAAAGGCGTCTACCATCCCTACGACTATCCGTTCTACTACTTCAACCTGCGGGCCAACGCGCAAGACCGAGTCCACGCCTACTGGCTGGCGCACTAGGCCGCAACGAGTTCAACCTTCGGCCCCGATCGGACCGATCAGCCCAATCGATCATGAGCCGGCATCAAACCATGCCAACCAGGTCGCATAGCCCAGTGTCTACTTTTCCTGGGGAACCCCAAGACGCTTCCACTTGCTGCAGACCGGGGTAGTGACGCGCCCAGAGGACGTCACGGGCGATCCCGCCGTCGAGGCCTGGCTGATCGTGGATACAGCGGAGAGGGTGGATCGACGTGCGCATTGCGCGATTTTCGATGGTACGAAAGTGACGCCGTGCGGCGCATTCCCAGAGCAGGGGTATGTGTTGGTGAACGAGGCGCCGACTGATGTCAACATCTGTCGCGTATGCCGAAAGCTGGTTGGACTCCCGAAACGTAGACTCAAAGCCCCGAGGAGCCATCAGCGAGCCGTGTGCACCACTCTCACCGAGACGTGATTGTTGGCGGATTCGGTCAGCACAGCCTGGTGCAGTACGAGTCGGTAGCCCAGTTGTCGCAGTAGAGCCAATGGGAGCGCGGAGGGCCCGGCATGGTTCCGCCCGACGCAAGCTCCAATTCCGCGTCCGATAGATCCTCGTCCTCGTCGGCTGGCGGCAGGTCTTCGGCGAGGACTTCGAACCCGTGGCTGTTGGCGATCCTGACAAAGTCCTCGCGCGTCTTGGCCGCTGCCAGATCAGCTCGAAGCTCGTCGTTGTCGGCGGTTGCGGTGCCCAATGCGTCCCACTGCTCTCGTGACATGTCACCAGTGTCACGCAGGTGAGCGCAGGATTCCTCCGTGTCTCACCGGAAGGGTCCTTGGCAGCTCCTTGGCTGCCGGTGGCCCCGGCGATCTTGTGTGCGGTCCATCCCACGCCGCAGAGCCGCGTATCTCCCGCGGCTCGGAGTGCTGGAACTGCCGACCGTCCCATCCGCCCCGACGGACTGGGGACCTGCAGGAATCGCGGAACGGCCAGAACCGGTACCTGATTTGGGGGCAACGTCGGCTGTGTCAGTGTGGTCGACCGGATGGTGCGTGGGGCAAACAGGTGACTAGCGTGCGCCGCAAGAACGTGTGCCCGGTTGTTGCTGCAACAATTAGTGTCTGAATCGGCC
>JBAXOQ010000290.1:0-5921 GCA_037133175.1 Actinomycetes bacterium
CCCCCCGGGCGACCGCCCGCACCCGGCCCCGCCCCCGAGTCAGCAGCGAGATGATCCGGTCGGCCTCGCCGAGCTTCTGGGTGCGCAGCACCACCCCGGTCTCGCGATACGTCGGCACGAGCCCAGTCTAGGACGCGGTCGCAAAGTTTCCTCCGCATCATTGCCGCTGCAGATCAATTATGGTATATTTTCTATACCTTTTGCCGCAGCAGATACCCAGTGGAGGCATTGTGTCGTTTGAGTTTGACCCGGCGAAGAGCGCGGCGAACAAACTCAAGCACGGCATCGACTTCGTCGAAGCCCAGGCACTATGGCTCGACGACCAGTTGATCGAAGTCCCTGCTCGCACGCAGGACGAGCCACGTCTCTTGGTCGTGGCGACGATCAGGGGTCGACACTGGTCGGCGATCGTGACTCATCGGGGGAATTCGATCCGGCTGATCTCGGTACGGCGATCGAGACTTGAGGAGGTTGAGCTCTATGAAGGCAAGTGAGCTGGACAGCATGTTTGACGAGGGCGCTGACATCACTGCGGCACTGGACACCTCGGCGGCGCGGCGCCCGTTGCTGCAGGCGCGGCGAGTGAACGTCGACTTCCCTGCGTGGATGGTCGAGTCCCTAGACCGAGAAGCCAGCCGCCTCGGAGTCACTCGGCAGTCGGTCATCAAGATGTGGATCGCGGAGCGACTCGACAAGCAAGCCGGCTAAGGGCGCTAGAAACCCAGGCGGCGGAGCTGTTTGGGGTCGCGCTGCCATTCCTTGGCGACTCGCACGTGGATGTCAAGGAACACCGGCACGCCCACCAGCGCCTCGATGTTGGCCCGGGCATTGGTCCCGATCACACGCAGTTTCGAGCCGCCTTTGCCAATGATGATCGGTTTTTGGCTCTCTCGCTCCACATGAATCGTGGCGTGGATGTCCATCAACGGCCGATCCGGGCGCCGGTCCGGGCGCATGCCCATCTCGTCGATGGTGACCGCGATGGAGTGCGGCAACTCGTCGTCCACCCCGGCCAGCGCGACCTCGCGGATCAGCTCCGCGATCATCGCCTCCTGGCTCTCGTCGGTGAGCTGATCCGAGGGATACAACTGCTGGCCCACCGGCATGGCCGCAGCCAACAACCCGATGAGCACCTCGACGTTGGTGCCATCGACCGCCGAGACCGGAACGAACTGCGCGATATCCAAGCCCACATCGGCACACATCGTCTGGACCGAATCGAGTCGCTGGGCGATCACGTCCGGACTGGCATGATCAGCCTTGGTGATGAGGGCGAATACCGGACCGCGCTGAACCTCGGCCAATTGCTGCGCCAAGTAGCGGTCGCCGGGGCCGGTCTTCTCATCGGCCGCGGCACAGAAACCGACCGCGTCGACCTCGGTCCAAGTTGCCCGGACCAGGTCGTTGAGCCGTTCACCGAGCAGCGTGCGCGGCCGGTGCAGGCCTGGGGTATCCACGATGATGAGCTGGAAATCGTCACGAGTCAGCACCCCGCGCACCGTTCGGCGAGTGGTTTGCGGGCGGTCCGAGGTGATGGCGACCTTGGTCCCGACGATTCGGTTGGTCAGCGTGGACTTGCCCGCATTGGGCCGCCCGACCAGACAGACGAAACCCGAGCGAAACTCCTTCGCAGTGGGCGCAAGATCCGCGTACTTGTCACTCATGCCGACTCCCCCGCGTCCCGATCGGCCCGGCGATCCCTACCCCACGCAGCGCTAACGCCGACACCGCCGACGGGCACGGCGAGCACGCTGCCGATCCGGTGCCTACGTCCCACCGCGGACTCGGCAGTGAGCAAATAGCCCTCGACCTCGATGCTGGTCCCGGGAATCGGCACCACCCCGAGCCGACGCGCGAGCAGGCCGCCCACCGTGTCCACGCCCTCTTGTTCCTCCGAGGTGGACAGTCCGGCCAGCTCAACAAAATCGTCAAGCTGCATCCTGGAACTAATCCGCCAGCCGCCGTCCGGCAAGACCTCGCACTCAGGCAGCTCGGACACGTCATACTCATCGGCAATCTCGCCGACGATCTCCTCAACAATGTCCTCGATGGTGATCAGGCCGGCGGTGCCGCCGTATTCGTCGACGACAATCGCCAGATGCACCCGCTGCGCCTGCATCTCGCGCAGCACTTCGTCGGCCGGTTTTGACTCCGGCACATACGGAACTGGCCTCATCACGTCCTCGACCTTCTCACTGAACTGAGCATCCTGGCTGTCGAAGGACCGTTGGGCAAGGTCCTTGATGTAGACCATCCCGATGACGTCGTCGAGGTTGTCGCCAATGACGGGTATCCGGCTGAAGCCGCACCTCAGCGCCAACGACAGCGCTTGACGCAGCAGCTTGTCGCGCTCGATCCACACCATCTCGGTTCGCGGAACCATCAGCTCGCGAGCCAACGTGTCGCCCAGTTCGAAAACCGAGTGGATCATCTGGCGCTCGTCTTCCTCGATCACGTCGTCGGCTTCGGCCAGATCAACCATCTCGCGAAGCTCAGCCTGGGTCGCGAACGGTCCCTGTCGATAGCCCCGACCAGGGGTGACCGCATTGCCGAGCACGATCAGCACGGTCACCAGCGGGCCGAGCGCCACCGAGAGCATCCGTGCCAGCCGTGCACCGCGCAAGGCGAACCCGACCGCGTGCTGCTGGCCAAGCGTGCGTGGCACCACGCCGAAGAAGATGTACGACACCACCAGCATGATCAGACCGGCGGTCACCATTGCCACCCAGCCGGGGCTGGTCATCACCCGCAAACACACCGCCGTGACCAACACCACCGACGCAGTCTCGGCGAACACCCGCACCAGCAGCACGGCATTGACGTAGCGGGCCCGATCCTGCACGACTAGCAGTAACCGGTCAGCGCCCAGCACGTCGTCGTCTACCAACTCCCTCACCCGGGCCTTGGACACCCTGGTCAGGGACTGCTCGATGGCCACCAGAACGACCGCCGCCACCGTCAGAATGACGGAGGTCGCCAGCAACCAGAAATCGCTGATCACTTCGGCAGCGCCCGCCACTCAGCGACCAGTTGGCCCTGCAGCCCGAACATCAGCCGCTCCTCGTCGGGCTCAGCGTGGTCATACCCGAGCAGGTGCAGGATGCCGTGGGTCAGCAGGATTCCGATCTCATCGCGCAGGTCGTGTCCGGCTGCCTCCGCCTGACGAGCTGCCACCGCGGGGCAGATCACGACGTCGCCTAACAGGCCCGGCTCAGCGACGGCGTCGTCATCGGGTGGGCGCAGCTCGTCCATCGGGAAGGACAACACGTCGGTCGGCCCAGACTCGTCCATCCATTGCTCGTGCAGCGCCGCCATCGAGACTTCGTCGATGAGCACCAGCGACAGCTCGGCCTGCCGATGGATACGCAGTCGTCGCAGCACGAAGTCTGCCTGACGCACCACCGAGGCCTCGTCGAGCACCCAGCCCGACTCGTTCGCAATGTCGATGCTCACGCCCAGCCCCTGCCGCCACCGTCGGTCGTGCCGTCGTAGTGTCCGTAGGCGTCGACGATCTTCGCAACCAGCGGGTGTCGGATGACGTCGGCGCTGGTCAGTTCGCAGAACTCCACATCGGGGACCCCGGTCAGAATCTCGCGCACCACCCGCAGCCCGCTGCGGGTACCCCCTGGCAGGTCGATCTGGGTGATGTCGCCGGTGACCACAATGGTCGAGCCGAAGCCAAGGCGAGTCAGGAACATCTTCATCTGCTCGGGAGTCGTGTTCTGTGCCTCGTCCAGGATCACAAACGCATCGTTGAGGGTGCGTCCGCGCATGTATGCCAACGGCGCCACCTCGATCGTGCCAGCAGCCATCAGCCGGGGAATCGAATCTGGATCCAGCATGTCGTGCAGCGCGTCGTAAAGCGGGCGTAGGTACGGGTCGATCTTCTCGCTCAACGTGCCTGGCAGGAATCCGAGCCGCTCCCCGGCCTCAACCGCTGGCCGGGTCAAAATGATCCGGTTGACCGCCTTGGACTGCAGCGCCTGCACCGCCTTCGCCACCGCGAGGTACGTCTTTCCGGTACCGGCCGGACCGATCGAGAAGACCACCGTGTGCTTGTCGATGGCGTCGACATACTGCTTCTGGTGCAGCGTCTTGGGCCGAATCGTCCGGCCGCGGTTGCTCAGGATGTTCGCGGTCAGCAGCTGCGAGGGCGAAACCCGCGCATCGGTGCGCAGCAGCGCCACCGACCGACTCACCGAGTCCGCGGTGACCGGATGACCGGCCCGCAGCACCATCACCAGCTCGCCGAAAAGCTGCTTCGCCAGCTGCACTTCGGCGGCCTCGCCGGACACGCTGATCTGATTGCCCCGAACGTGAAACTGCACCAGCGGCAAGGACACCTCGATGGCGGCCAGCACCTCATCCTGAACGCCCAGCAGCGACACCATCGACACCGACGCGGGCACGGTGATCACCGCGTCGGCCGGGGTCACAAGACCGGGGGTGTTCGAGACTTGGGGTTGAACCGGCGCCTCGGGGGGCCGCGCGGTGTCTGGTGGATCTGTCATATCTGCCATTCCTATCCGGGCGGCCAGTTGAATTGACGACCGCCGAGTACATGCGCGTGGACATGGTCGACGGTTTGCCCGCCTTGCCAACCAGCGTTGACCACAACCCGGTAGCCATCGGAGATCCCCTCATCGACCGCAGCGGCCGTTGCTTCCTCGATCAGCGCGCTGACCAGGGCCGGATCGGCAGCCGAGAGTTGCGCCAAGTTGGCGTAGTGCTCGACCGGGATTGCCAGCACGTGCACCGGCGCTTGCGGGGCGACATCTCGGAACACCACTACGCGGTCACTGCGGCGCACTATGGAAGCCGGGATGCTCCCGGCGGCGATCTCGCAGAACAGGCAGGAATCAGTCATGCTCGGAAGTCTCCCACGCAGTCACGACCAACGGCCAGCGGCAGCCATGATCACACCAACTGCGACTGTGCCGGCAGTGCTCGCGCGCAGCACCGTCGGACCCATCCGAACAACCCGCGCACCGGCTTCCACGAGCCCGGCGAGCTCCTCGTCGGTCAGACCCCCCTCGGGTCCGACCACGACCACCACCGACGTTGCTCCGGCCCGATCCGACAGTTCCGCCAGCCCGCCCAAGACGCCGCGGTCCGCCAGGGGCACATCGGCCGCTTCATGCAGCACCAGAGCCACGTCCGCGGCTTGCGCCAGCGCCAGCACCTGCGCCGTGTCAGCTACCGGCGACACCTGACACTCGAACGCCCGCCGCGCCTGCTTGCCCGCCTCACGCGTCCGGCGCCGGAACTTGTCCGCCGCGGCCGAAGCCCCCGAGCCGGATCGGACATCCGGGCGGACCACGCAGTTGGCCGCACACCACGGCACGACCCGGTCGACTCCGACCTCGGTCAGCGTCTCCAGTGCCCGGTCCATCCGCTCACCCTTGATCAACGCCTGCACCACGGTAATCGTCGGTGTCGGCGCAGGATGGTTGATCCGGTCGCTGACCGACACCTCGAACCGGTCCTTGCCGTGAATCGCGGCGACGCGGCCGAAGGCGACGCGACCCCCGCCGTCCCCGACCTGCACGGCTTCACCGACCCGAAGCCGGCGGACGGTGACAGCGTGCCTGCCCTCGACACCGCCGACCGTGACCGGATCTTGCGCGAGCTCCGCGGCAGGGACGATGAACAGTGGCGGCGTCAGCGGAAGGCTCCCCGCAGCCGCGAGAACACGCCGGCTTTGCCTGCGTTCACAGTCCCGGTCGGGTTCTCCTCACTACGCAACCGCGCCAACTCCCGCATCAGCTCCGCCTGCTTGTGGTCGAGCTTGGTCGGCGTGACCACCGCGATGTGCACGTTCAGGTCGCCCCGGCCGTTGGAGCGCAGGTGCGTGACACCTCGGCCGCGCAGCGTCTTGGTGGTGCCCGAGTTGGTGCCGGCCTTGATGTCCAGCGACTCCG
>JBAXOQ010000291.1:0-5866 GCA_037133175.1 Actinomycetes bacterium
GAATCGAACCGTAGACCTTCTCCTTACCATGGAGACGCTCTACCGACTGAGCTAAAGGGGCAGGCCGTGCGACTGTCAAGAGTACATGCCTCCCCACCGGCAACGCACGCCGGTTGTCGTGGTGGCTTCGAACCCACCCGCTGCCCCGAGTCCCGACGGCCACTTTGCCGCGCGAATGGCTCCGGTGGAATACTCACACGGTGAGCGTCCCCGATTCCGCTGTCAGCGCCGACCAGGGCGAAACCGAGCCGAACCTTACGAAGTGGGCTTGGCTGTCGATCGCCGCTGCGATTGTCACGATCGGCTTGAAATCATTTGCCTACCTACTCACCGGATCAGTGGGTCTGTTATCCGATGCACTGGAGTCCGTGGTCAACCTGGTGGCCGCGATTCTCGCGTTGACCGCTCTGATCATCGCCTCCCGACCGGCCGACGACAGTCACCACTACGGGCACGGCAAAGCGGAGTACTTCTCCTCTGCCGCCGAGGGCATCATGATCTTCGTTGCCGCGATCTTGATCATCATCACCTCGGTTCAGCGCCTGATGGCGCCGGAACCGTTGGAGGACCTCGGAATCGGCTTGGCGATCACCCTGCTCGCGACCGCCGTCAACGGGGTCGTCGGTTGGCAACTGGTGCGCACCGGACGCAAGCACCGATCGATCGCCCTGACATCGGATGGAAAGCACCTGCTCACCGACGTATGGACATCTGCTGGCGTTGTGGTTGGCGTCGGGCTAGTCGGCCTGACTGGGTGGTTGCCGCTGGACTCGTTCGTGGCGATCGCGGTCGCGATCAACATCTTGTGGATCGGCTTTGGTTTGATCCGCCGCTCCTCGCGCGGTTTGATGGACCACGCCCTTCCTGCTGAAGACGAAGCCGCGGTATTGGCAGTGCTCAAGGAGTTCACCGACTCATATCCGCCGGGAACCCTGGAGTTCCATGCACTGCAGACCAGGGAATCCGGCCGTCAGAGGTTCGTTTCGATGCATGTGCTGGTGCCCGGGAGTTGGTCGATTGCCCAAGGCCATGACCTGGTCGAGGACATCGAATCGCGGCTCCGAGTCGCCCTGCCAGGAGCCGATATCCACGCGCATCTGGAGCCTCTGGAGGACCCGCGGTCGTACGAGAACCCGCCCGGAGGAATCGCGCTCCCCAGTCAGTAGCCGCACGGCCCCACTGACGGCTACCGTGCGGCTCCCACCGCGGTCGGACTACTCGGCCGACTTGGTCCGGATCGCGGTCCCGTAGGCGAGCACTTCCTGCAGCCCGCTGTCCTGGCCGATGCCGTTTGAGTCGAACCGCACTCCGATCACCGCGTTGGCGCCCAACTGGCGGGCGAAGGCGAGCATCCGATCGACGGACTCTTGCCGGCCGTCGTCATAGTTCTCAGTCATCTTGGGGACCTCGCCGTGCTGCAGTTGCTTGAAGCTGCTGGTGAAGCCGCGTCCGAAGCCCATACTCCTGACCGTCAGTCCCCAGCACAGGCCCAACTCCTCAACGATCACCTGCCCGTGGGGGGCCGCGAAGGTGGTGCTGCACGGCATGTCCGTGGGCTTGTAGCCGCCTACTGAGGTGTCCACTGCTTGCTCATCCGTCATGGGTCCGCCCTGTCTGTGGTTGTCGATGCGAGTCGAGTGACGCCCGCCGATGCGGCGGTCAGGAGAGTGAAAATACCGCGCCGACGTCCCACGCGCTAGTCCTGTGCAGTCGGCGCCTCGTCTGCTGCAGCCGCAGTGGGGGCCGCAGTGGGGGCCGCAGTGGGGGCCGCAGTGGGCTGCCGAGCCGTCTCACGACCAGCGAGCCGCTGCTGTTCGGCGGCCACTATCTGCTGGGCCAGACCCGCCGCCCTGCGATCAGTGGACGTGTCAGTGGCCTCTGGGGCCGTGTCCGCGATCTCGCTGCGTCGGGCGTATTGGTCGAACAGATCCGACTTTGCGCTCAGGATCTCCAGCAGCCGCTGATCGACGCTGTCGGCAGTCAGCAACCGATGGACCTGCACCCGGCGCAGCTGGCCCATGCGGTGCGCGCGCGCAATCGCCTGCTGCTCACTGGAGGGCTTCAGTTGCGGCTCGCACAGCACCACCACCGAAGCCGCCTGAATGTTCAGGCCGACCCCGCCGGCCTGGATTTGGCACACCAGCACCGCACCATCGGGCGCAGCGGCGAACGCGTCGACCAGCTCCTGGCGCTTCACCGGATTCACGTCCCCGGTGATCGGTCCGAACGCGCGGTCTCCGAGGGCCCCGGCGACCGCCTCCAATGTGTTCCTAAAGAACGAGAAGACGACGGCCTTGAGCCCGTTCTCGGCCGCCTCGTCGACGATCTCCAGCAGTCGTTCGAGCTTCGCGGAGGACTCCGGCTCAGCGAAGCCCGCCTGGCGCATGGCCATGAAGTTCCCAACCAAGACCGCGGCGTCGTAAAGCTGCTGGTCACGCGCCGAGAACTCCTCCCACTCGTCGATCTCGACAAGGTCAGGCAGCTCCTGCAAGACGTCGCTTTGGTTTCGCCGCAGGTACACCGTGGAGACCGCGCGACGAAATGCGTTGGCGCCGGCCACGCCAATGCCTGGATCAAGCGCCTGGGCGACTTCGGGGCGCAGATAATCGACCAGGTTGCAGAACTCGTCGACCCGATTCTCCATCGGTGTGCCAGACAAGAACAGGACTCGCTCCGAGCGAGCGATCCACTCCCTTGAGGTGCGGGCGCGGCGGGTGTCGGGGTTCTTGATGAAATGCGCTTCGTCCACGACCAGCATCGCGATGCTGATGTCATCCGATCCAAGGATCGTGTGCAACGAGTCGAAAGTCGTGACGGCGACTCCACCCTGCTCGCGCCAACACCGGGAGTTGTCGGACCTGTCGTCCCCATGTAGACGCCAGACTGTGAGGTCGCTATACCGCTCCAATTCCCGATGCCAGTTGATAATCACGCTGGCCGGACACACCACCAAGAAGTGCGATGCACCCTGCGCGCGTAGGTGGGCCATCGCCGCCAGTCCTTGAACGGTCTTGCCCAGGCCCATCTCATCGCCGATGATCACTCGTTTCTGTACGAGAGCGAACCGGGAGCCGAAACTCTGATAAGCACGCAGCGACACGTTGATCAGACTCTGGTCAAGTTCGAAGGCGTTGACCGCTGCGACCAGATCGTCAGCTAGGAACCCATTCGCGGCGGTCGCATCCTGCAGCGGACCAACGAGGCTCTCCAGCACGGCGTAGTACGGCGAGGCATTGGCGCAGAAGTCCGCCCAGGCCTGTGCCTGAGATTGCGGCGGAACGGCCAGAGCATTAGCGGCGGACAGCAATCCCGCTTCGCCACCGCGGTCGAACCAGTCCAACCACTGCTCCATCCCCGCTCCCGCGGATTGAGCGGCGTCACGCTTGGCCGAACCGGCAAAAGCGCGTCGCAACCACCGCGACCCTGGCAACGCGGACGTGACCAACACACCGAGCTCGGAGTCGAGCCGCGCCGCCACCTCAGCGACCGGAGCCACTGCCCGATCGATGTCAGCGGCACGCCTGATGGCCAGCACCAGGCCGGTGTTCGTCGGATCCCCATGGTCCATGTCAATCCGGAAGAGCAGGCCGTCGTTTGCGTGGCGGGCGACCTGATTGGCCGCTGCCAGCGCGTTATTCGCGGTCTTCTGACCGACGCCTTGAATCAGGGTGAGTTGGTATGCCGTGGCCCGATACACATCGAGCACGGATCGGTAGCCAGCCTGCTCCAGCCGGGCAACCGCGATTCGTGCGTCGGAGGCATCGGAGAGCTTGGCGACAGGGATCGCCGCCAACTCGGCCCACAGCAACCTTGTCCGGCGCGCATCAACCGCTTGGGACAGTTCGGCGCGAGCAGCACTCTGCGCATCGGTGATCGACCTCGCCAAGGCCCTGGCCTGTTGCACTCGACCAACCAGGGCACGCAGCTCGCGAGCACTGCGCGGCGGCGTACTGCGCGTCGACGAAGCCACAGCGGGAATGCTTGCACATGCCCCGGCCCAGCGCCTGCCAGCAGTGCCGGACGAGGACGCTGATCAGTGCTGACGCTAGATCAGATGACCTTCCAGGAGACATTCCCGGAAACGTCCTTCACGGTCACCTCAATCGTCGCCGACTCCGCTTTGCCCGCGGCATTGGTTCCCGTCGCTGAGCATGTGAACGTTCCACCCACCTTGGCGATGTAGAACGTGGCAGAGCCAGCTGGCGTGCAAGCGACATTCCAGGTTCCCGGGACCTTCTCTGCGAGTTGCTGGCCCAGGGTCGACTGCGCGGTGGTCAGATCCAGGACGGCGTCTTGCGCGGTCCAATCAAGGCTGCCATCACTGCCGACAACGACGCTACCGGGCATCGGTTGCCCGTCAAGATCTGCCGAACACGCAACCGTGGTCCCCGGCTTGAAATCAGCTCCGGAGGCGCACGTCACTTTGGGCGCCGTCTTGAGAGTGATCCCTCGATCCTTCAACGCCGCTGCAATCTGCGGCGACAGTGCATCCGCCGCGCTTGTGGCCACCGGCGAGGAGCCCACTGAGACCGAACCGGAGCAGCCGGCCATCGTCGCGGCGACGCCGATAACGACCGAGCCGACGGCAATCAAACGTGTATTCATCTGGTTCATCCTGTTCTGAGTGGTACTCATCTGCGCGTGCATCGATGCTGCTGGACCTCGCTTCGTTCAACCCCCGGCAGTGAACGCCTTCTGCACTTCCGGGCTCCTGCCGTCCGGACCAGCGGCCTGTACTTGAACCTTGCACTTCTTGCCAGTCCTGACCTTAGCGACGAAGCTGAGGCTGGTCAGGTAGTTCCACGTCGCGGACCGGGGCTCAGGGGATCAGTACCAGCCCGAGTCGCAACTGAAGGCTTGGTGATCTCGAAGCGCACCAGGTCAAGTTCGCTGGTTCCACGTTGGCATGGAAGGCTCTGATGGTGTTGGGTCTTGCCCTGCCCGCCAGGGTTGGTTCAGAGATCTAGTCGTCTAGCCAAGGCCCAGCACGAGTCGCAGTGCCGAGTCGAGTGCGCGCAGCTCGCTTGGGTGCAACAGACCACGACGGCGACGGAAGCTGGGTAGGGGAACGGTGTGGATGCTCGTAGCGTCAACATAGGACTCGGGGTATTTGGTGACGCCAGCGTCTGAACTCAGTGCAATCCTCGTCGTAGCGAGGCCAGTTGTTCCCGTGATCATCGCGACGGTTACCTCGGAAGCCGATCGCGCAAGATATTCACGGTCAGCACCACGGCCGGATGCGGGCCGCCCCGGGGCACCGCCACATCCCACACTTCGCCCCGCAATGGAGTCAACCGCTCGGTCATTCGGTGCTATCGCTCCACAGGGCGGCGGTAATCTCGGATACCGGTGCAGGCTGCGACACTTCGGGTGCAACGGCCACCACCTGTTCGCGAGCAGGTGGCGCGTCCTGGTGTCAGGTCGGCTGGTTGCTGAAGACGGCGATTCGGTCGCGCCCGGAGTTCTTCGCTTCGTACAACGCGGCGTCGGCGTTGCGCAGCAGCCGGTGGGCTTCGATGCCGGGGGTGGCCAGGGCGACCCCGATGCTCATAGTGATGCTGACCTGTTCTGCCTCCACGGGCAGCGGCTCGCAGACCGCTTGGCGGATCTTCTGGGCAACCAGCGTCGCCACGGTCAGGTCGCGGACTTCGCCGAGCAGGACCACGAACTCGTCCCCGCCGATGCGGGCCACTTCATCGCCTTCCCTCAGTACTGAGGCCATCCGCTCGGCGGTGACGCGCAGCACCTCGTCCCCGCCCGCGTGACCGTACGTGTCATTGGTGTTCTTGAAGTAGTCCAAGTCGCAAAACAGAAGTGCTGGCGGCCCGCTGGTTTGTGGACCATGCGCGAGAACAGCGCTGATGCG
>JBAXOQ010000292.1:0-5819 GCA_037133175.1 Actinomycetes bacterium
CTTCTTCATGGTACGAGGATCCATCCTTGCCTGGGTTCCTGCGGGCGGCGACGATGCCGCCCGCTCACGCGACTTCTCCGACGTGCACGTGCTCGTCGATCGCGACGCCGAGCATGGGCACGCCTTCACCGAACACGAACGTGTCGACGGCCGCCCTGGTCGTGAGCGTCTTGAGCACGCTCCCGGTGCGGGCGTCGACGTGGGCGGCAGCCCCGAGCAGTTTCACGCCGGAGAGTTTCCGGACGTGGCGGCAGAGGGCGTCGAGACTGTTGTCGAAGAGATAGCGGTGGTAGTCGGCCACCCGCGACAGGCCGTTCCCCCCGTCGGCCGCGAGCCGCCGTTCGGCGGGTGTGAAGGGCTCGTGGATCGTCAGCACGAGCGACTGATCGTTGGCGACGATCGTGATGCTCGCGGGCGAGCGGTGCATGAGAAGGTGCTCGAACGAGCCGGCGGCCTGGGCGATGCGGCGCTGGAAGCGGGTCTGCTGAAAGCGCTCCCGTAGCGGGCCCGGTGCCGGCTGGAGGAAGGGAGGCTGGCTCCAGGGAAGCCGCTTGGCCATGCCAAAGGGAAAGGGGGGCAGGGCTGAAACGTTCCGCCTGGGAATCCTGCCCGGCGCTACGGCCAGACAGGAGGCCCTGGCGGTGATCCCCATCACCCGGCCCGGAGCCCTGCTGGTCCATGTCTACACCATCTCTGGGGGTAATGGCATCCCTTTACCCCCACCGATAGGGGATTCCAATAAAAAAGCCCGTGGCTGAGGCCCGGGCGGGTGATGGGGACTCCCAAAGCAAACCAGTGGCCGCGTGGTCCGGCAAGGGGTGGGAGACGCAATTCAGAGCGTCCCGGCGGCCATGGACGCCGCCGCCGGATGGCATCAGGCGTCGCCGTCCTTCTTGCGGCCCTTGCCCTCCAGCAGTTCCAATAGGGCTTCCATCTGGGCCATCACCCCCCGCACCTCGCCGGCCTCGGGCAGCAGGCCATCTTCCATGACCCCCTGATGCATCTCGCGGAGTTCCTGGCGGATGTAGCGCAGGTGACTCACAACCTGTTCACGCTTGGACTGGGACATAAAAAGGACTGATCTTGTTGTCCCTTTTACCCCATCGCCGGTTTACTTCTCGCCAAACTGGGCCTTGGCCTGCTCGTAGTTGGTCACGGCTTGGTCGGTGAAGAAGATGCTGAACAGGCTGCCTGCTGCCTGCACGTTGTGCTCGACGCCAGCCTCGCTCAGCGCATTGCTAGCCAACGAGGCAACCTGGGCAGCCGTCGAGTCGAGGTGCCGATACACCTCATCGGTGCACAAGCGAAGCGTCGCCAGTCCCGCCGCCACCGCGACCGGATTGCCCGACAACGTGCCGGCCTGGTAGACCGGTCCGGCCGGAGCCAGCTTGGACATGATGTCCCGACGACCCCCAAAGGCTGCTGCGGGAAGCCCGCCGCCCATCACCTTGCCGAACGTCAGCAGGTCCGGCTCCCAGCCCTCATGAACGCCTTCGCAGCCGTACCAGCCGGAGGCGGACAACCGGAAACCAGTCATCACCTCATCGAAGATGAGCAATGCCCCGTAGCGGGTGCACAACTGCGACAGTGCCTTGTTGAAGCCCGGCAGTGGCGGCACGACTCCCATGTTCGCGGCTACCGCCTCGGTGATGACACAAGCGATGTCGTCACCGGACTCCTTGAAAACCCGCTGAACCGCGGCCAGGTCGTTGTAGTCCACCACGATCGTGTCGGAAGCGTTCCCGGCGGTGACACCGGGCGAGTCCGGCAGCCCAAAGGTGGTCACCCCAGAGCCTGCCGCCACTAGCAACGAATCGCTGTGACCGTGGTAGCAGCCGGCGAACTTGACGATCTTGGGCCGGCCGGTGAATCCGCGAGCCAGTCGGATCGCGGACATCGTGGCCTCGGTGCCGGAACTGACCAGGCGAACCTCCTGCACTGGGACCACCCGCGACACGATCTCTTCGGCGAGCAGCACCTCCCCCGGGCTCGGGGCGCCGAACGACAAACCACGCGCAGCCGTGCTGGTGACGGCCTCGATGACCTCGGGGTGGGCATGACCGAGGATCATCGGACCCCACGATCCGATCAGGTCGACGTACTCGACGCCATCGGCGTCGGTGACGTAGGCACCGCGGCCCGACACCATGAACCGTGGCGTTCCGCCGACCGCGCCAAACGCTCGCACCGGCGAGTTGACCCCTCCAGGAGTCACCTCACACGCGCGACGAAACCACCGGGCTGATTCTGACGATGCCGCATCTGCTGATGCCAAAGGATTGTCGACCACACGCAAACATTACTTTCGCCCCAGCAACCCTGCGCACCCGCGATCCCCTTTGACCAACCTGCCGCAACCACTAGCCCCGTCGTTGACTGCGAAGTTGTCGCGGTTTTCGATCAAGGAAACCCCGCGACAACTTCGCAGTCAACGAACGGGGAGGACGTCAGCAAGATGCCGGGACTAGGTCAGAGCGCAGACTCGGGCGGACAGCGACTCAACCACGAAGCAACGCGGCGACTTCGGCGGCGTGGTAGGTGAACAGGATGTTGGCGCCGGCGCGCTTGATGGATGTCAGCGTCTCCATGATCACCGGCATCCGGTCAATGACGCCGGCCGCGGCCGCGACTTCGATCATCGAGTACTCGCCAGATACCTGGTAGGCCGCCACCGGCACATTCACTCGTGCGGCGACGTCGGAGACAATGTCCAGATACGGCAACGCTGGCTTGACCATCACGATGTCCGCACCTTCGGCCACATCGAGTTCGACCTCGCGGATCGACTCACGGCGGTTCGCCGGGTCCTGCTGGTAGCTCTTGCGGTTGCCGGTCAGCGACGAGTCGACGGCCTCCCGGAACGGTCCGTAGAACGCCGATGCGTACTTCGCCGCGTACGCCAAGATGAGCGTCTCGTGTTGCCCCGCCGAGTCAAGAGCGGAACGCACAGCACCAACTTGCCCGTCCATCATGCCGCTGGTCCCCACAACGTGAGCACCCGCGTCTGCCAGCACCGTGGCCATCGCCTGATAACGCACCAACGTCGCGTCGTTGTCCACCGAGCCGTCAGCCGCCAGCACGCCGCAGTGACCATGGGAGGTGAATTCATCAAGGCACAGATCGGCCATCACCACCGAGTTCGCGCCGACTTCTTGGGCAACAGCCCTGGTGGCAACGGACAGCGCACCTTCTGGGTCGGTGGCACCGCTACCGACCTCGTCACGGGTTCGCGGCACGGCGAACAACATCAGTCCGCCGACTCCAGCATCGACCGCATCCACCGCGGCGGACCGCAGCGAGTCCAGCGTGTGCTGGTAGACGCCCGGCATCGAGCTGATCGGCTTAGGCTCGGACAGATCCTCGCGATAGAACAGCGGCAGAACGAGGTCAGCGGCGGCCACCCTGGTCTCGGCGACCAGCCGACGCAACGGCTCCGACTGCCGCAGCCGTCGTGGCCTGTCCATCAGCTACTCGACCTCCGCCGCCCGCCCGCGCGACGTCGGGACGGGCGCCACGTGAGGTCCCCGTTCTCAATCGCCTTCAGCCGCATCTGCTCAGCGTGGGCTGCCAGACCCTCGGCGAGCACGATCGCACTGGGCGTCTCGGCCAGCACATCGACTCGCAGTCCGTGCTCCGTCGCGGTCTGCGCAGTCTGCGGCCCGATGCAAGCGATGACCGTGCATGCGTGCGGCTTGCCGGCGATGCCGACCAGGTTGCGGACAGTGCTGGACGAGGTGAAGAGCACCGCGTCGAATCCGCCGGTCTTGATGGCCTCACGGGTCTCCGCCGGTGGGGGTGCAGCGCGCACGGTCCGGTAGGCGGTGATGTCGTCCACCTCCCAGCCAAGCTTGACCAGGCCGGCCGCCAGCGTCTCCGTGGCGATGTCGGCGCGGGGCAGGAACACCCGGTCGATGGGGTCGATTTCGGCGTCGTAGGGTGGCCATTCAGCAAGCAGTCCGGCGCTGGACTGATCCCCGCCAGCAACCAGGTCAGGTTTGACACCGAACTCGATCAACGCCCTGGCCGTCTGATCTCCGACCGCGGCGATCTTCAGCCCGGCCATCGCCCTTGCGTCCAACCCGTACTCTTCGAACTTGACTCGAACCGCCTTGACCGCGTTGGCGCTGGTGAAACCGACCCACTGGTAACGTCCGGTCACCAGGCCCTGGATCGCCCGTTCCATCTGCTGAGGCGTTCGCGGTGGCTCCACCGAGATCGTGGGCACTTCGACCGGCACGGCCCCGTATCCGCGCAGCACCTCGGACAGCGTCGCCGCCTGCTCCTTGGTGCGGGGAACCAGCACCCGCCAGCCGAACAACGGCTTGGTCTCGAACCACGAAAGCTTGTCGCGCGCGGTGATGACCTCGCCCACGACCACCGTCCCGGGACCAACCTGTTTGGCAGCTTTGACCGCCGCCGCCAGCTCATCCAGGGTGCTGGCGATCGTGCGCTGTTCGACGGTGGTGGCACGGCGCGTGATAGCGATCGGAGTGTCGCCCTTGCGACCTGCGGCCTTCAACGCTGCGGCGATCTCGGGCGCCCGATCAGCACCGTCGGGGACGACCAGCGTGAACTTCGGGTCGGCGTATTCGGCCCAGTCCGTGACTGAGTCCAGATCCACGATCCTGACCTCATGGACCTTGGCGTTCGTCAGCGGGAATCCGGCGTACGCAGCCACGCCGCTGACCACCGATACCCCTGGCGCGACCTCGAACGGCATCTTCACTCGGTGCAGCACCCGCGCCTCGGCGGCAAGAGAACCGTCCAGGATCGGATCACCGGCGAACAGCCGCACGACGACATCACCGGCACGGGCACGCTCAACGACCTTGCGAGCGCGGGCGGCGTTGTCAATCGGCAACCCGTCATCGTCCAGGACCGTGACGAGTTCAGCGTCCGGCGCATACCGCCGGGCGATCTCTACCGCATCGACGTCGGCGACGACGGACTCCGCAGCCGCCAGCAGCGCGGCGGCCCGCACGGTCACCAACTCCGGATCACCCGGCCCGGCCGACACCAATGACACTGTCCCCAACGGACGCTTAGCTCTTGCCGGACGAGTCGTGGTCACTACGGCGATTCTCCCAACAGCCCGGCCGCGCCCGCAGCGAGCAACTCGTGCGCCAATCGGGAGCCGAGAATGCTCGCTTCGTCCACAAAGCCGGTGGTCGACATTCGGAATACTTGCTGGCCGTCGACCGAAGCGGCCACGGCGTTCAAGGTCATTGTAGGCCGAGATGACCCGGATTGTGAAATCGTGGCCAATGCACCCACCGGTGCCGAGCAGCCCGCTTCCAGGGTATTGAGCAGCGCCCGCTCGGCGGTCACACAGGCGTGGGTGTGCGGGTCATCGAGCTCGGACAGTGCCGCGAAGAGCTCGGGATCACGCTGCGGAACGTCCGTTGCGGCCTCGATGGCCAACGCTCCCTGCCCTGGTGCCGGCATCATCACGTCGACCTCGATGGCCTCGGAGATCACACCACTGAGCCCCAACCGAGCTAGCCCCGCGCAAGCCAAGATGGTCGCGTCGCACTGACCACTGGCGACCTTGCCTAGCCTGGTATCAACGTTGCCGCGAATGTCGGCGATCCGCAAGTCAGGCCGGAACACCAGCAACTGCGCCGCCCGCCGAGGCGATCCGGTGCCGATCACCGCACCGTGCGGCAGTCGGGCCAGCGACAGGTCGCCGCGGCTGACCAAAGCATCTCGCGGGTCCTCGCGCGGCGGGATCGCCGGTAGGAAGAGCGAGGGGTGTGGCACCGTCGGCAGATCCTTCAGCGAATGGATGCCGATGTCCGCCCGGCCAGCCAAGATGGCAT
>JBAXOQ010000293.1:0-5801 GCA_037133175.1 Actinomycetes bacterium
TGTGGTCGGTGCGTTGGATGCGTTCGTGACCGGATCCGAGCGGCGCGTCGACCTCGGCTCGCTCAACGGGCGGGTATTCGTCAACAACGTGTCGATGGGGTTGTACGCCGAAGCAGTCAGCCATCAGGGGTACCGCAGCGCCAAGCTGCGCACGATCTTGGACACTGCGCCAGAGATGCTCAGCCCAGAGCCTTCCATCCGCGATTTCACCTGGAGCGGCCCGAGCGGCCAGGAGATGTCCGGTGCGGTGGTGATGCTCGTGTCCAACAACAGCTACCGGCTGGGGGTCAGGTTGGGCGCGGGGACCAGGCCGCGTATGGATGCTGGCGTCCTCGGGATCGCCGCCATGCTCGGACCGAGCGGTGAGGCACGATTGCAGCGGTGGCGGCTTCCGTGGCGGGCCTGGACGGTGCAGAGCCTCCGGGTGGATTCGAACGGACCTGTGCCGGTCGGGATCGACGGAGAATCCCAGACTTTCGAACCACCCCTGGAGTTCACGTCCCGTCCGAAGGCGCTGCGCGTGAGGATCGCGATCGCCCACCCAGGGGTATCCCCGTCTGCGGGCCTTCCCGAAGGGTTCCTGGACGGTCTGCGCAGGCTCATCAGCATCGCCGGCGGAAACTAGGAGTCAGGGTCGGTGCCTGACTCGCAGTTGCGAACGTTTTGCAACTAGGCTCTGCCAGCATGGGGTCACCGGTAGACCAAGACCAGGCGCAGGGCACGTCCGTCCAACCCCTGTTGGGGCGCTCACAGTGGATGTCGATAGCCGCGATGGCGGCCTTCGTGCTGCTGCTGAACGTCGTCGGATGGGGAACCCTGATCCTCAAGGTGGTGCCCGAGCAGTTCTCCCTCGGCGCGAGCGGTGTGCTCGGCATCGGCATCGGAGTGACGGCTTTCACGCTCGGGATGAGGCATGCCTTCGACGCCGATCACATTGCCGCCATCGACAACACCACCCGCAAACTCATGGCCGACGGGCAGCGGCCGGTCTCGGTCGGTTTCTGGTTCTCGCTCGGTCATTCGAGTGTGGTGTTCGGGCTGTTCGTCCTGATCAGCCTCGGGGTCCGGGCGCTGGTGGATCAGGTCTCTGATGACGGTTCTGGCTTGCAGAATGCGCTCGGAGTGTTCGGCACCCTGGTCAGCGGGTCGTTCCTGTTGCTGATCGGCGTGATGAACCTGTTCGTGCTCAGGCGGATCGTCGATGTGTTCCGGCGGATGAAGGACGGCACGTTCACCGAAGCCGAGCTGGAGGCCGAACTGGACAAGCGTGGATTCATGAACCGGATCCTCGGCCGCTTTACCAAGCTGGTGTCCAAGCCGTGGCAGATGTATCCGGTGGGCCTGTTGTTCGGACTGGGGTTCGATACCGCGACCCAGGTTGGCCTGCTGGTGCTGGCGGGTGGCGCGGTGGCCTTCTCACTGCCCTGGTACGCAATCCTGGTCCTGCCCGTGCTGTTCGCGGCGGGTATGTCGTTGCTGGACACGATCGACGGCTGTTTCATGAATTTCGCCTATGGTTGGGCGTTCTCCAAACCGGTGCGCAAGGTGTACTACAACATGACGATTACCGCGCTGTCGGTGTTCATCGCCTTGATCATTGGTGGCATCGAAATCCTTGGCCTGGTCGGGCAGAAGCTGGGGATCGACGATGGTCCGATGGCGTGGGTCGGTGGTCTGAGTCTGGACTACGTCGGGTTCGTGATTGTGCTCGTCTTTGCGGTGACCTGGTTGATCGCCATCGTTGGCTATCGGGTTGGGCGGGTCGAGGAACGGTGGGGTGCTGCGCTCGCTGATCCCGGCGTTTGACCGGTCGCCGACATCAGATCCAGGTCGGGAACCACATGTGCAGCTGCCAGTACCCGTGGGTGATGGGTTCGCCGGTCCAGATCGGGTAGAAGAACGCACACGCGATGATGGCCAGCGCGACGATGACACCAGCGCCGATCGCACCGTTGCGGCGACGGTTGCCCGGTGCGGTGACCGGTCCGATGATGGCTCCCAGCATCATTGTCAGAGCCATGATCACGAATGGCTCGAACACAATGCTGTAGAACCCGAAGACGGTGCGTTCCTGGAAGAACAACCAGGGCAGCCAGCCGGCTAGGAATGCACACAGGATCGCCCCGGAGCGCCAGTCCCGCTTGGCGAACCAGCGCCACACCGAGTAGAACAGCGCGAAGACCCCCGCCCACCAGATGATCGGGTTGCCCAGGGCGATGACCTCTTGGGCGCAGTCATCGGTGCCGCACGCACCCTGCGGGCTTTCGTAGAAGAACGAGGTCGGTCGGGCCATCACCGGCCACCCCCAGGCGTTCGCCTGGTAGGAGTGTTGGGAGGTCAGGCCGACGTGGAAGTTCCACGCCTCAACGTGGTAGTGCCACAGCGACCGCAGCGCGGCCGGGATGATCGAGGGGTCTTGGTCGTCGGCCCAATCACGGTCCCAGCCCCCAGAGGTCAGTAACCAGCCACTCCAGGTGCCGACGTAAACAATGGCCGCGACCACCACGAGCGACAAGAACGCCGGAATGGCATCACGAATGAGCATCCCCAGCCATGGTCGAGCGACCCCGACCGCTCGCCGCGCCCCAACGTCCCACAGCACGGTCAGAATCCCGAAACCGATGATGTAGTACAGGCCGCTCCACTTCACCCCGCATGCCAGACCGAGGGATAGTCCGGCCACGATCCGCCATGGGCGAAGTCCGAACCCCGGGCCCAACGCCCCCCACGGCTTCGGGCGTTTCGGCGCGGCCACGGGATCGTCGCTCGCTGTGGGTGCCGGTTCTGCCGGTTCGGGTGGTCCTGCGGCCCCAAGATCGGTTGCTTCTCCGGGTGGTTCCGCCGGTTCGGCGCCGTCGGCTTCCGTCGCGTCGGCCAAAGCCTGCGCGCGCTTGGCCAGTCGTCGCCGGGTGCGATCACGGTCCAGCAGCAGGGCGCCGAACGAGACCAGCACGAAGAACATCAGCGAGGTGTCCAGTAGCGCGGTCCTGCTCATCACGATGCTCAGGCCGTCGATGGCCACCAGCAGCCCGGCCAGCGTCCCCAGCAGGTTCGAGCGCAGCAGCCGCCGGGTGATCCGGGCCACCAGCAGGACGGACAGGATGCCCAGCACGCAGACGCTGATCCGCCAGCCGAACGGGTCAACACCGAAGAAGTGCTCGCCGAAGCCGATCATCCATTTGCCGACCGGCGGGTGGACGACGAATGACGCATCGTCTTTGAACAGTCCCACGAGTGCCGAGGGGTCAGTGTCGGTTGAGGCCAGCATGAGTTTGTCGGCGCCTTCGACTGCTTGATGCTCGTGGCCGAACAGCAGCAGGCTCAGGCCGTCCTTGACGTAGTAGGTCTCATCAAACACCACCGCGCGCGGCGTCCCCAGGTTCGGCAGCCGCAGCAGCAAAGCGATCAAGGTGACGATCAGTGGACCGATCCAGCCCCGCCAGCCGCCGGTGGGCATCGGCGGGCATAGCCGTTCCAAAAAGGTCTTCGCCGGCGCCGGTGAGGTCTGGGTCGATGTGTCGGCCGCGGGCGGGTCGGCGGATTCGCCGCCGGCCGGGCCGGCGGGTTCATCGACACCGAGGGTCACACTCACGGCGCAATCGTATGGACTGACCGTCGCCGACGCGCTCACTGGTGCTAGAACTTGCCACTGTGTCCCAAGTCGACTCCTCCCGAACCGGCCTGATCGTGCTGGCTGCGGCTCCGCTGGGCAATCCGGCTGACGGTTCAGGCAGGCTGCGCACTCTGATCGAGACTGCGGAGGTGATTGCAGCCGAAGACACCCGCCGGTTCCGGCGGCTGGCCGCGGATCTGGGAGTCGCACCAACTGGAAGGGTGGTGTCGTTCTTCGAGTCGGCCGAGCAGTCCCGGATACCGCAGTTGCTGGCCGCCGCTGCTGACGGGCAAACCGTGCTGGTGATTACCGATGCTGGAATGCCCAGCGTCAGTGATCCGGGGTACCGACTGGTTGTGGCGGCCGTCGAGGCAGGGATCCTGGTTACCGTCGCGCCGGGTCCGTCCGCTGTTACTGCAGCGTTGGCCGTGTCGGGTCTGCCTAGTGACAGGTTCTGTTTTGAGGGCTTCTTGCCGCGCAAGGCGGGTGAACGGGCCCGCCGACTTGCCGAGCTCGACCATGAGCGGCGAACCATGGTGTTCTTCGAAGCGCCCCACCGGATCGGCGCCACAGTGGCGGCGTTGGCGGCCGCGTTCGGCGATTCCCGCCGAGCGGTGGTCTGCCGGGAGCTGACCAAGACGTATGAGGAGGTCAAGCGAGGAACCCTCGGTGACCTCGTTGCCTGGTCGGCATCCGGCTTGCGCGGAGAAATCACCATCGTGGTGGCTGGAGCTCCCGCGGCTGCCGCGAACACCGATCCGCAGCAACTCGCCGGGCAGGTCCAGGAGCTGATGGACCAGGGTCTCGACAAGAAGGCCGCGATCGCTGCTGTGGCGGTTCGCGCCGGTGTCGCCAAGCGCCTGGTCTATAACGCTGTGCTTGGCACGCCGTCGACTCCGTAGGATTGGACCCATGCCTGGGTCGAAAGCCTTCTACGTCACCACGCCGATCTACTACGTCAACGACGCGCCCCACATTGGGCACGCCTATACGACGGTCGCTGGTGATGTGCTGACCCGTTGGCACCGCCAACGCGGCGAGCGGGTGTGGTTCCTAACTGGTACCGACGAGCACGGCACAAAGGTCGAGCGCTCCGCACAGAGCAACGACGTCACCCCGCAGCAGTGGGTGGACAAGTTGGTCGAGCAGTCGTGGCAGCCGGTCCTGGAGACCATCAATGCCCGCAACGACGATTTCCTGCGGACCACCAGCGCCCGCCACAAGCGAGGGGTCGCCCGATTCTGGGAGTACGTCCGCGACCGCGGCTATCTGTACGAGGACACCTACGAAGGCCCCTACTGCGTTGGGTGTGAGGAGTTCAAGCTCGACAGTGATCTGCTGGACGGCACCGGAGAGTACGCCGGGCAGGCAGTCTGCCCGGTGCATCGCACGCCTGTCGAGATGCTGAGTGAGAAGAACTGGTTCTTCAAACTGTCGGCCTTCTCGGACCGATTGCTCGCGCACTACACCGCCAATCCGACTGCGGTTCAGCCGCGCAGCGCGTACAACGAGGTGATGTCTTTCATCCGAGGCGGACTGGATGACATCTCTATGTCTCGTTCCGGCGTCGGCTGGGGCATTCCGTTGCCGTGGGACTCCGACCAGGTGGTCTACGTCTGGTTCGACGCGCTGCTGAACTACATCACCGCGGTCGGCTACGGGGATCGCGACTCCGAACGCGGGGCCAAGCAGTTCGGCGCGACGTGGCCAGCGAATGTCCACCTGGTCGGCAAGGACATCCTGCGGTTCCACGCGGTGTACTGGCCGGCGATGTTGATGGCCGCGGACCTGGCGCTGCCCGACACCGTGTTCGCGCACGGCTGGCTCCTCGTCGGTGGCGAGAAGATGAGCAAGACCAGTCTGACCGGCATCTCGCCTGAGTCGATCGTCGATGAGTTCGGCTCTGATGCGTTTCGTTACTACTTCCTGAGCGCGATTACGTTCGGCAGCGACGGGTCGTTCTCGTGGGAGGACATGAGTGCCCGGTATACCGCAGAGTTGGCCAACGGTCTCGGGAATCTGGCAGCCCGCGAAACTGCCATGGTCGGCAAGTACTTCGACGGTGTGTTGCCTGAGCCCGACGTGTATTCGAATGCCGATCTGGCTCTGCAGGATCAGTTGGTGGCAGCCGTCGAACTCGCTGACGCTGCGATGTCCAGGCTCGACTTCTCTGCGGGCATCGGTGCCC
>JBAXOQ010000294.1:0-5655 GCA_037133175.1 Actinomycetes bacterium
GTGGGACAGGTATACGCCCAAGGTGTCCGTCAAGTTTCGCCAGCACCAACCAGAGCAGGGCGGCCGCGAAGGTCCGCGCTGCGTGGCCCAAGACCGGGTTCGTTCAGCTCGCCTCGTGCAGTGCCTGCTCAACGACGCGCCGCAACCACTGCGACGGGTTCACCCCCGAGAGCTCGGCGGCCGCCGCGATGGCTTCCTTCTGCTCGGCAGTGACTCGAAACTGGATCAGCGGCGACGTGCCTTCGTCACCTCCGAGCGATGGCCGGCCTCCGCGATGCTTTGACACGAAGTCCTCGACTTCGGCCGCAGCGCGGTCGGCGTACGCGTCGTCCAACAGGTTGCCGTTCGCGTCACGGAAGGTCTCGCCGACCGCAGCGTCAGGCTGCACGGTGACCCGGTGACGCGCATCGCCGATCGGTATCGTGTGCTCGCCGTTCATGACTTGTCCTTCCGGTAGTCCGTGGGCTGGACGTGGATTATCTCGATTGCAGCCAGCATCCGAGCGGTGCCAATCCGGTGTCTCCGAGCCGACCCGAGCCGTTTGATACGCATGTCTTTAGTATGACAAAACCGTACCGTCCGGGGATTTCCCTTGTCCACACCCAGGCGTCGGACAGCTCAGCGGGTGGGTGCCCGCCAGGATCTCCCAAGGCACCCTCTGTGGACAACGGATCAGGATCCACGCTCGCGACTAGGCTTGCCATTGCGTTGCACCTGCACACCCGCCCGCGGATGTCGCCTGTTGAAGACTCCCACTGCAGGCCCTTGCTGGGAATGGGTTGCGGTCAATTGCGATTGACGAGATTGACAACTGGTATTGACATGATTGACAATTGACCACATCGGAAAGGAGAACTCCATGGCGAGCCATCCAGCCACGGCCGATTCTGAGATGGCTCGCAAACGCCAGGATGAGCAATACATTGAACGCGTGCTGACGTCCATACGAGCACGCCTACGCGAGGCCAGCAATGCATCTGACGTCGAGTTGGAAACCGCCCTCGGGCCCGCTGATCTTCTGTCCGCGCGGCTGTCCTGCGTCATCCCGCTGTCGAATGCGTGGTCGGGTGCTATCGGAGCCGTGTACACCCAGGCTGGGCTTGCCCGGGCCGTGAACAAATCGCGTCAGGCGATCCATACGCAGATTGAACACGGCACGCTGCTGTGCGCGCGCACCGCCGACAATCACGTTGTCATTCCAGCGTTCCAGTTCGATGAGCAACTGCGACCGCTGAGCGGGTTGTCTGAGGTGGTTGGCACCTTCGGTGACGAGGTAGACGCTTGGACTTTGCTCTCGTGGCTGACCGCACCTCAACCGGATCTCGACGGACTCAGCGTCGTCGAACACTTGCGCGCCGGCGGTGCGCTGACCGATGCCCTGGTGCTTGCCCGACGCACCCACTCCCGGTGGGTTCGATGACCCGAGGCACTACCCGGCAAGAACCGCCCCCCGCCGATCTGTCGAAGTTCCCAGAGACCAAAGCACCACGCACCGTCTACCGGGCAGTTCGGCGTGGGCCGTGGTGGTTCTGTACCGACGGGCTGTGCCGTTTCGACCTCACCGACCCCGCCGCCAGCCGCGGAACGCTGTACGCGGCAATCGACAAGATCACACCGGTGCTGGAGGTGATCGGCCCGGAGTTCCTTGGACGGCCGATCAGTCGAGCATTCCTGGCCCAACGCGAGCTACATCAATTGCGAATCACCCCAACGTCGTTGGCGGCCCTCAGCGATCGGAGCGCATCTGGTTTCGGGGTGTCCAATGAACTGACGGCCATGACACCGTATGCGGTCCCTCAGCAGTGGGCAACGGGCCTGGATTCGCAGGGGTTTGGCGGGATCCTCTATCGTTCGCGGTTCAACACCGCGGCCATCCCCACCGCCATTGCACTGTTCGGGCCGGCCGGACAAGCGAAACAGCGCTCCGTCTCACAGGGTGCGTGTGACAGTGCGTCGATACTGGCAGCGCTCAAGCGCGCAGGGCACATCGTCGACCAGCCACCGCCCCTATCCGGCCTTGACGTCATCACGTGAACAACGCTCATACGGATCGCTAGCGGCGGACCCGTCTTGCTGAGTTTGGCCCGACCAACCCAACCACGGCCATAAGCGACCGCGCACCGACGGGCCTCGTCCACAGGTTCACTTCGATCGCCACTTCAGGTTAGTCTAATCGGTAGACTTACCGACCATGCGTGCCATCGACGTGAACCGAAAATCGAGAGGCGAGGAGGAATCATGTGGAGTCGGCGAGGATCGCATCGCAAGTACAAAGCCACCTATCGCCGTGACGACGGGTCGATCGGGACCGTGCAGGCGATCGTCGCGCAGCACGGGGGCGACATGCCGCTGGGAACGCTCCGGGCAATCGAACGCGCACTGGAACCAGCGTTCGGCCGCGGGCGGCTGCTGTGAGGACCTACACGGTCCGAGCGGGACGGGAAGGCGCAGCATGGACGGCCACGGTTCCTGAGCTTGCGGGTGTACAAACCTGGGGCCGAGGTTTACGGCACCTTGAGGAATCCGTGCGGGAAGCCATCGCCTTGGCGCAGGACCTTCCGGATGCCGCACACTTCGACATGTGCTGGGTGTTCGAGACCGGAGACCCGGACATCAACAGGCAGGCGTCAGAATTGCGCGACCGGCGCCAGGAGGTCGCCCACGCCTCCCACCAGTTGGCCGCCAATACCGCTGAGCTCGTCAAGCGGTTGCGCGAGCTCGGGTTCTCAGTTCGCGACGCCGCAACCATCGCCGGCATCAGCCGAGCGCGGGCCGGTCAGCTCATCGCCCTCGACTGACAGCCCGTCACCCCTGGGCTGCGGCCAGCAACCCCGCGACGTCGATCCGGCTCATCCTGAGGGACCTAGGGTTGTTGAGCTGCCGCCGCGATGGCAGCCTAGCCGCGCTCGTCGATCTCTTTGAGGTATGTGACGATTGAGGTTCCCCATGGGCAATCCACACAAATGGGCAATACCCACTTGCCCATTTCGGTGTACTCTGGGTGCAGAGAAGGGTGCGCTATGTCCATCATGGAACCAGGGCTGACAGGGTTCGAACCCGTCACCGAAGTGGCCGCCGACGATCGTGCCCGGGTGGCATTGACGAAGGCCGGAGTGCATGCGACCGATCGGTTTCTGATATCGATCAGGTCGACCGGGGAAATCCTGCTGACACCGGTCACCAGCATTCCCAAGCGTGAAATGGTCGTCTGGCAGGACGAAGCGCTACGCGCGTCACTTCAGCTGGGCATCGCCGAAGCTGAGGCCGGACTGGCCGCACCGGATCCAAGCATCCTCACGCGCCTCGACGCCAGGTGAGCGCACCACCTTTCAACCTGATCTACACACCGTCGGCGCTTGCCGTGCTCACCGAGCTTGCAGCGAACGCAAACTACAGGGTGAAAGCGAAGAAGGTCGCCAAGGCGCTGCGGCTGCTTGAGCAGCAAGGTCCGCAATACCCAGGGCTGCAGACACACCTGTACCAGTCGGTCGTAGGCCCCAACGGGGAACCCCTGTGGGAATCCTACGTCGAGAACAAGACACCGAGCGCTTGGCGGATCTGGTGGGCCTACGGCCCCGGGTCCGACACGCTGACCATCATCACGGTTGGCCCCCATCCCTGAGACGACCGGCTACGGGCGGGACAACGCCTGTGGATAGCAGATCAGGGTCCGCTCACGCGGCTAGGCTTGGTCGTCAGGACCGATCTGTTGCCGGGCCGGCAAGCCACACTTCGACTGACCGGACCATGGTTCCTGAATGAGTCAGCCACGTACAAAGGGCGTCGGTCAGCGGGCCGGTGTTGTGGCGTGAGCGCGGGAACGTGCGACTGCCCGTCAGCAGCAGGGCTGCGCACGGCGCGCCACTTTCCTGCGCCGACAGCAACAACAGCCTGAAGTCCAAGACGTTCTCAGTGACGATTCGTCGCCTGTGCGCTGCTGCCCAGGCGAAGATTTGGCCGTCGCTCAGGGCACGCAGTTCCGGGTTCTCGACCACCGCGACAACCTCGTGCCCGCGTCCCCGCAGGGTCCGGGCCAGGTGTGCTGAAAACATCTCGTCTAGCAGCAGGGCCGGGGGCGCAGACTCAGGTTCGTCGCTCATGCCAGCAGTCGTTGCTGGGCTTGCCACGCGGCTTGCGCGGACCGCGAGGCCGCATCAGCCAGCGCAACCTGCTGGTCGATCTCGTCAGGGAATGCCGAGTAGTAGTCCAGCGCCAGGCGGATGCGGGCTGAGGGCAGCGACAGGTCCTGCGCCGCGGCCGCGATGGCCGCCTCGCCGCGCTCGTCGATCTCTTTGAGGTAGGTGATGATCTCCCAAACGTCCGGGCCGAACGCGACGGCCGCACGACGGCCGGTCGGTCCGTCCTTGAAGGCGACACCGGGATGCTCGGCCATGCGCAGGCCCTCGTCGATGAGCAACTGGGCGAGTCCAGACGGCGTGGAACCGGGCACCGCACGGGAGCGCCGTCGCAGGCGCTCAAGCAGCGCGTCGTCAAAGCGAATAGACACCGGAACGCTCATGTAGTTGATTGCATTCATTGCGCTACAGCGCGTCAAAGGGGCGTTTCCCTGGGCCGTACCGTGCCAAAACGTGCTACCACCAAGGACGACGCTGCGCCTGGCGCGCGAACCCTACGACATTCGGTGGGCGGGTCTGGCGGCGATCCAGCAGTACACGGCCCCGGACTACCCCTCCTCCGCCGCCATCAGCAACCCCGCAACGTCGATCCGGCTCATCCCCAGCATCCGGCCCACCGACGCCCGCCCACACCAGGCAGCGCTCAGTCGGAATCGGTGAGCAACTCCAGGAACGGTCGGTTCAGGAACAGCCGATCCCGCCCGACCTTCAGGTCCACCAGAGCGCCCGCTGCGACGAGGGCATTGAGCCAGGAGGTCGCTGTCGGTCGCGACACCTCACACCGGTCCATCACATTTCCGATACGGCAGTACGGTTGCGCGAACAGCACGGACAAGAAGTTGGCGTTCGCCAGACCCGGGGTCACGCCGTGTGTCGTTAGGCAGAACTCCTGTCGCAAATCCTGGATTGCCCGGATCTTCGCCGTCGTCCAGGTCGCCGACTGGCGGACCGCTTCGGTCAGGTACAGAATCCATTCCTCCCAAGCTTGTTCAGCCGTCACAGCGTTCAGGAGTCGGTAGTACTCATTCTTGTGCCTGATGATGTACCTGGACAGATAGAGGATCGGTTGACGCAGCGCCCCGGCCTCGATGAGAGTGAGGGTGTTCAGGATTCTCCCGGTCCGACCGTTTCCGTCGGAGAACGGGTGAATCGCCTCGAACTGATAGTGCGCGACCGCCATTCTGACGATCGGATCGAGATCGTCGCCGGCATGGATGAACGACTCCCAGTCCGATAGCTTGCCACGGATCACGTCTGCGCCCTCGGGTGGCGAGTAGATGATCTGCCCGGTGGCGGGGTTGGCGATTCTGGTACCCGGCAACTTCCGGATGTCCATCTGGCGGCCTAGAACCGCGGAGCACACTTCGACCGCGGTTCCGGCGGTCAGGGCTCGCCGGTTCATGTTCTCAAAGCCGGAACGAAGGGCCGCGCGATAGCGCAACGTCTCCCTCACCGCGGGATCGCTGGGCTCGTCGTCCATCTGCGCGTACTGGAACAGGGCATCTGCCGTGGTCACGAT
>JBAXOQ010000295.1:0-5588 GCA_037133175.1 Actinomycetes bacterium
GCAATCAGATGGACGTGAAGGGCATGTTGATGCGCCTGGTGAATTTCATGAAGATGAAGGGAATCACCAGCCTGTTTACCAGCCTGACCCCGGGGGGAGGTCCGATCGAGCAGACCGATATCCGGGTCTCGTCACTCATCGATACCTGGATACTGCTCCGTGACATTGAATATGGCGGCGAGCGTAACCGCACCCTCTGCATCCTGAAGTCACGCGGCATGGCGCACTCCAACCAGGTCCGCGAGTTCGTGCTGACCGACCACGGTGCTGACTTGGTGGATGTGTATGTGGGTCCCGATGGTGTGCTGACCGGTTCGGGCCGGGCCAAGCAACTGTCCCGGGACCAAGCGCAGGCGCTTCGCCGCGATGCCGATGTGCAGCGGCGCAGGTTCGTGCTCGCTCAACGATCGGCCGAGGTGAGCGCCAAGATCGCCGTTTTGCAGGCGCAACTGGAATCAGAGGCGCAGGAATTGGACGCTGAAGTGGCGCAGGAGGCACTGTCCCACTCGTCGCAGGCCGCCAGCCAGACCGCCCAGGAGCAGCACCGGGCAGTAGGTGCTGCTGACAGGGCAGACCCGGACGGTGCATCATGAGCGAGATTGAGAAGGACACAGCAGCAGCGGACAGCTCGGATTGGGGCGATATCCCGCCCGAGGGGCAGTTGTACGTGCTGCGGTTGTACGTGGCCGGGCAGTCACCCGGATCTGTGCGGGCGATCGAGAACCTGCACGTGGTGTGCGAACAGCATCTGGCTGGCCGTTACCAAGTCGAGGTGATTGACTTGTTGGAGCACCCGAAGTTGGCTCGCGGCGATGAGATCATTGCTGTTCCCACCCTCGTGCGCAGGCTTCCCCCGCCCATCCGCAAGATAATCGGTGATTTGTCGGACACGGACAAGGTGTTGGTCGGTCTGCAACTGCGCCCTGAGGGCTGGACCGGGCCATGAGCACCGGTGAGGAACAACCACGGTGGGCACTGACCTTGTACGTCAGCGGTGCATCCGCGAACTCCAGCGCGGCTTTGGAGACGATCCGGCGGATCTGTGATGAGCAGCTGGTCGGGCAGGTGGAACTGCAGGTGGTGGACGTCAGCGACAAACCGGCGTTGGTGATCGCGGACCGGGTCTTGGCAGTGCCGACTTTGATCAAGCGGCTGCCACCGCCGCTGCGTCACCTGGTCGGCAACCTTGCCGACGAAGGACGCGTTCTTGAGGGCCTGGACCTTGCGCCATTGAAGGGGGCCGGACCTGACGAGGGTGGGCAGGCGCCGCCATGACCGACACTTCGGGCTCCCAGCAATACTCTCCCGCGGACCTCCTCGCGTTGCAGGCGCAGGTCGAGGATCTGCGCATGGCGCTTGAGGCCATCCGCTCCGGCGGTGTGGATGCCGTGATGCTCGGTGAGCCGGGGGCCGAGCAGCTGTACTCGCTGACCAGTGCCGACCAGACATACCGGGTGATTGTGGAGCAGATGGGCGAAGCCGCCGCCACGATCTCTGAACGCGGCACCGTGCTGTACGCCAACCGACGTCTTGCCGAGTTGGTGGGCTGCGAGCGCGGTGACCTGCTCGGTCGGGCCGTCGGCACGCTGTTATCCTCGCCGACCGCTGGCCTGCTCGCAGCTGGTCCGGGCCAGAGCAACCGGGCGGAAACCGAGTTGATCAAATCGGGCGGAGCCCGGCTGCCGGTCCTGGTGTCTGTCACCGGGATGGATCTGGAAGGCACGACCGTGCGCTGCCTGATCGCGGCCGACCTCAGCTCACAGCGCGCTGCCGGGCAACGGTTGGCGGAATCGGAGGAACGCTACCGGCTGTTGGCCGAAAACGCCAGCGACGTTGTGTGGCAACGCGACGCCGATCAGGCAATAGTGTGGGTCTCGCCCTCAGTCGAAGCGGTGTTGGGGTGGACCCCTGCGCAACTCCTGGGAACCCACCCACAAGACATTGTTCGCCCCGCTGACTTGGCGCTCACCGCAACGAACATGGCCAAGCTGGCCTCCGGGGAGGATATCCGTCCGTTCGAGATTCAGTTCCTGACTGCCGACGGCAGCTACCGGTGGATGTCGCTGCACTCACACCCGACAACAGCCGCCGACGGTTCGGTCACCGGTGTGATCGCCGGTCTGCGCGATGTTCACGAGCAGGTGCTCGCCCGGCAGGAATTCGAGCGTTTGTGGGACATGTCGGTGGACATGTTGGCCGTGGTCGGCGTTGACGGCTATGTCACAGCCGTCAACGCAAGCTGGGAAAGGGTGCTGGGCTACACGCCAGATGAAATCACCTCGAAGCCGTACCTGGACTTCGTACACCCCGAGGACGTCGCGGCCACCCAACAGGAGGCGCGGGCATTGTTGGAAGCCGCGCATGTGACCGTCAGTTTTCAGAACCGGTATCGGGGCAAAGACGGTCACTACCGTTGGCTCGAATGGAATGCTCGGACAGGGGACGAAGGACAGCACATTTATTGCGTTGTGCGTGACGTCACGGCGAGCAAGGCGGCGGCGGACGCCCTGCGAACGAGTGAGTGGGGCCTGACCCAAGCGCAGCGGATGGCTCACGTCGGCAGTTGGTACTTGGATGTGGCGACCAATCACGTCCAGTGGTCAGATGAGCTGTACCTGATGCAGGGTCTTGACCCACAGTTGCCGCCGCCGGACTACACCGAACACAGCAAGTTGTTCACACCCGAGAGTTGGGAACGCCTCAGCACAGCATTGCCCCGCACCCGTGAGACGGGTGTGCCTTACGAGTTGGAACTTGAGATGGTCCGACCGGATGGGACGCACGGGTGGATGCTGGCACGAGGGGAAGTCCTGCGCGACTTCGACAACGTCGTGGTGGGGCTTCAGGGCGTGGCAATGGACATCACCGAGCGCAAGGACGCGGCGGACGCCTTGGCGGCGGCGCAGCAGCAGTACCGGCTGATCGCTGAGAACGCCACTGACGCCGTTCTGCTGATCGATGTGCAGGGATTGTTCACCTGGGCTTCCCCGGCAACCGAGCGGGTGCTCGGTTACGGCCAGAAGGATCTGGTCGGAACGCCCTCTTTTGACCTTGTTCAATTCGAGGACCGGCCAATACTGCAATCGGCGTGGGAGCGAAACCGGCGGGGAGAGATGGGGGTCGAGATCGAAGAGCGGGCGCGAGTCGCCACTGGGGAGTACCGCTGGATGTCACGGCTGTCCAGCCCGGTGCTCGATGCCGAAGGTGCGATCGCGGGGTTCATCGCGACCCTGCGGGACATTCACGACCAGGTGCTGGTTCGGCAGGCCTTGGCCCGCAGTGAAGAGACATTGCGCCTGGCGATGGAAGGGTCGGCGCAGGGGATGGCTGTTGTGGGGTTGCACGGCCGGTTCCTGCGTGTCAACGCCGCGTTGTGTCAGATGGTTGGCCGGGATTCGCACTGGTTGGCCGAGCACACCGAAGACGACCTGATGCACCCCGATGATGTTGAACGTGACGAAGCGGTGCGGGACAGGTTATTGGCAGGGGATGGCGACCACGACGTTCGCGAGGGCCGGTTGGTCACGGCTGGCGGGCAGGAGCTGTGGATCCAGCATTCGCTGTCTTTGGTCCGCGACGAGCACGCCATGCCGTTGTTCTACGTCTCGCAGTACCAGGACATCACCGAGGCCCGCGCCACCAGAACCGATCTGCAATACCGGGCCGAACACGACATGCTCACCGGGTTGATCAACCGGGAACACCTCCAGACACGCATGGCCACCCTGCTTGACTACGAACCCAGACGTGCCGGTGTGCCCGCAGTGCTGTTCTGCGATCTCGACCACTTCAAGGACATCAACGACGGCCACGGCCACGCCGCGGGTGACCACGTCCTTCGCGAAGTCGCTAAGCGGATCGCTTCAGTTCTGCGCGAGACCGACGAGGTGGCCCGCCTGGGCGGCGACGAGTTCGTCGTGGTGCTGCCAGGAGTGTTCGGTGACGCCGCCGCACGGGACGTGGCGGAGCAGATCCGTGCCGCCGTCGCACAACCGCTACCGGTCGGGGACAAGCGCCTCATCATCACGTTGAGTGTCGGTGTCGCTTTGGCCCGACCCGGGATCGAAGCACACCGGCTCCTGCGCGACGCCGACTTCGCGCTGTACCAAGCCAAGAACGGCGGACGGAACCAAGTCCGCACCTTCGAACCCCTCTGAGCGGCCGCACTGCTTTCCTGGTTCCAGGCCAGGGGCCGGGCACCGCCGATGCGTATACGGGCGCCCGCGCTGGCTCAGATGCGCCGCCGGTCGGTTACGGCAGCTGCAGGGCGGTGCCCGGTTGGGGTCTTCCGTAGAGCCAGCCCTGGGCGTGCTTCCAGCCTTGTGCGAGCAAGGTGGCGGCTTCTGCGGGGGTTTCCACGCCTTCGGCGATGGTGTCAAGGCCCAGACCCTCGGCCAGGCCGATCAGGGCTTTGGCCAATCGTTCGGAGGTTGGGTCACCGGCCCGGATATCGGCGGTGAACGACAGATCCAGTTTCAGACCGGCCACGGGCAGGTCGCGCAGGTGGGAGATGGAGGAGTAACCGGTGCCGAAGTCGTCGACGTACCAGAGCACTCCAGCCTCGGCCAGTTCGGTCATGATGGTCTTGACCCGGTCGGTGACGTGCAGCAGCGCTGTCTCGGTGAACTCCACATGCAAACGGGTTGCAGCTGCACCCGAACGCTGCAGTTCTTCGATCACGGCGTGCGCATAGTCCATGCGGGCCAAGGTGGCCGCTGACACGTTGACAGCGACGAACCTCGGCTCCGGCAGCCCGGCCAGCAGATCGACGGCCTGCCGCAGCACCGCGGCATCGATGTCGGCGATCAGCGCGGTTCGCTCGGCGACGGGCAGGAAGTCATCCGGTGCGACGATGCTGCCGTCGGGCCGGACCCAGCGCACCAGGGCCTCATAGCCCACGATATCCCCGCCGTCAAAGTCCACGATCGGCTGAACCCAGGGCACGAACTGTCCCCGCCGGAGCCCGTCGCGGATCCCTTCCTCGATCTCCAGTCGGTGGTGGGCTTCAACGGCCAGTTCCGACTGGAGGAACTCGCACCGGTCCCGGCCGTTGTCCTTGGCCTGGCGCATCGCGATGGATGCGTCGCGCAACACCTGCTCGGCGTGGGCCCCGCGTGCCCCGGTGGCAATGCCGATGCTGACCGTGGGCTCCAGTCGGGTGGTGCCGATCGTGATCGGGCCGTGCACCGCCAGACGGATTCGGTCTGCGATGACGCCGGCGTCGGCGCCGCTGACCAGCTCCGGCAGGATGACCAGAAACTCATCACCGGATCCGCGCGCGAGCAGGTCCGGGTTGTGCTCGACGGTGGCGATTCTGGCGGCGACTTCCAACAGGACCCGGTCCCCGCCGGTGTGCGTGAGCGCTTGGTTCACCGGTGTCAGCGAGTCGACCCCGATGCACAGGACGCTCACTACCCGCGGCGGCAGAGTAGGAAACGCAGCCAGCAACCGGTCGATGCGGGCTGTGGCCACCGGCAAGGTGGCCAGCCCGGTGAGCGGGTCATGCTCGATCGCGTGCGCCAACGCAGTCCTGGCGACCACCTCCTCGTCGATGTCGCGCATGCCGACGATCAGGCCCGCCGTGGAGC
>JBAXOQ010000296.1:0-5583 GCA_037133175.1 Actinomycetes bacterium
GACGATCTGCTGCGCCATCTCGGGGGTTCGCTCCTGCCAGGCCGACGGCACCGTGTCGAAGTATTGTCCGACGTGCGGGTGCAGGAACTCGCGGTGCTCAGCCGTCATGATGCCGGCGATGGTGGCTGCCAACAGGTGGTTGGCCAGCGACTCGTCGTGCAGCGCCAACTCCCAGGCCTGCGCCTTCGCTTCAAAGGTGGGACGGGACGCTTGCACGAGCGCCGCGTGCCGGTGCCCGGCCGCGGTGTTGTCACGTGCCAACTCGGCGTCGAGCTCCGCGTCAGTGCTCCGGCCCATGATTGTCAGGCGATGCAGTAGCAACCACCGCAGATCGGTGTCGATCGGCAGTCCAGGCAAGCCCGCAGTGCCGTCGAACAACCCACGCACGAGCGCCAGATCAGGTTCGCTGACCGCGGTGCTGGCGAAACCGCGGGCGAAGGCCAGTTGGTGGTCGCTGCCGGGGGCGGCGTCCTCAAGCAACGCCCGTAGCCGTGAGCTCAGTGTGCGTTGGTAATCCGCCCGATGGCCGGTTGTCGCGTACAAGTCGATGGCTGTACGCAACTGACGGATCAGTTGCTGCACCACTCCCACGTCGCTCTCACACGGAAGTCCGGTCAGCACCAGGGTCAGGTAGTCGCCGGTTGAAATTTCCGCGTCGCGGGTCATGTCCCAGGCTGCGCCCCACACCAGGGCGCGCGGCAGCGAGGAATCGAACTCGGCGATCGCGTTGATGGCGGTGGCGATGCTGCGCTCGTCCAATCTGATCTTGGCGAAAGTCAGGTCGTCATCGTTGACCAGCAGCAGATCTGGTGCCGGCTGCCCGTGCAGCTGCCTGACGTGGACTCCAGAGCCAACCAAGTCCAACTCAATACGGCTGCGACGCACGAGCGCGCCGGCGTGGCGGTCGTACAGGCCAAGCGCGACCCGGTGATCCCGCAGGGTCGGTGGCACGCCCTCTGGCGATCGGGGCGGTTCCTGTCGAAGGATGACGGTCTCGTAGGTGCCATCGGCGCTGAGCTGCACGTCCGGTCTCAACAGGTTCACACCGGAGGTCTGGAGCCATTGTTCGGCCCAGTTGTCCAGGTCCCGCCCGGATGACTCGCTCAGGGCATCGAGAAGGTCGGCAAGTCGGGTGTTGCCCCAAGCGTGCTTTCCGAAGTAGTTCCGGACGCCGGCCAAGAACTGCTCCTCTCCAACCCAGGCGACCAATTGTCGTAACGCTGCTGCTCCCTTGGCATAGGTGATCCCGTCGAAGTTGACGAGAACCGCGTCCAGATCTGTCATGTCCGCCGCGATCGGGTGGGTGGACGGCAGCTGATCCTGTCGGTATGCCCACGCTTTGCGCTGGTTGAGAAACGTCGTCCAGGCGTCTGTGAAACGGGTCGCTTCGACGTTGGCGTAGTGCGCCGCCCATTCGGCGAACGACTCGTTGAGCCACAGGTCGTCCCACCAGTGCATGGTCACCAAATTCCCGAACCACATGTGGGCGAGCTCGTGCAAGATTGTGTTGGCTCGCTGTTCGTATGCCGCGTCGGTGACTCGAGATCTGAAGACGTAGTCCTCCAGAAAGGTCACACAAGCGGCATTCTCCATAGCCCCGGCGTTGAACTCGGGCACGAAGAGCTGGTCGTATTTGCTGAAAGGGTAGGGCGTGGCGAAGGCTTCCTCGTAGAACTCGAATCCCTGTTTGGTGATCGTGAGGATCTCGTCCGCGTCAAGCACTGCGGCCAGCGAATGGCGGCAGAAGACCCCCAATGGGTACGTGCCGTGCGGTCCGACGTACTCGTCGCGCACAACGTGGTAGGGCCCGGCGACCAGTGCCGTGATGTACGTCGAGATCCTGGGTGTGGGCAGGAAATCCCAACGGCTGATGCCGTCCGACACCGAAGTCGGCTCGGGGGTGGCGGAGTTTGATACCACCTGCCAGTGGGACGGTCCCGTGACGTTCAGTTGCCAGGTTGCCTTCAGGCTCGGCTGCTCGAAGTTGGCGAACACCCGCCGGGCGTCGGCGACTTCGAATTGGCTGTAGAGGTACGTCTGTCGGTCCAGTGGGTCGATGAAACGGTGCAGCCCCTCTCCCGTACGCATGTAGCGGCAGTCAGCGTCGATTTCGACGACGTTGGTCGGGAGCAGTCCGGGCAGGCTGATTCGAGCGCCGTCGAAGGCCGAGGCGGGGTCAAGCTGCTCGCCGTTGAGGGTGATGCTGTGCACCTTCTCGGCGATGAGGTCCAACCAGGTGGCCGTCCCCGCAGTGGAGGCGTCGAACGCGACTACCGTACGTGAGCGGAAAGTGGGAGACGGATCAGGCTCCGGGGCGCCAGAAAGATCCAAGCTCACCGTGTAGTGGACGTTCGATACCAGGGTTGCCCGCTCGTCGCATTCGGCCCTGGTGAGGTTTTCGATGCCTGACATAGCGAACATCTTGTCAGCGTCGCCTCAAGTGGCGCTGACCTGGCATGACTGAGAGGATGACTAACATGCGTGTTCATCTCGGATCAGACCACACCGGCTTCGCGTTCAAGGCGGTGCTCAGTGCGCACCTGAGCGCCGCTGGCTATGACGTAGTTGACCATGGGGCTGACAAGTTCGACCCTGACTACGACTTCGTCGGCTTCGCCATCACCGCTGCTCAGGCGACGGTGAAGGATCCCGGCAGTCTCGGGATCGTGCTCGGCGCGACCGGGGCGGGGGAGGTGATTGCGGCGAACAAGGTCGACGGTGTCCGGGCGGCGCTGATCTGGGATTTGGATACGGCCAAGTTGGCGCGGCGGAACAACGACGCCAACGTCGCCAGCATCGGAGTCAGGTCGCACGATCAGGCCACCGCGCTGAAGCTGGCTACGACATTCCTGCAGACCGCATTCGTCGCCTCAGTTCGAAATGAACGACGGATTGCGCAGATCGCCGAGTACGAGGCACGCGGGGACACCTGGAACGTCAAGCACAGCTAGGAACCGTACTCTGGCCCGGGCTGAGCCCGGTCGGTTCATCTGGGAGGACGGGCATGCCATGGTTCTAGGTCTGATCACCGCTTTTGTGACGGCGATTTGCTACGGCGTCGCCTCCGTGCTGCAGGCGTTGGCTGCACGTCGCACCGAGGTCGGTGGCGCGGTTGACCCGCGCGTGTTGGTCCGGATGGTCAAGCAGTTGCCCTATCTGATCGGCCTTGGCTTGGACGGTCTCGGGTTCTCCGTGTCCTTGGTCGCCATGGCCTTGCTGCCGCTGTTCCTGGTCGAGGCAGTTATCGCCAGCAGCATCGGTATCACAGCAGTGCTGGCGGTTCGATTCCTGGACATCGTGCTCAGTCGGCTTGAGAAGTCAGCGGTAGTGGCGCTTATCATCGGTCTGGCCCTGCTGGCGCTCAGTGCTAGTCCCGAGGACCCCCAGCCACTGACTGACAGCGGCAAGGTTGTCCTGGGAGTCGGTTTCCTGCTGGTGTTGGCCTTCGCAGGGGTGGTGGCTAAGTTCGGCGGCCAACAGATTGGCATTCTGCTGGCGGTGGGCGCCGGGCTCGGATTCAGCGGCCTTGGCGTCGCGGCCCGGACCCTGGTGATTCCGGACGATTGGTGGCGGGTTGTTTTCGAGATCAATTTCTACGCCATCATTCTTTATGGGCTGCTCGCCATGCTGCTGTTCACCACGGCTCTGCAGCGCGCCCGGGTGACCTCGGTAATGGCGGTGACGTTCGGCTTGGAGACGATCTTGCCTGCCGCGATCGGAGTGGCGTTTCTCGGCGACCACGCCCGGTCAGGCCTGGTGTGGGCGGCGGTCCTCGGATTCGTGCTCGCCGTTATCTCGATCCTGGTGCTGGCTCGGGCGCAACCCGAGGAGTAGCTGACGCGGTATGTACTCAGCCGCTCTTGCGGCGGAACTCGCGGGGACCTCCGGCTTTGCTGTGAGTGCCGTCGGCCTTGGCGTGACCGTCGAGGTGCGAATGGCCCTGGGACGCCTTCTGGTTCTTTCGTTCCAGAGCAATGCGCATCTGCTCTTTGGGATCGATCGGCTCGCTGGTCTCTTTCTCGGAATCGTCCATAGCTTGAGTATGGCCGAAGTTGGCGTCAGGTGTGCGGTCGTTCCATCTGTTTGAGTGCCCAGGGTAGCCAAGTATTGAGGTCCTGGGACCAGACGTAGAACGTGTGTGATCCCTGTCCGAGTGTGAAGACGGCATTCATTCCGAGTGCTTTGGCTGCTGCGGTGAAGTTCTTCTGATCTGCGATCAGGCCAGCTTCGTCCGAGGAACCGATACTCAGCCAGGTTGAGACCTTGCGTGAACGCGGCTGATGGGCGATCACCCAACTCGAAGTGTAGGAGTCCACTTGGGCGTTGAGATCGGAACTCGAACCGAATAGGGCCGTCATGCCGCCGCCGTGGGTGGGCATCGTGGAGCCGCTGAAGTTCCCGACGAATCCGAACTTGTCAGGGTTCCGCAGCGCAGTGATCAGCGCACAGTAGCCGCCCATCGAAAGGCCAGAAACGGCCTGCGCCTTCGCCCCGGTCAGGGCGTGGGCATTCTTGGCGATGTAGTTCGGCACGTCCTTGGACAGGTAGTCCTGCCAGTTGCCCTGTACTCCATTGACGCACTCGGTGTCCTGTAGCAGCGAACCGCTGACGGACGGTGCGACGACGATGGCGGGCAGACCAGCCTTGGCCGCTGCGGCGGCGTCCTTGGATGCACTCCCGCTGACGAACCAGTTGCTGAATTCCCCTGGTACTCCGTGGTAGGCGTACACCACCGGGAACTTGGTGCCCGCCGGTGCGGTGAAGTACTGCGGAGGCAGCCAGATGAACGCTGGTCGGTCAGGGACCCCGGACGACGTCGACGGAATGATCGTTTGGACCACCACGCCCTCGGGATGGGACCCCTTCGGGTCCATGAGCAGGGCGGACGGACCGGTTGGGAAGTCATAGGAGTCAAAGAGGTCCCCGAGCCGGTTGTAGTACCCGAAGTGCAGGTTGGCGTAGGCGGCCCCGGCCAGCACCAAAGGCACGACGGCCAGCGGCAACGGCCAGAAGTACCACCGCTTGTGCTTGTGCATGCGTCGACCGCACCACGCGATGATCAACACGAACAGGACGATGAAGATGATCACCGTGGTCCAGTTGGCGATCTCCAGATGGGTGACCCAGGTGTCGAACGACGCTCCGGCCGAGTTCTCGGGTGCTGGCATGTCAGTTCCCCGGGTCGGTCCAGCACCGATGCGGATCATTCGGTTGTTTGGCGCTGCTCACGCCAATAATCGTATCCAGCCCGGGCAAGGTGAGGCGACCTCCAGTGCCTGGTATCGACCGCTGTTTGCTCGTGCTGGCTCGTCGCGTGGACCTGAGGTGATTCGAATGGGCACACGTGGTGGCATTGCTGAGAGTCGCGGCTGTGCATTTGGGTAGAGCCCGCATATGCAGTTCGGTAGAACTTCCGGACGCCTTCGTGACCTCCTGTGGAACTCGTGCAACACTTCATGTTATGAGAAGGCGTGGTCTCGTCGCTGTTGGTGTTGGCTCCGCTGCGGTGGTGATCGGGGCACTCGTGGCCGCGGGTCCGGCCAGCGTCGCGACCACCGCGGTGAGCGGAGAACCTTCCGCGCC
>JBAXOQ010000297.1:0-5581 GCA_037133175.1 Actinomycetes bacterium
AGCACCAACCGGCTACTCCGACGACCAGCGAGGAGTTGCCGGCGGCTTCATCGGCGATCCGGACGTCATGGACACCTGGGCGACGTCGTCATTGACTCCACAGATCGCCGGCGGGTGGGAGTACGATCCGGACCTGTGGGCGCGGGTGGCCCCAATGGACCTGCGCCCCCAGGCTCACGAGATCATCCGGACCTGGCTGTTCTCGACCGTGGTTCGTTCGCACCTTGAGGACGGGGTGCTGCCCTGGAAGCACGCCGCCATCAGCGGCTGGATCCTGGACCCGGACCGCAAGAAGATGAGCAAGTCCAAGGGCAACGTCGTCACCCCTGCGGACATGCTGACCGATTATGGCTCAGACGCGGTCCGGTATTGGGCGGCCTCGGGCCGTCCCGGGACGGATACGGCTTTCGACCTCGGCCAGATGAAGGTGGGCCGCCGCCTGGCCATCAAGATCCTCAACGCCTCCAAGTTCGCGCTGCTGCTCGGCGCCGAACTTGATGCCGCCGCCATCACCGACCCGGTCGACAAGGCATTGCTGGCGTCGCTGGCCGACGTGGTCGTTTCGGCCACGACGGCTTTCGACGGCTACAACTACACCCGCGCGCTGGAGCGGACCGAGACCTTCTTCTGGTCGTTCTGCGACGACTACATCGAACTAATCAAGGAACGCGCCCACGGCGCCCGCGGCGACCAACCTGCCGCCTCAGCCAAGGCCACCCTAGCGCTGGCGTTGTCGATCCAACTGCGACTGTTCGCGCCGTTCCTGCCGTTCGTCACCGAAGAGGTGTGGTCCTGGTGGCAATCGGGACTGGTCCACCAGGCACCGTGGCCGAGCGCCCAGGAGTTGTCAGCGGCGTCGCAAGGCGCAAATCCGGCGGTGCTCACCGACGCCGCAACCGTGCTGGCAGCCATCCGCAAAGCCAAGTCTGAAGCGAAGGTGTCGATGCGGGCGCGGGTGGCAAGCGCCGAGGTCTCAGGTCCTGCCACCGCGGTGGCCCGCGCTGAGCTAGCAGCGGGAGACCTCACCGCGGCCGGCAACGTCGAGAATCTCTCGTTCACCCCGACGGACGACCCCGCCAGCCCTGACGCCCTCATCACAGTCGTCACCCTTGCCTCCGACTGACCGTTGACTGTGGAGTTGTCGCGGTTTTTGATCAAGAAAACACCGCGACAACTCCGCAGTCAACGAAAGCTGGTTAGGCGGTCTTCTCGCGGCGTTCGCGGCGGGCGGCGCTTTCGCGGCGAACCAACTCAGGGGTGACCTTGTCGGTCACGACCTCGCCGGTGATAATCACTTTGGAGACATCCTTGCGACTGGGGATCTCGTACATGACGTTCAGCAGAACTTCTTCCAGGATCGCCCGCAGTCCGCGAGCCCCGGTGCCGCGCGCAGATGCCTGCTCGGCGATGGCCTCAAGTGCCTCGTCGGTGAACTCCAACTCCACGCCATCAAGTTCGAACAACTTCATGTATTGACGCGTCAAAGCGTTACGCGGCTCGGTCAGAACCCGGACGAGTGCTTCCCGGTCCAACGCGCTGACACTGGTGAACACGGGCAAACGTCCGATAAACTCAGGGATCATGCCGAACTTCAGCAGATCCTCCGGCATCACCTTCCCGAAAATGTCTTCTGGACCCGCGCCCTTTGCGTGCTCCACGTCGGCGGTGAATCCAAGCGACTTCTTGCCAATCCGCTGTTCGATAATCGTATCTAAACCGGCGAACGCACCGCCGACGATGAACAGCACGTTGGTTGTGTCGATCTGGATGAACTCCTGGTGGGGGTGCTTGCGTCCGCCCTGCGGCGGCACCGACGCCGTCGTTCCCTCGATGATCTTCAGCAATGCCTGCTGCACGCCCTCGCCGGACACATCACGGGTGATCGACGGGTTCTCGCTCTTGCGCGCGACCTTGTCGATCTCGTCGATGTAGATAATGCCGGTCTCAGCCTTCTTGACGTCGTAGTCAGCCGCCTGAATCAGTTTGAGCAGGATGTTCTCGACATCCTCACCCACGTAGCCAGCTTCTGTCAGAGCCGTGGCGTCAGCGATCGCGATCGGCACATTAATCATGCGAGCCAGCGTCTGGGCGAGCAGCGTCTTGCCGGAACCGGTCGGTCCGAGCAGCAGGATGTTCGACTTGGCAAGCTCGATCTTGTCATCGCGCTTACCTTCAGACGCCTGGGCCTGGACCCGCTTGTAGTGGTTGTAGACCGCGACGCTCATCGCCTTCTTGGCGACATCCTGGCCGATGACGTAGTTGCTCAGGAACTCGTAGATCTCACGGGGTTTCGGCAGCTCGTCGAACGGCAGATCGCCGCCCTCGTTGAGTTCCTCTTCGATGATCTCGTTACAGAGTTCAATACACTCATCGCAGATGTACACGCCGGGTCCAGCAATGAGCTTCTTGACCTGCTTCTGGCTCTTTCCGCAGAAAGAGCACTTGAGCAGGTCACCGCCATCCCCTATGCGTGCCACTGCTGTTCCCTTCGAAGGTGTTCCACGGCCAACTTGCACCTATGACGGTACCTGAGATTCTCGCATTGGTCGCGGTACGTACTCTGACGCGCCGGATTTTCATCCGCACGCGCGAGCCGGACGCATCCTGTACTCCGTCCGGACACCGCTGAGCTACCCGACGGCCACCTTGCGTGACTCGATGACCTGATCGACGATCCCGTATTCCTTGGCCATATCCGCGGTCAGAATCTTGTCGCGTTCGATGTCGCGCTCGACCTCCTTGAGCGACCGGCCGGTGTGCAGCGACAGGATGCCCTCCATCTCGGTGCGCATCCGCAGGATCTCGTTCGCCTGGATCTCGATGTCCGAACCCTGCCCGCCGCCTTCTGAGTATGGCTGATGAATCAAGATCCGAGCGTGCGGCAATGCATGCCGTTTGCCCTTCGCACCGGCAGCAAGCAGCACAGCCGCAGCCGAGGCAGCCTGTCCCAGGCACACCGTCTGGATCTGGGGCTTGACGAACTGCATCGTGTCGTAGATCGCGGTCATCGCAGTGTACGACCCACCCGGGGAGTTGATGTAGATCGCAATGTCGCGCTCCGGATCCATCGACTCCAGGCACAGCAACTGGGCCATCACGTCGTCTGCCGAAGCATCGTCGATCTGGACGCCGAGGAAGATGATCCGTTCTTCGAACAACTTGGTGTACGGATTGTGAACCCGCTCGCCGTTCGCGGTGCGCTCCCGGAACTCCGGCAGCACATACCTACTGGTGGGCAGCCCGCCAAGCGGCAAGGTCGAGGGATTCGTCAACTGCGGCCGATAGGTCATGCTGTGCCTCCCTTGCCGGACACTTGGCCCGCCCGATGAACCACATGGTCGATGAACCCATAGTCAAGGGCCTGCTCGGCCGTGAACCAGCGGTCACGGTCGGAGTCCTCCTCGATCTGTTCCAGGGTCTGGCCGGTCTGCTCTGCGATCAGCTCGGCGAGTTGCTTCTTGATGGCCAGCATCTGCTCGGCCTGGATCTTGATGTCCGAAGCGGTGCCCCCGAGGCCACCGGATGGCTGGTGCATCATGATCCGGGCATGCGGCAGCGCGTAGCGCTTACCAGGGGCCCCGGCACTGAGCAAGAACTGACCCATGGACGCTGCCAAGCCCATCGCGACGGTCGCGACATCGTTGCTGACGTACTGCATGGTGTCGTATATCGCCATGCCGGCGGTGACGGAACCACCGGGAGAGTTGATGTAGAGGTAGATGTCCTTCTCTGGATCCTCCGCGGCGAGCAGCAGCAGCTGCGCGCAGATCAAGTTCGAGTTGGTGTCCTCGACCTGCGAACCCAGGAAGATGATTCGGTCATCGAGCAGACGCTTGTATACCGAATCGTCGTGACCGGCCACCGACCCAGCCGCGGCCCGAGGACCCTGGTCACCCACGTTTGATTCCTTGGTCATCCCTAAACCCTTCGTTGCGCCCACGGGCTGAGCACAGCCCCCACGACAGTTGCGCGGCTTGCCCAGACCCTAACGCCCGCAGACCCCTGCATCGTCCCCCGGGAGGCACGATTTCGCCCACGGCGCAGTCACTGCTGGCCACTAGCGCTGGTCAGCCTCACTGCTGTCGGCTTGGCTGGAGTCAGCCAACTCGGAGTCCTCGACATCTAGAACCTCGTCGCCACCTTCGCCTGCGGCCGCGGCGGCGGCTTGTGCCTGTTCAACCAGCTGGGCGATCTGCTCTTCGGCAGTCGGCTCGTCCAGAGCGGAAAGATTCACCACGTTGCCGGAAGCATCAGTCACGACTGCCTTCTGCAACACCAGCGCCAGCGCCTTGCCGCGGCGGACGTCAGCGATGGCCGATTGGACTTGGCCGGCCTGAACTAGTGCTTCGGCGAATTGATCCGGAGTCATCCCGTAGCGCGGCGCCTGCCCCATCAACCATTTGGTCAACTCGCCCTGGCCGACTGACAACTCCTCGTTGTCGGCAATCTTGTCAAGAATGAACCTGGTCTTTGTGGCCTTCTCGGCCTCCGCCCGAACCTCCTCGCGGTGTTCATCGTCTCCGTGACCATCTTCGAAGTGCTCACCGAGATGCTCCTCGAGCAAAGACTCAGGAATCGGAATGTCGGTTGCGTCCAAAAGCAGGTCGAGGGCCTTCTCGCGCGCCGCCATACCCTGGTCCACCAGCGCCATCCGCTCGACTCCGTCGCGCAGGCTCCCGCGTAGCTCATCCAGAGTGTCGAATTCGCTCGCCAACTGCGCAAAGTCATCGTCTGCCTCTGGCAGCGACAATTCCCGAACGTCTCGAACGGTCACCTGGATATCGATGTCGGCGCCATGCAATTCACCCTCTTCGGGAGTGAATGCGAAGGTCGTCTCCTCATCTTTGGACAGGCCGCGGACCGCTTCGTCTGCGCCAGTGAGCATGCCATCAGAACCGACCTCGTAGGACAACGCGGTCGCGCTGAAGTCTTCCAGCTCCTCGCCGTCGAGCCGACCGATGACGTCCAGCAGCACCAGATCGCCATCAGCGGCGGGGCGTTCAACCGGAGTCGCCGTACCGAACCGCTTGCGCAGGGCGTCGAGTTGCTCGTCGATCTGGCCCTCGGTCACCTCGGCATCATCAACGCTAATCTGCAGACCCTGGTAGTCCGGCAGGTCGAACTCGGGCCGGACATCAACCTGAGCCTCGAAGACGAGCTTCTCGCCGTCGATCAACTCGGTCACTTCGGCGGTGGGCCGACTCAGGGGCACAACTCCCGCCTCCGAGATTGCCTGGTCGTACAGCCCCGGGATCGCCTCGTTGACGGCCTCTTCAAGGACCGCCTCCCGCCCGATTCGCTGATTGATGACCGCAGCTGGAACTTTGCCCTTGCGAAATCCCGGGATGTTCACTTGCGACGAGATCCGCTTATAGGCCGCAGCAAGCGCTTCGGCCAACTCCTCGAAGGGAACCTCAATGGTCAGCTTCACGCGGGTGGGCGACAGGTGTTCGACGGAACTCTTCACATGGATCCTTGGATAGTTGTTTGGCCTGTTCGGCCGCTGGATTCATAAGTCGACGATTGGTCGGGGCGGGGAGACTCGAACTCCCGATCTCCTGCTCCCAAAGCAGGCGCGCTA
>JBAXOQ010000298.1:0-5492 GCA_037133175.1 Actinomycetes bacterium
CTGATAGGAGATCACCCTCGCCCCGGCGCCGCCCGCGGCGAGATTACACACAATTGATCCGCTGCCACTGCCGCCACCACCGCCGATCACCTCAAGGCGAAGAATGCTCACTCCCGCGGGAACCGTATAGACCTGCGCTGCTCCGCTGTAGGCAAATATCTGGGAGGCCGCCGCAGCAGGACCGGCGCCAACGACCAGACCGACGCCAACGAGTCCAGTTGTCATCAGCCCCCCGCCGGCCAACAGCACCGCTAGCCGCCTGATCGGTGACACCCGAGCTCCATCGACACTCTTGCGATGCATGTGACCCAACTCCAACCGGACAGCGACCCCGAACCCGCACCATGTCACCTACCACTCGTCACGTCAATGCCCACCTACCCGCAAACTCCTACGACACGCAGAGGAAACAGGGCGGATTCCTCCGCGTGTCGTGGGATTTTGCGGGGTAGTGACTACTGACCGGTCGGGGTGATGATGGTGAAGACGTATAGGCCTGGGGAACACGCCAGCAAAGTCGCGACGCCCTCCCACACTTCCTGAACGCACAAGGACGACCCGTCTTCGGACGACACCTCGCGCGATTGGATCGCGCCCGAGCCGCCCACACGACCTCAGCAGCGCGGGCGTCACATAGGGACTCATGCCGATTAGATGGTGAAGTCCGGCAGGGCGGGTTTGAATCATTGGAAGGTTCACGCCAGATTCTTGACGGGCAAGCCGCGACATGGCCGATTGCTTTGTTGCAAACCGTGCATCTTGCACACATAGAACACTCGATGCAGTACTTGGCAGCATGACACAGGAGACGTTCAAACCAGATTCGGCGGCTGCACAGGAGGCGGCGCGCCTGGCTCGCTCGCTGCATGACCAGACGCTGCCCGAGTGGTTCCAGCACTACTTCATGCCCGCGATCGAATCCATCGCGGCGGAGCACCCTGTCACAATCCTCCTGGACGAGGACGATCCGGAACTCACGCCAAGTGATGTTGGTCGGATTCTCAGGGTCTCCCGCTCGACGGTTTCTCGCCTGATCACCAACGGCAAGATCCCCTCCCGGAAGGTTGGCGGGCACCATCGAGTGAAGCTGAATGACGTCCGCCGGTACATGGAGGATTACAGCGATCGTTCGTCGGACTACATGCGGCGAACACTTGCCGCGCTCGACGAATACGGCGACGTGTCCACCGAGGAGTACGAATTAGCCAAACGGGAGTGGCGCCGAAGTCGGCATGAATGATGCTGGTCGTCCTGGGCGCAAATGTGCTCGGCCCCCGATTGCGGCGCGTGGTAATGCTGGCATCCGCACGTGTTTCGGAGCGGTTCGATGTCTGCTGGTCCGATGAGATACTCGAAGAATCCGAACAGACGATGCTGCTCATTGCGAAGCGCAAGCGACAGGACAACCCGCCTCGCCGACTTGCCGACTCCCTTCTCACCATGCCCGAGAACGAGGGGCATCTGTGACGACCACAGGATCGATCGGATTGGCCATGGCTTTCAACCAATGGGCTCCGATCTGGTCGATCGGCACGCCCATCCCCACGCTGTAGACATCCGGATACCCGCCACCACGCCAACGGCAACGTCCACGTCGTACTTGTGGCCCTTGCCATCGACCATGTTCGTGAAGAGGAACCCTTTGCGATCTTCCTCCGATGTTCCGCCGCAGTATTGCCAGCGCACCAACGGGTGCAACACCGTGTCTTTGTTGACCGGTGCGTCGATCTCGATCAGCAAGCCTCAGGCGCGCAGCGCATCCAAGTGCCCTTGCATGTCGATGGCAACCATTGTCGGCGGTGCTGGTGCAGTCATCACGCTCTTCCTTCTCTGTGTTCTGCTCGGTCGGCGTGGTCAGGGGGTGTCGGGGAACGGGTCACCGACCAAGGCGCCGTCCTGAACGTCGACGGCGTACCGCGCACCGAACCCCAGCGAGTTGTCTATCAGCCGAATGCGGGTCGGTTCAAACACAAAAGGAGTCGCAGTCGAGGGTCTGGCTGATGCTGGGTCGGACGGGCTGACAAGCTCGCGGGCGAACGGAAACTTGTCAAAGTATGCGGCCAGAATCTCGGCTTGCGGGTCGGTGCCAGTGACCTGCCGCGCAGTTCCCGACAACTGCAGCCCTTGGATGGCCTGCCAGGAACGAGGTTCCGCATGCACGGTAACCGCGCACTGCGGGTCGGCCTCGATGTCCAGGCAATGTCTGGAATAAGGCGAGGACAAAAAACCCAGCGACCAATCGCTGCGCGCGAAGAAGACATCGGCCGCCCACGGACCATTGGGCCCATGCGTCGCAATCGTCATGGCGCTGACCGTGGCGAGCAACTCGCCAACAGTCGACTCAAACACTCCAATGTCAATCCTGGTCATGAATCTTCCAAATCGTCGGGTTTGCCAACAACGACGTGTGGCTGGTGGGCACGCACCAAGGCGCGCCCACCAGCCACACATGTCGCGGCGTGGATCAACGCAGCTACTGGTCCGTACTGAAATTGTCCACGACGGGGAAACCATCGGGGTAATGCACTTCTCCGGTGGCTTCGTCGTAGACGACAACATGGGCGTTGGGAACACCGCCGGTGGGTCCGCCGACCTGGTCAGTATCGACCAGTTTCTCCGTGCGGACACCGTTGGCTAGCCAGTTGCCGTCTACGGCGCGCTGCGCGCAGGCGTCCCACTCGTCGCACCAGTCGCCCAGGGAGTAGCCGAACCACTTGCGAACCGGCTTGATCGGCGGCAAACCGGCCTTCTCCCACAACACCTTCGCCTCTTCCATGTACTGCTTCTTCGGCAGGGACACCGGTGGCATCGGGTACTTCGTGGTGGCGTCGATGATGATCTGAGCTTCCCACTCACGACCGCCGCGCAACTTCGGCGCGTGACCGTTCGCCTGGTAGTCGTTGATCTGAACATCGTGGGGCAGGTCGGTGCGGTACGCGACCGCCCACATGATCTCCTCCATCGATTCGGGGTTGATGTCCTCGCTCACACCGATAGTGATCTTCCCGACAGAACGCATCAGGACCGTCGCGGCCCGCAGCGCCCGCCACACCTCGGTCTTCGGAGTGTCGTTTTCGAAAACGATCGTGGTGAACCTGGACACCCCGATCAGGTGGTCGTACAGCACAACATCCTTGACGAAGTTGCAGCCGATCCCGTTGACGAGGAAGTTCAGCATCACCGCGTTGTAGCCCATGGACTTGATCACTCCGGACTCCGACGGGGTCAGTTCGGAGATCATCGAAGTGATGATTGCGTGCTTGCGCTTGGTGATCGCGGTGATCTGCACGCTGTGGTTGTACTCCTCGGTGGACATGTACCCGTGCGACTCGCCGAACGGGGCTTCCATCTCCAACTTGGTCGGGTCGATCCAGCCCTCGATGATGATATTGGCGTCGGCGGGCACCATGAGTGGCACCGTTTTGGCCTTCACCTCTCGCATCGGAACCCCCGCGAGGCCTCCGGCGACATCGATGTCGTTGATCTTCCCAGGCGTCTTCTGCGGACCGATAACCTGGCAGACCGGAGGAGCACCGACGATCAGCGCGACCGGCATCTTCTCACCGCGGGCCTTGTACTTGACCCAGTTCTTATGCGCGTCACCACCGGTTTGGATCAGCCACATGCACGACAGTCGATCCGAAGCCTTCACGTTCACGCGGTTCTGGGAGTAGTTCACCCGACCGGTGTCCGGGTCCTGCGTGATCCACAGACCGGCCGAGAAGTAGGGGGCGGTATCCCAACCGGGGGTGTTGTTCGGGACGGCCAAGGTGCACATGCCCTTGTCGTCGCCCTTGAGATCGTCACCGGTCATCACAACCTCATGAACCGGTGCATCCGCTGACGGGATTTCCACCGCCGCCACCGGGTTCGCGAAAGCATCCGCCCACTTGGCAGCGACCGCCTCGCGCAGCTTGCGGCTGTCAATATCTTTGGTTAAGTCGATCTTCGAGTCCAGGCCGAGCGCAGCAGCGTAGATCTTCTCCTGTCCGGCGGTCGTACCGACGGCCACATCGCAGGTGCCCTTGTACTTCTGGCCGTTGCTGTCGGTGACGTTCGTGAAGTAGAAACCCCTGCGGTCGCAGGCCTCGATATTCGACACGTAACTCCACCGCACGAACGGGTGCAGGTGTTTGTCCTTGTTAATCTCATCATCGATCGTGTACAGCAGGTTCAACTTGTCCAGCCGGGACAAGTGCTCCTGCAAATCGGGGTATTGCCGTGCCGGTACGTCGGCCATCGTGATCCTTTTCAGTAGGTTGTTTCTCAGTAGATTAGTTGGAACGACTTCAGGGTTTCGTTACTCGCGTATCGCGCGACCGGACCATCGGGTGATCGCCAGTGGTGGCATCGCGGACCACCTCTGCACGGTTTTGCCCACCAGGGATGGTGTCGAGTTCCTCACCCCAGCGGCGAATAGATCCGGTGTCGAGGCCGAACAGGTCCAGAGCGCGAGCGACGTTGTGATCGACTATGTCCGTGATGCTGGTCGGCCTGGCATACATAGCGGGTACCGGCGGGGAGATGATCCCTCCCATCTCCGTCACCGACAGCATCGAGCGCAAGTGACCGGCGTGCAGTGGGGTTTCCCGAACCATCAGCACCAAGCGGCGCCGCTCCTTAAGCGCCACATCAGCCGCCCGAGAGATCAGATTCCCGGTGATCCCGTTAGCGATCTCCGACAACGTCTTGATAGAACACGGGACAACCATCATCCCCAGAGTCTTGAACGACCCTGACGCAATGCTCGCCCCAATGTCACTGGTTGAGTGCACAACATCAGCCAGTGCCTCCAACTGCTCGGGTCGGAGATCAGTCTCCGTCAGCAGCGTGCGCCGAGCAGCCGACGACATCACCAAATGGACTTCGACATCCACCGACGACAGCATCAGCAGCGTCCGGTACGCGTAGATGCTGCCCGAGGCACCCGACATCGCCACGATGATCCGCGCAGGGGCTCCAGCTGACGTGCGCATCACTGCCACCGCGCATCAAAAACGTCACCGTTGAACCGGGGCAGCACGCAGCGGATAGGTCAGCGTCGGTCAGTTGAGGCCGTAGGAAGGGGGCGGAGCGGACGGCTTGCGGGTGGTTGAGCCGGACGGCTTGGCAGTCGTGGGGGACTGTGTCGGTGAGCCACTGGTCGGAGATGGACTGGGCGAGGTTCGCGTCGGGGTCGGCGTCGCCGTGGTGTAGGTCGGCGTCGGCGTCGGCCGGTAGGTCGGCGTCGGCCCGGATCCGGGAACCGATGTGTCATCGCTGCCGGCCAACACCAGATAGGTCTGCGTCGGATCGAAAACGTTCACAAACGTGAATTGCTTGAGCACGCTCGCCGCTGGGCTGATCACCGAGATACTCGTCGGCTTCCAGCCAGGCCATGTCGTGCCGTAGTAGACAGCGAGGCTGTCCAGCATGATCAGCGGCGGGCCGTCCGGCTGCGGTGTCGGCTGACTGTCCGCCGACGTGTCCGGCGTCGGACGACTCGGCGACTG
>JBAXOQ010000299.1:0-5459 GCA_037133175.1 Actinomycetes bacterium
GGGGCTGCTGCCGGCGGCCCACGTCTACCCGCTGCCGGTGCCCGATCCGCCGCTGGAACTGCCCGAGGGCCAGGTCCCGCTCGAACCGATCCTGCAACGAGTGCGGGACCGGGGCGAGCAGTGGCGAAGCGCCATCGATGGTCTGCGGCCGCAGACCCAGCAGATCTGGCTGCGCTTGTCGCCGGGCGATCGCGACCGCCTTATGACCGGGCTGGTTCGGCAGTGGGACATTCACCGGCACCGGATGGCTCCACCCGTCGCCGACGCGATGGCCGCCCATATTGCGGACGGGCGGATCGCGGTGCTGGCGGCACCGGGGTTCAGTGCGTGGCTGCGTGGTGACACCGTCGTGCTGGACACCGCCGCCGGTGAATTGGTGGCCGATCGCCTGGTCGTCTGCACCGGTCCGCAGTCCGACGTCACGCTGTCGCAGTTGGGTCGTTCGCTCGTCGGCGCTGGTCGCGCCCGGCAGGGACCCTATCGAATCGGCTACGACGTGGACCCTGCCTCGGGCGGCCTTATCGACGCTTCGGGCCATGCCGACGACCGCATCATCGCGATGGGTCCGCTGCGCCGAGGCGTGCTGTTCGAATCCACTGCGATCCCGGAGATCTCAGTCCAGGCACGGGATCTGGCAGCGCGGATTCTGTTGGTGTCATCCTCCGCTTGACGCGGTGTCGGCACCGGCCGGTTCCGAACTTCGGCGCAGGAAGGACAAGCTGGCAGCGACAAGCACGCGGATGCCCACCTCGATAGCGCGCTCGTCGACGTCGAACGCGCTCGAGTGCAGGTCCAGTCGGGGTCCGACGTTAGCGGGATCATGGGTCCCCAATCGCGCATAGCAGCCGGGTGCCTTCTCTGTGTACCAGGCGAACGTGTCCCCTCCCCAGGAATGGCCGGTCTCGAGCACGGCGCCTTCCCCCAGCATTGCGTCGGCGGCCTCGGCCAGCACAGAGGTGGTGAATGAGTCGTTGACGACAGGTGGGACTCCTGGTTTGTGAGTCATGGACCAGGTTGCGCCGGTCGGCGCGATGACCCGCTGCAGGGCTGACTCCAGCAACCCCGGGGCCGCCAACCAACTCTGCCGATCTCTTGACCGCAGGGTTCCGATGAGCCGCGCGTGCGCTGGGATCACGTTTGGTGCATCGCCGGCGTGGACCGATCCGAATACCAGCCGTGGCGGATGAGCGGGATCCGCGCCGGCCAGCAGGTCGGGCACGTTCAGAACGATGCGTCCAACCACGTCCACGAGGTCGACCGTGCGCTCAGGGCGCGCGGTATGCCCGCCCGGACCGAAGATGTCGATCTCCACCACGTCGACGGCGGAGGTGATGGGTCCGCTTCGGACCCCCAGCCGTCCGGTATCGAGTTTGGGATCGCAATGCAGCGCAATGATTGCGCCGACGCCGGTCAACAATCCCAGCGCGGCAACCTCAACAGCACCACCGGGGACCGTCTCCTCTGACGGCTCGAAGATCAACCGCACTCGCCCGGCCGGTGCCTCGCGACGCGACAACAGCCGGGCCAGCAGCAATCCAGCGCCCAGCACCACGGTGGTGTGCACATCGTGGCCGCAGGCATGCGCAACTCCGGCAACGGTCGAGACGTAAGTGGAGGTGGACAGGTCATCCATCGCCAACGCATCCAAGTCCGCCCGCAGTGCAATCATGGGTTCTGCCGAATTCCCCGTGGTGGCCTCCGACGGAACCTGCGATCCGACATCGCAGGTCGCGCCGGTGCCAGAGGGCAATATCGCGGGGTTCAGCCCGGCCACCAGCAATCGATCAACGATTGCCTCGGTGGTTCCGAACTCCTTGGACGACAGTTCAGGATGGGCGTGCAATCGCCGTCGAAACGCGATCAGCTCATGCCGGTGCGTGGCAAGGAAGCTGTCAATGACGGCGCGCTCAGAGGTGGTGACCATCACTTGGTTCATAGTGCCGTGCGGCAGTCAGGCCCAGCCGGTCGGGGTGTCGGTGCGCCACTCCTCGACCAGCAATTCGACCACTGTCCGCAGGTCGCCGGAACGGGCGTATTCGCGGCGCTGGCGGGTGCTGCCGTTGCCGCCAGCGATGATGTCTTTGACTACCGCCAACTGCTCCGAGCAACCGAGTTCGTCCGCTGACGAGGCGAGCATGTCCAGCGTTTGGGCTATCACCTCGACCAGCGGTTTGTTACTGCCCTGGTTGTCCACGATGACGTCGGTGTCCAGGCCGTATCGAGTTGCCCGCCACCGGTTCTCTTTGAGCACCCAACGGTTCAGCGCCGGTAGCGTCTCGCCGGCTTCGAAACGTCGGCTCATGTCGTAGACCAGCGACTGGGCGAGGGCCGCCAGAGCCAGCACCTCGCGCATCGTCTGCATCGAGTCCGACATCCGCAGTTCGACGGTGCCGAAGGCGGGGTGCGGTCGGATGTCCCACCACAGCTCCCGAACCGACTGCAGGGCGCCGCCGGTCACCAGTGCGTTGAGCAGGGAGACGAACTCGTCCCAGCCCGAAAGCAGCGGCGGGATGTCGTTGGTTGGCATCGCTTCGAAGACCTTGGTCCGCGACGAGGCGAGGCCGGTGTCGAACCCGTGCCAGAATGGGCTGGAGGCTGACAGCGCGATGAATTGAGGCATTTGGATCGCCAGCGAGTTTGAAATCGCCACGGCGGCATCCCCCGATTGCACGCCGACGTGGTAGTGGATGCCGTGGCACATGGACCTGCGCGCCGGCCATTCGATCCGCTCGGCGAACTTCTGGTAGCGCTCCTTGTCGGTCACTTTGAGGTCGCGCCAGAACGCCTGCGGGTGTAGTCCGCCGCCCTGTAATTCCAAGCCGCGCCGGTCGAGCGCGTCGGTGACTTCCGAGAACGTCTCGGTCAGGTCGGCATCAGCGTCGGTGACGGTCTCGCAGATGCCGGTGATGACCTCGACGCTGGATTGGTAGAACTCGTGCTTTGCCTTGGGGTGCTCGCCGCCGAAGGGCGCGCCGAGTTCGGCTAGGACTTCGGCGGAGCGGGATGCCAGTTCGAGGGTTTGCGCGTCGATGATGCCGATCTCGACCTCGACGCCGAGGGTGTTGCGCGGTGAGGCGTTGAACTTCACTGTTCCCCCGAGCTTCGTTGGGGCGGCACGGCCGTGGGGGCGTCGCCCGTGGCGGCGATCGAATCGCTTGCGAACTGCTCCGCAACGCGGCCGACCCGACCGCGGACGGCGTACCAGCCGCCCCACAGAGCCAGACCGATCGGGACGACCGCGAGCACCGTGACCTTTCCGGTCAGCCCATCGAACCACATCAGCACATACACCGTCAGCAGGAAGACCAGCGTGACGATGTCGGTTGCTGGCGAGCCAGGAAGTCGGTAGCCCGGGCGGCTCGCGAGTCCGCGCTTGGCGCGCCTGACGAAGACCAAGTGCGACACCATGATGAACGCCCAGGTGGTCAGGATTCCCAATGCCGAGAAGTTGAGCACGACGTTGAAAGCGTCTGCCGGAATCCAGTAGTTCAGCGCTATGCCCAGCAGGTAGAACGCAGCCGTCAGCAAGATGCCGCCGTGTGGCACATGCCGCTTGTTCATGTGCCCGGTGAACTTCGGTGCAGAACCGGCCACCGACATCGATCGCAGGATGCGGCCGGTCGCGTACAGCCCGGAGTTCACACTCGACAGTGCTGCCGTCAGGACGACGAAGTTCATGATCCCGCCGGCTCCGGATATTCCGATGCTCGACAGGAATGTGACGAACGGACTCTCGGTGGCCGAGTAACTGCTCCACGGCAGCAGCATGGCTAGCAGGGCGACGGATCCGACGTAGAAGATTCCGATGCGCCAGACGATGGCGTTGGTGGCCTTCGGGACGATCTTCCTGGGCTCGGGCGTCTCGCCCGCGGCGATGCTGACCATCTCCAGTGCGGCGTAGGCGAACACCACCCCGGGTACGACCAGGATCGCCGCCAGCAGGCCGTGCGGCAGCATGCCGCCGTTGTCGGCGATCAACTGTGGTCCGGTGACGTTCCCGTCGACGGTCTGGCGACTGCCCAGCACATACGTCCCGATCATCAGAAACAGTACTAACGCCGCGACCTTGATCATTGCGCACCAGTACTCAAGTTCCCCGAAGTAGCGCACCGAAACCAGGTTGATGGACAGCACGATGACCAAAGCGACCAGTGCTATCACCCATTGCGGGATCCCGGCGAAGGCATCCCAGTAGTGGGTGTAGATGGCTACCGCGGTGACATCGGCGATTCCGCCTGTCGCCCAAACCAGGAAGTACATCCACCCCGCGACGTAGGCGCCCTTCTCGCCGATGAACTCCCGGGCGTACGAGACGAATGAGCCAGAAGTGGGCCGGTGAACGACGAGTTCGCCGAGTGCTCTGACAACCATGAAGGCAAAGAATCCGGCGATCGCGTACAGGACCGCCAGGAACGGTCCGGCGATGTTCAGGCGTCCGCCTGCCCCAAGGAACAGTCCCGTTCCGATGGCGCCCCCGATGGCGATCATCTCAAGTTGGCGCTTCTTCAGGGCTTTGCCGTAGCCCGCGTCCTCGGCGGCGAGCAGTCGCTGTTTCGGCGTGGCTGCGGCGATCGGCTCAGTCTTCTGGTCCTCGGCGTTGGACACGAGAGACCTCCGTGGCGGGATCGGTTTGCCGCGAACGCCGTCAGCGGTCCGCTTGTCGAGCGTTGGGTGGCGAGGGATCTTATCACGAAAGTCTACTGCGTAGATAGGGAACAGGTCTCGGCTGCTGCTGGTTGAGTTCTACTGCATCGGAAGCGCTGCGAATCTCCACCGGGGTTGTCGACGCCGCGCGCAGTGGCCCGACCGGCCATCCCGACCGGTTACATTGGCGCCGTGTCCACCATCACCGTTCCTGCTCTGCTATTGGACGTCCCAGGGGAGCCGAGCTCTCTACGCGTCGGGCAGATCGAATGTCCGGACCCTGCACCCGGCCAAGTGCGACTGTCCGTCCAAGCCTGCGGGGTCAACCCGGTCGACTTGGCATTGTGTCGCGCCGGCGACTCACACTGGCATTGGCCGCATGTGCTGGGGCTCGACGTTGTTGGCACCGTGGACGCGATCGGCGAGGGTGTGGCCTCGACGTGGTCCGCGACCCGTGTTGCCGTCCATCACGACCTGCGCGGGCCGGGCGGGCTGGCCGGTGCCGTCTGTGTGGACGCCACCATGATCGCGAGGGTGCCGGACCGCTTGACGGCGGCGCAAGCGGCGACGGTTCCCTGCCCTGGATTGACTGCCGTCCAGGTCGTGGCACGGGCGGGGATCGGCAGCGGGAGTCGAGTTCTGGTTACCGGCGCCGGCGGCGCTGTAGGCACCTTCGTGTGTCAGCTCGCGATCGGCGCCGGCGCGCAAGTCGATGCGGTCGCGGCTCCTGTGGACCTCGAACGGTTGCTGGGCTTCGGAGTGGGTCGCGTCGTGGACTATCACGCAGCCGAGGTCGCCAGCACCCTGCGTCGGTG
>JBAXOQ010000300.1:0-5423 GCA_037133175.1 Actinomycetes bacterium
GACCATGGCCCCGGCGCTGGCCACCCACGTCAGCGTCCCAAACCAGGTCACTCGGTATTCGTCGGCGCGTCGGCGTGGCACGGTTGACGGCTGACCGGCGGGTTAGGCCGAAAGTGGTCAGAATCGTGCCGGTACTGCATTCGGCGGTCATGCTCTCCGACGTTCTGGAGTGAGAATGGTTTATCGGGCGGGTCGGATCGCAGCCCGGACGGAGGTGGCGTCGTGATTCGGAGTATGGCTGGTCGGGATCGCAGGTCGACGGTGATGTCCGCGGTTGTTGCCTGCCTGGCGGTGGTGGCCGCGCTGTTGCTGATACCGGCTGTTTCGGCGCGGGCTGCCGACAGCGCCGCTGCACCACCTCATCCGGTCAAGCTCGTCTTCATCCATCATTCTGTCGGCGAGAACTGGCTCGCCGATGGCTACGGCAACCTGGGTAGCACCCTGGCAGCCAACAACTACTTCGTGTCCGACACCAACTACGGGTGGGGTCCGGGCTCGATCGGGGACCGTACGGACATTCCGGATTGGCTGGAGTGGTTCCGCAGTTCACAGACCGCGACCTACACCAGTGCGCTGTTCGCCGAGGCTGGCCAGCATTCCTCCTACAGTCGCTTGGCTGATGATCCCGGTGGGTCGAATCAGATCGTCATGTTCAAGTCCTGCTTCCCCAACTCAAGCCTGGACGGCAATGCGTGGGACGGCCCGGATGCAACCCCGGGATTGACCGTCGGCCACGCCAAATACGTCTACGGCCAATTGCTGACCTACTTCGCGAGCCGTCCGGACAAACTGTTCGTGGTGATCACTGCGCCGCCGAACAGCGATTCCAGCAGGGCCGCGAATGCGCGGGCGTTCAACAATTGGCTGGTTCGGGACTGGCTGGTCGGCTACACCGGGTCGAATGTGGCGGTCTTCGACTTCTACAACGTGCTGACCGGCCCGGCCAACCATCACCAGTTCGTCGGCGGAGTCGTTGAGCACACTTACGCGCCGGGGATGGACACGACCTACTACCCGACCGGCGATGACCACCCCAGCGGCGCCGGCAGCCGCAAAGCCACCGGCGAGTTCGTGCCGCTGCTGAACGTCGCCTACAACAGGTGGATCGCGGGCGTACCGCCGACGCCGCCCGTCGTGCCCGTCGCGCCGGCGGGTCCGACTCGGACCGCGATCGCCGGATGGCCGAGCAAGGCGGTTGCGAGGCGGGGCAAGGTGATGCTCAATGTGACACTCACTCCGGCGGCGGGCCGGTCGGCGGCGGTACAGAAGAAGGTGTGCACCAACAGGTGCCGGTGGACGCGGGTGGCCACGGTGGGTTGGCCCTGGGCTGATAGCGGTAGCACTCGAGTAGTCCTGAAAGTGCGCAAGGGTGCCACGGCCGTGTTCCGCCTTGCCGTACCTCGAACTGACTCGGCGACCTCACTGACCACGAGGGCGCTGACCGTTCGGGGCCGTTGACCGCTCACCCCCTTTGCCGACTTTGCACCCGAAAAGCCGCCCACCCGGGCGGGGATCCGCAGGGAAGGCGGCTTTTCGGGTGCAAAGTCGGCAAAGGGGTAGTTGGTCTGGTGATCTGCTGGTCCGTCGGGTTGTGGAACCACAACCTGAGCGCAACCGCGGTACGACCGCAGCAGATGAGACTGGGGATTACCAGGGGTTCGCCTTGCAGGGCGGGCCACACACTCCAGGAGGCAGGACGATGAACGCAAGGGGAAGCAACAGACGCCGCGGCGGCTGGCGAGCTGTCGCGGTGGCAGCGCCCGTCGTGTTAGTGGCGACGACGATGGTGGCATGTGGTTCGAGCACCGCCGCAGTGGGCACGGACGCCTCAGGGGTGGTCCAGGCCGCAGCTGCAGCACCGCCCGGTCCAGGGTCCATGACGATGGAGCAGACGCTGTCCGACGGCGCCCAGCGCACCACCATCGCATTTGATGCCTTGGGCTTCCTGACCGGGAATCTGGGGACCGATTCGTTCTTCCCACCCGGCAAGGTCGCAGATTTCTGGGGCTTCCAGTACTTGCGGGACAATGACCCCAGCGAGATGGGGCACAACACCGACTTCCTGACCAAGGCGTCGCTGAACATGCTGACCGTGCTGACCGCCGATCAGCGGGCTGCGCTCATCGCGCTGGCCAAGAATCAGGTGACGTCAATCAACGACTACGGCTACCAGCGGTTCGTGCTGATGACCGCGTTCCGCCGATTGGTCAACGGCGATCTGCCCACCGGAACCACCGGACTGTCCGAGTCTGCGGTCAAGGCCTTCTCTGCCGATCTGTATCGGCTAGACGGTCAGATCAGCTATCAGCGGGCGGCCGTCATGGGCCCGATTCTGGCTGGGCTCTCCGATGAGCAGAAGGCCTATCTGGCCGGAATGGTCGGCAAAGGAATGACATCGTGGCCGACTGTCGATGAGCCGACCGAGCTTCGGGCTTTGAGTCACGACGAGAAAGTCGCTGTGATGACCTACGCCGGCGACATGTTCAGCTGGTACGCGGGCAATGTCACCGCTGACGTCTACTTCTGCCCCGAGCGCCAGGGGACCTACTTCGGGTCGTTCTACCTCAAGGACGCTCCCGCCGTCGGCAACCCCGGTTACAGCATCGGCACCAACATCACCGCTGACATGGGCAACGCCTTGCTAGCCGCCTTGACGCCCGCCCAAGCGCAGTTGGTGACGTCCCTGGTGGACACCCAACGGCCGGCTCTGACCGGAATCGTGGACGTGCGTACCCAGGTCTCGACCGAGTTGCGCAAGTACATGGCGGGTCAGGCCAGTGACTCCTCGACGGTGTCCACGCTGATGGGTCAGTACGGCGAGTACGACGGGACCATCGTCTACAACCTGGCCACCAACTTCGCGGCAGTCTCCAAGTCCCTGACCGCCGCGCAGAAGGCAACGCTGCTGGGACTGCGGCATCAGACTCTCGGTGATTTCGCGCCGACCGCGGCGTTCCTCTACGCCACTCCGATCGACTTCCCGACCGTCCGCAACACCGACTTCCTGTTCGGCACGGGAACGGTACCGACCCCGGTGACCACGCTGCCCGCGGCAACCAGCACCATCGCGGCAAATCGGGCCCGGGTCAAGACCAGCGCCCACGTCACCATCGGCGGTCGGACCTCGCTGGGAGTCGCTGGGACCAAGGTCAAGCTGCTGAACAACAAGGGCCGCGTGGTGGCCACCGTCACCACCACTGCCAAGGGTAAGTGGAAGGCCGTGATTCACCCCGCCCTCGGACTCTGGTCCTATCGGCTGCGGATTCCAGCAACCAGCACCACGTCGGTCGGCTACTCGGACTACGTGAAAGTCAGGGGGATCCGCTGAAGCGGATGACGTGAGCACTCGGTCCCGTCGGGTCGGCAGTCCCGACGGGACCGGGGTGCTGGTGTACAAATGCAAACGGGGTAGGTCAGTCTCTCAGCTTTGGAGGATGTATGGACTCGATGAACCACATTCTCGTCATCGAGGATGACCCAGCCGTCGGTCAGAGCCTGGCCGAGGGCATCGGGCGTGAGGGCTACGACGTCCACTGGGAGGCTACCGGTACCGGCGGAGTTGCCTACGCACGTGATCGCGGCCCGCACTTGATCATACTCGACGTGCGGCTGCCGGACGGGTCTGGATTCGACTTCTGCAAGCAGATGCGGGCCATGGGACTGCGCCAGCCGATCCTGTTGCTGACCGTGCAGTCCGACGAGGTGGATAAGGTGCTCGGCCTGGAGATGGGTGCGGATGACTACCTCACCAAGCCTTATCGCCTGCGGGAGCTCATCGCTCGAATCCGTTCACTGCTGCGTCGCGCCTACGGAGAGTTCTCGTCACCGGAATCCGACGTGCTGTATGTCGCGGATCTGGTCATCGATAGGACCCGCGGGACGGTTGGTCGTGACGGGCGGCCACTGAACCTCACACCAATTGAGTTCCGGTTGCTGGTCTTCCTGGCGCAACACCCGGGTCAGGTGTTCAGCCGGGCGCAGATCATCGAACAGGTGTGGGGATTCACGGCGGAGGTGTACGACGAGAAGTCAGTGAACACCCACATCCGGCGGCTGCGCGAGAAGGTTGAGATTGATCCGGGCGACCCGGCGATCGTGCTGACGGTCACCGGCCTGGGCTACCGGTTGGCGACATGAGGCGGGGTGTGTCATGAGTCGTTCGTCGGGTCACCGATCACTGTCGGTCCGGTGGCGGCTGAGCCTGACCTACGCAGGCATCGCTGCCCTGACCGCACTGCTGCTCGGCGGGATCCTGCTGGGAATGCTCAGCAATTACTTCTCCCGGGTGGACGACGACTACTTGCGCAGTGTGGCAACCCGGGCGGCCGAAAGCCTGGTCGGGTCGGACGGTGCGCCCGTCGGGGAGGCGCTATTGCAGACGGCTTACGGGACCAACACCAGGGTGCAGGCGTTTGATGAAGCAGGCAACTTGGTGGCGGATTCGGGTTCCCCGCAGTTGATCGACCCGAATGCTCTGCAGTTCCCGAACACCGCTGGCAAGCCTTCGGCGCCCCGCAGTCGACCTAGCGCCCCGGGTGGCACCTCGCCGCTGTCCGGTGATGTGCGATCCGATGTGGTGTACACCCGCACGGCCCTGCCCGGGACACGCGGGAGCGTTGCCTCGATCGAGGTATCCGAAGCCGTGTCCTCGGGCGGAAGCCTGATGCGAGGCGTGGTCGTTGCGGTGGTCGTTGCGGCGGTCAGTGCCGTGGTGGCGGCGGCGCTGCTCGGCTACTGGATCAGCTCCCGGATCACCCGTCCGTTGATGCATCTGGCCGCCGCCAGCGACCAGATGGCTGCCGGCAATCTGGGAGTGCGGGCCGATATCGAGGGTCACGATGAGATCGGTCGGCTCGCGGAGTCTTTCAACCAGATGTCAGCCCGCGTCGATGCGACGGTGGCCGCGCTGCGGCGCTTCGCCAGCGATGCCGCGCACCAGTTGGGAACGCCGCTGACCGCGTTGCGCACCGATCTGGAGGTGCTGCGTGAGACCTCGCAGTCCTCGGATGATCAGCGACTGCTGGACCGCGCGCTGGCGCAGGAGCAGCGGATGGAGGTGCTTGGCCGCGGACTGCTGCGGCTTTCGCGCCTGGAATCGCCCGATGCCGACAGTCGGGTCGAGTCTGTCGACCTCGTCGGGCTGGTGTCGGTTGCTGCAGATGCCTTCGCCTCACGAGCCGAACAGGCCGGGGTTGACTTCGCCTTGGATCTGCCATCGGCACCGGTGGTGGCCCAGGTTGTTCCGGAACGATTGCGGGAGGCTGTTGAGAACCTGTTGGACAACGCGGTGAAATTCACACCGTCGGGCGGCTCGGTTCAGGTTGGTGTGCAGGCAGACTCCGGTCGCGCTCTCGTCTGGGTGGCCGACGATGGGCCTGGCATTGCCGCGGTCGATCGGGAACGGGTGTTCGAGCGGTTCTACC
>JBAXOQ010000301.1:0-5415 GCA_037133175.1 Actinomycetes bacterium
GCTGCCGGCCGCAAACGTTGACCCGCTGACGCCATCGGTCACGATGTCGGCCAAGCCGCCGGTCCGGGCGACCACTAGCGGGATCCCCAGGGCTCCGGCTTCCAGCGCGACCAGGCCGAAGGGCTCGTACAGGCTGGGTACGACCGCGACGTCCGCCGCCGCCGCCAGTGCCTGCAATTCGTCCTCTGGCAGCCAACCGGTGAAGGTCACCACACCTGCCTCGGTCAGTTCCCGCCCATGCTGGTGGAGCATCGCCTCGTACGTACCGGTGCCGGCGATGACGACGTGCAGGTCCGGGTGTTGGGCGACCACAGCAGGCAGCGCATCGATGAGCGTGTGGACGCCCTTCTCCCACTCCAGACGGCCCACATAGACGATCAGGCTGCCGGTCGGGGCGAACTGGCTGCGTGCGTACGAGCGAGTTTCCGCGGCGATCTGCCAGTGCCCGAGGTCGATGCCGTTCGGGATGACATCGATGCGCTCGGGCTCGGTGTTGAAGGCAGTCTCGACCTCCACCCGCATGGCGTTGGAGCAGGTGATCACCCGTTGGGCCCGAGAGATGAGCTGGTGTTCCAGGCCGTGGATCCGTCGGGACAGGTCGCTGGTGATCCAGCCCTGGTGGCGACCGGCCTCGGTGGCATGAATCGTCACCACCAGCGGGGCGCCGGAGTAGCGCCGAGCCTCGCGTGCCGAGTGGTTGACGACCCAGTCGTGGGCGTGCACGACCTGCGGTTCCAGGGCCCGAACCACATTCGCGGCCTCGCTCGCCATCCGGGCGTCCAGACGTTCGACCCAGGCGACCAGCGGATCGGGCTCGCGGGGGACCGTCGGAGTGGGTGGTTCGACACGGATGACGCTGACGCCGTTGAGCACCTCGCGGGCCGCGGCCCCGGGGGGTTGCTGGGTGAGCACTGTGACGTCGTGTCCGGCGGCAGCTTGTGCCTCGGCCAGGGCATGCACATGTCGACCTAGGCCCCCGTAGACAACCGGTGGGTATTCCCACGACACATGAAGGACCCGCACGTCGTGCGACTCTACGGCATCGGTGAGGACCGCCGCGGGTTAATGGTCCTGCTCGGCCAGCAGCCTGCCGTTGATGTGTCCGAACGGTCGGTTCGCACCGCCCTGCACCTGCGCCAACGTGGCAGCCGCCCGTCGCGCGTTCAGATCTCCGTCCAAGGCGGCCTCGACCAACGCCGCTAGGCGATGGAAGTCGCTGTGGTGGCCGCGGTGACGGTCCAAGGCGTACTGCGCCGCAGAGTCCTTGGTGACCATGAACGCCCAGTCGCTCGAGAGCGCGAGTAGTCCGTCCCGTGCCAGTTGGTTCAAGGCAGCGTCGGCGGTGGTGATGGCGTCAGGTCCGGAGGTCGCGGCGGAGGCCACCTTGCGCCACCGGCGTTGCAGATCGTCGTTGTCTGCCACGATGGTGCCAACCTGGTCGCCGGCCCAGACGGACCAATCCTTGCCCGATCCCCAGGACCCGTTCTGCGGGTGCGCGGCACCGGCCACAGCACCGTCGGCGATGGCTTTGCTGACCGTCGTCACGTTGACGCCGGCCTCCGGCAGGCGGCGCAGCACCGCCTCCAGCCAAGCCGGGCCCTCGTGCCACCAGTGCCCGAACAACTCGGTGTCGTAGGCGGCCACCACCAGCGCCTCGCGCCCGTCTCGCGCGCCGGCCAGGTCCACCAGCCGGTCTCGGACGACGGTGACGAAGTCATCCGCGTCCCGATCGACGGCCGCGGCGGCGGCAGCGGGGTCGTACAGGGCCTTGTCGGCCGACTCGGTCCTGGTCGAGGTCACCCGCTTGGTGCGGATCCCGGTGTCGTGGTCGAAGGTGTGAAAGTCCCGGTACCAGGGTCCGCCCGGGTAACCGCGTCGAGGTGACCAGACCCGGTAGGTGACCTCAAGATCACGGCCGACCGCGACCACATCGGAGTCCCCGATCGTCCAAGCGTCGGCCGGTGAGGCCCCGACATGCAGCAGCGTCGGGCCGTCGACCAGGAAGTGGGTGACGCCGGCGCGTTGGTACAAGTCCTCAAGGCCGGGCCGGTAACCGCACTCCGGCGCCCAGATTCCGGTGGGTCGGTGGCCGATGCGCAGCTCGGCGTCATCCAGGCCGGTACGAAGCGAGAACGCCGCGACCTGCTCGTCGAGCAGCGGCTGAAACGGATGGGCTGCCGGACCGCCGAGCAGTTCGATCGCACCGGCGTCGATCAGCGGCCGGATCGCAGCAGAACCGCCGGCCGACCACGTCGACTCGAACGACTCCGCTGTGCGTCGGGCGACCAGTGCCTCGTAGCTGCCCACGCCCTGCGACAGTCCATCGTGGTGGCCGGCGAGCTGGTGGGCACGCTCGGCCCAGAACCCCAGCCAGGTGTGGAACGCCTCGGCGCAATAGGGATCGTCCAGTTGGGCCGCCAGCACCGGCGTCATGCCGAGGGTCACCAGATCGCGGCGGCCTTCGGAGGCCAACCGTGCGAGCACGTCGAAGACCGGCACATACGACGTCGCCCACGACTGATACAGCCACTCCTCGCCGACCGGCCAAGAACCGTGGTGGGCCAGCCACGGCAGGTGCGAGTGCAAGACCAGCGCGAACGAGCCGACCCGCTGCGAGGACTTCGGCGCGCTCATGCCATTCCTTTCGGTTTGTGGGCCACCACGATCAGGTCGCGGGACTGTGCAAGGTTCTCACGCGAGATCGCGAAGTCGTCATGGGTCACTGCATCGACTGCCGCCCGCAGCATCGGGTCCCACGTGTCCGGTTGCCCGGCGCTGGCAGGATGGGTCAGCACGTTGGAGATCTGGGCGGCCACGATGTCGCCGTGCTTTCGCTCCCAGATGGCCAGTGGTCCGCTGTGGTGCAACCCCCAGGCGTGGGTGTTCTCAAAGCCCACGTCGGCGACGATATTGACGAGCTGCCCGGCGTCGAACTCCTCCACATGGAACGGGTTGGTCGGCTTCTGCCCGCGTCCGAGTCCGGGTGAGAAGGTCAGTCGATTCGGTGTCGTCAGTACCAACAGTCCACCTGGTGCGAGCACTCGGCGGCACTCGTTCAAGAAGGTGCCCACGTCCCACAGATGCTCGATGACTTGCATGCTGACCAAAGCACCGGCGCAGGAACTCGTCAGCGGGAAGGCGTTCAGATTGGCAACCACCACAGCGACGTCCGGACGGTAACGGCGTTTCGCGTGGCGGGCGGTCGCGATATCGAGTTCCAATCCGATGACGGGTCGCTGCGTGACTTGTGACAACAGGGCTGCGCCGTAGCCCTCGCCGCAGCCGGCGTCAATGGTTCGTTGCCCGCGCAGCGGTCGCCCCCACCGCGTCCTGACCCACTGATAAGCCACCTCGTGACGTCGGAACCAGTAGTTCTCGTGGTCGACGCCAGGAAGCGTCCGCTCGCCGGTCAGCGGCAGTACGACATCATCAACCACGGTCAAAAGATAGGGACTGTCGTTTTCAGGGGGCGGCGCGGGTCGGTCAGTTACTCGCGGGTAACATACCGTCAAGGCTTTTGCCGCTCACTCCTGAGCCACCAGGCCAGGACCGCACTTTGGAGGTCGTGACACGACCATGAAGATCGCCGTCTGTGTGAAGCAGGTCCCCGACACGTGGGCCGAAAAGAAGCTCGACGCAACTGACAAGACCCTGGACCGGGCATCGGTCGATGGGGTCCTCAACGAAATCGACGAGTACGCGGTGGAAGAAGCACTGCAAATCGTCGAAGCCAACGGTGGCGAAGTCGTCATCGTGACAATGGGTCCGGACAAAGCGACCGACACGGTCCGCAAGGCGCTGAGCATGGGCGCCAACGGCGCCATCCACATCAACGATCCGGCACTTCATGGATCCGACGCGGCAGTCACCTCGCTGGTGCTTGCCAAGGCGCTGGAGGGCCGTGGGTTCGATTTGGTGATCCTCGGTTCCGAGTCCACCGATGCGCGGATGAGCGTCGTGCCAGCAATGGTTGCCGCTCGACTCGGGGTCGCCCAACTGACCTTCGCCAACAAGGTCGACGTCGCCGGTAACGAGGTGACGATCCGGCGGGTCACCGACTACGGCTACGACGAGGTCAAGGGATCGACTCCCGCGGTCATCTCGGTCGTCGAGAAGACGAACGAGCCGCGCTACCCGTCCTTCAAGGGCATCATGGCCGCCAAGAAGAAGCCGGTCGAGAACCTGACACTGGCCGATCTCGGGATCGATGCGGGTTCTGTGGGCCTGGCTGGTTCGTGGTCCGAAGTCGTCTCGTTCGAAGATGCGCCGCCGCGCGCAGCCGGCACCGTGGTCACCGATGCTGGTGACGGCGGGGTCAAGATTGCCGATTACCTGTCAGCGCAGAAATTCATCTAAGGGAGCGTGAGTCATGGCTGAAATCCTGGTGCTCGTCGAGCATGTCGACGGAACTGTCAAGAAGGTCACGCTGGAGTTGCTGACCTTGGCCCGCAACCTCGGGGAGCCGTCCGCGGTATTCGTCGGCGACGGTGCCGCTGGTGCTGCGGCCACCTTGGCCGAGTACGGCGCGGCCACCGTATACGTCGCTGATGCGGCCGACCTTTCCGTCCACCCGGTGGCTCCCAAGGCTGAGGTGCTCGCCGCGCTCGTGGCCGAGAAGTCACCGGCAGCGGTGCTGATTACCTCGGCGCCTGAGGGCAAAGAGGTGGCTGCTCGACTTGCTGTCGCAACCGGCAGTGGCGTCATCACCGATGCCGTCGGCGTCGATGCTGATTTGACCTGCACCCAGTCGGTGTTCGGCGGCAACGTCATCGTCAAGTCCCGCGTGTCGACCGGTACGCCGATCATCACCGTGCGGCCGAACAGTTGTGCCCCGGAAGCCGCAGCCGCCGCTGGTGCTCAGGTTCCGGTCGCTGTGACGCTGTCCGAAAGTGCCTGCAAGGCCGTCACGGTCAATCGGGTCAAGGAGGTCAAGGGTGCTCGTCCCGAGCTCACCGAGGCCGCCATCATTGTGTCCGGTGGTCGTGGTGTCGGCAGTGCCGAAGGCTTCGGTGTCGTTGAGGCCGTGGCTGATGCGCTCGGTGGCGCGGTGGGAGCCTCGCGGGCTGCTACCGACGCTGGCTGGTACCCGCACCAGTTCCAGATCGGCCAGACCGGCAAGACCGTGTCGCCGCAGCTGTATATGGCGAACGGGATCTCCGGCGCCATTCAGCACCGGGCCGGCATGCAGACGTCCAAGACGATCATCGTCGTCAACAAGGATCCCGAGGCGCCACTGTTCGAACTCGCCGACTTCGGCGTGGTCGGTGACCTGTTCACCGTCCTGCCCCAGCTGACCGAAGAGATCGCCAAACGCAAGTAGGCAACACCCCGCACCGCATGGCGGGTATCTCCCTTGAAGTTGAGTGCGGAGTTGTTGCCCATTTTGATCATGAAAACCGGGCGACAACTCCGCAC
>JBAXOQ010000302.1:0-5346 GCA_037133175.1 Actinomycetes bacterium
GTGGCAGGAAGGGGGCGTTCCGGCGGGTGATCGGGTGGGTCTTTCGGCTAGTTACAATCGACTGTGGCTTGGATTAGGTGTGCTGGCGCGCTCGTCGTCGTGTGGGTGGTGTCGTTCGCGCTGTATCCACTGCATCTGACGGCGCTGGCCGCCGCGATTTGGATCGTTGCGACCATCTTGCTGGTGCCGATAGGTATCACCCTGGTCGATCGAATTGTTGCGCTGCTGTTGTTGGCTGCGGCGCCGGCGGTGCTGATCGCGTGGTTCTCGCCGTCGGTCCCGTGGCTAGTCAGCCCGCCGGTCCTGGCAGGCCTGCTCGGCAGCTTGGTTGCGCTGGCTTGGGGTTTGCGATGGACCCGGCCAGTGGCGATCCGAATGCAGGACGGCGTCAGTATCTGTATGGGTGTTCTGACCGCGCTGCTCTTCTGGCTTCCGTTCAGTGGGGGCGGTTTGGCCAGAGCGGTCGGATTGCTCTCACCTGGTTATGACCAGGCCTCTCACTACTTCATGTGGATGCGGGTGTGGGCCAACCACGGCTACCTGGTGCTCAACTCATTGCCTGATCCGGACTATTGGGACTGGCGGGTATACCCGCAAGGCGCCCAGGCGATGCTGGCCAATCTCGGGGCGGTCATAACCGCGGGTGCTGTCCCCCCGGCCCAGCCAGCCACGTCCGCCAACCTGTTCGTCGTGTTCTACTGCGTGGTTGTCGGAGCGCTGGCTTTGGTCACGGCGTGGAGCGTGGACCGCATCAGTCGCAGCCGCAAACTCGTTGATCGGCGGCTCGTCGCTGGCCTGCAGGTTGCGGCGGTCCTGTTGGTTGCCATTGGGCCTGGCTCGTCGGTGGTGGTCCAGTCGCTGAGCTACACGGTCGGTTTGGTGGTGGTCATCCCGGCCATGGCGTTGGCGGCGACGGCACAGCGTTCCCCGCGACGAGACGGGATCTTGATCGGCGCGGCCTTGATTGCGGCCGCGGCGACCTACCCGATCTGTGCCTTGATGGCGGTGTTGGTATGGCCGCTGTACTTGTGGACGTCTCGGCACTTCTGGCTTGCCAGCACCAGGCGGCGCGTCTACGCCGTTGTGTGGACGGTCGTCGTTGCTGGGCTGTGCGTGCCTACCTTCGTTATGCTCGCCCTGTCCAACGTCCAACGGAACTGGGAGACCTGGGGCTACTTCCAGGGGATCCATCCGATCGCCTACCTGGTCATAGCCGTCTTGTTGGCGGCATTGATCGGAATGGGCCGCGGTCGTTTGCCTAAGGCCGCGCAGTACGTCTGCTGGGTCGGCGGTGCGGTATCCGGTGTGCTGGCAGCCGAGGGCATCCTGCAATGGCTGACAAAGGGGGAGTTCTCCTACTACACGATCAAGACGATGTACTTCGGCTGGATGTTGGCGGTCATCGCGGTCGCTGCCGGGCTTGCGGCCTATCGAAAACCCCGCAAGCCAGCGGGAAGCCCCGCCGGTACGGTTGTGATCGGCCCGAGTGCAGTGGCCGCAGTGGTGTTGCTAATCGCGTGGATTCTGTTGGCGATTCCGTTGCAGCAGGCGGATCAGAAGGACCCCAATCGGGGCGCGCTGCAGTCGCTGTCGAAGGAAGCCTGGGTCCGGTCGAACGCTGCGGCCTGGCAAGACGTGGGAGAGTTGGAAGCTCAGGCCGCCAAATATGCCGCCAGCCACTCCGGCGTAACTGTTGCCGTGCCGTGCCTGGTGGGTCGCGACCAACTGGTGACCACGTGGTCGATTTTTCTCACCGGAGGAATGAGCCCAACCGACTGGGAGGTCGTGGAAGCCATCTGCCCGGCGAGCGCAGAAGCTCCGCTCAAGACCCTGCCACGCTACTTGCAGCTTCATCCGGAGGTAACCGTCAACGCTCTTGCCCTCGACCAAAGTACCTATGACTACGCAGTCCAAGCAAAGAAGGAACTCGGTTTGACGAACCTGACGGTCGTTCCCCAGAGCAACTGACGCGGCCCGCGGGCGGCGCGCCCGCCGACGCGTGCTGGCGCTGCGCTCGGATGCGACGAATCGGTCACCCAGTCCCGCGATTAGAATTGTCGATCATGGCGTGGGTCAGGTCCGTTGCAGCGCTGATCGTGGTGTGGGTCCTGTCATTCTTGGCAGTTGCGCTGCATCTGACGGCCTTGGTCGCGGCGGTATGGGTGGTTGCCACGCTGGTCTTGGTACCGATCGGAGTCACCCTGGTTGATCGGCTGGTTGCGCTGCTGTTGTTGGCCGCGGCACCGGCCGTACTGATCGCGTGGGTCACGCCGGTGGCTGCCTGGCTGGTCGGGCCACCGATCCTGACCAGTTTGCTCGGGAGTCTGGTTGCTGTGGCCTGGGCGGTCGGTTGGACCCGGTCGCCGGTTGTGCGCAGCACCGATTGGGTGAGCATTGGCCTTGGGTTGCTCACTGCTGGATTCTTCTGGCTCCCGTACGCGGGGGCAGGGCTGGCTCGCACCTTGGGGGCCTTGTCCACCGGGTTCGATCAGTCGGCGCACTACTTCATGTGGATGCGCGTGTGGGCCAATCACGGTTACCTGCTGGCGAACACGCTGTCGGACCCGGACTACTGGCAATGGCGGGTGTACCCGCAAGGTGCCCAGGCTGTATTGGCCGATCTCGGCACGGTGCTCACCGGCAGCGGCCAGCCCCCCGCCCAGGCCGACACTTCTGTGACCATGTTCGTCATCCTCAGTTGCGCGGTCGCAGGTGCTTTGGCGCTGGTGACGGCGTGGAGCGTCGATCGGCTCAGCCGCAGTCGACGGAATGTCGACCACCGCCGGGTGATCGTGTTCCAGATTCTTGCGGTCCTGCTGGTCGCGGTCGGACCTGGATCGGTCATCGCAGTCCAGTCCCTGAGCTTCGCCGCAGGGTTGGTGCTGGTCATCCCGGGGATGGCCTTGGCCGCGACTGCCAGCCGCTGTCCGCGGCGCGAGGGGGTCCTGCTGGGGGCGTCCCTGATCGCTGCCGCAGCGGTCTATCCCATCTGCGCACTGATGGCGGCGGTGTTGTGGCCGCTGTATCTGTGGACATCGCGCCGGTACTGGACAGCCAGCAGTCATCGGCGTTGGTACGGCGCAGGATGGACGGCCCTGGTCGCGGTGCTGTGCGCGCCGATGTTCGTGTTGTTGGCGTTGCGAGGAGTTGATCACAACTGGGAGACCTCCGGCTACTTCCAGGTGATCACCTTCATCGCCTTTGTCGGCATCGCGATCGTGCTGGCTGTGCTGATCGCGGTGGCGCCCGGTCGGTTGCCCAAGTCGGTGCAGTATGCCTGTTGGGTTGCCGCGGCAGTGTCAGTCGTGTTGGCAGCAGGCGGCATTCTGGAATGGGCCACGGCGGGGGCGCCGTCCTACTACACGGTCAAGACGATGTACCTGGGCTGGATGTTGTCGGTGATTGCTGTCGCCGCCGGATTGGTCAGCGTCCGAGAATGTCGTCCGGCTGGTTCTGCGGTGACCGGCGAGGTGACCGGTCAGACCGGGAAAACTGTCCTGCGCCCTCGGGATGCTGCGGCGGCAGTTGTGGTGATCAGCGCGCTGCTCGTTGGCCTGGCCATGATCTCGGTTGATGGCCGAGACCCGACCAGAGGCTGGCTGCAAGCAACCTCGAAACAAGCCTGGCTCATCTCCAACAGTGCGATCTCCGATCGGTTCGGGACGTACTACGCGTTGGCGGCGCAGTATGCCACTCACAACCAGGGCATCACGGTGGTCGTGCCGTGTGTGGCCAGCGGTGATCAGACTGCCATCAGGTGGGCATGGTTCCTCAACGGTGGCATGAGCGAGGTCCAATGGCAGGTGTTTCAGGCGACCTGCTCGGCGTCCGCGCAGGCGCCGCTGGGGACGCTCCCGGAGTATTTGAAGGCCCACCCGGAAGTCACCGTGAACGCGCTTGCCATCGACGAGAACGTCTATCGCCAGGCGGCGCAAGTGAAGGTTGCCCTCGATCTTTCGAACTTGACTGTTGTGCCGCGGGGCGCCTGAACACCGAGCGTAGGTCGATCGGGGTACGTGTGAACCCCTGTGGCGCTGGACTCTTGGTCGGCGAAATGGATCGGATCTGTATCGATCGCCGGATAGTCCGAGGCTTTCACAACGAAATACCCTGAATCCGTGATGGCAATCCCCAAGGAGAGGTCGAGCGTGTCTGCTGACCATCGTGAAGTTGCCGATGCGTCTAGCAGCGACCATGAGGATCGCCGCATCCTGATTCTGGCCCAGCATGCACTGCTAGGTCAGGGTCTGGCGCACTGGATCTTCTCGCGTGCAGGGGTAGCGTCCGTCGTGGCTGACGCGAGTGACCGTGATTCGGTGGAGCAGGCGCTGGCATCGCGCCCCCGACTGATCATCTTTGAACGCACCCCAGTAGTGGACTCCGTCTGTGTGGCGGCCGCCTCGCCGGGTGCAGTGACTTTGGATATCACCCATGCCGTTGGGGTGGGGACCCCCGAAGCCGGTTGTGTTGCCGGCATGGACATGATCGTCGACCTCGTGGCACTCGTGTGCTCGGCCGGTGTTTGCCCCGCTCGCCAAAGCTGAAAGGGCATCTACCCGGGGAAGAGTAGCTCGGATTTGGGCTGGTGGACTGTACCCGAAATCTATCGCACGGCAGATGGGTTTCTGCCCTGGTCCGAGCGAGAATCGCTTCAGTGGGCGGTTTGCGCCCAGAAGAGACGACCGGTGTGCAGTCAGTACGTGTGGATGCAGCTGACAGAAAGGGGCCCGCGGTGGACGTGGACGTGGACGTGGACGCTGACCCGACAAGGCCGGCAGAGGATAGTGCGACCGGAGTTTCCGCTGGATTGCCGGATGAGGCCGGAACCGCCCGGACACCGTGGTTGGACCGGCTGTCGGACCAGACTCTGAACCGACTGCTCAAGTGGGGCTCGGTTGCCGTCGTGCTCGCCCTGGTTGGCTTTGGTGCCTTCTACTTCTGGGACCAACGAGTCGACGGCGGACCGTCGTTGCCGGAGCGGGTTGTTCAGGCCGCTGAGGATGCCGCATCTGCTCAACCGAACTCGATCCCTGCTCGGCTGGCGCTGGGCCAGGCCTACCGGTCGGTCGGTCGCCTGGATGAAGCGATCGCGCAGTATGACGAGGTCCTCAAGGCGTCGGCAGACAACATGGGCGCGATGAGTGGGCGGGCAGTGACCCTGTACATGCAGGGCAAGAACGACGAAGCCGCCGACGTGTTCAAGAAGCTGACCACGACCGCGCGCAAGGGTGAGTTCGCCGGCGTGGATACTCGTCTGCAGGAGGCCTACTACTACCTGGGTTTGATCAACATGGCGAAGGGCGCCTACCCCGAGGCGATTACCAGCCTGCAGGCCGCCCTCAAGAT
>JBAXOQ010000303.1:0-5315 GCA_037133175.1 Actinomycetes bacterium
ACGGGTTGCTGGCCCGTTTCGATGCCGGTCTGCCGTTCCAGATGACCGCCGGGCAGCGCGAGGTCAGTCAGGTGATCCTGCGTGATCTGCAGTCCGGCCATCCGATGCATCGTTTGCTGCAAGGGGAGGTCGGATCGGGCAAGACGTTGGTGGCGCTGCGGGCGATGCTGGAGGTAGTCGACTCCGGTGGCCAGGCTGCCCTGCTGGCGCCGACCGAGGTGCTGGCGGCCCAGCACTTTCGCACGATCTGCGAGCTGATGGGTCCGCTGGCGACCGGCGGCATGCTGGGCGGTGACGGTTCCGGCACCCAGGTCGCCCTGCTGACCGGTTCTCAAACGGTCGGCCAGCGCAGGGCCGCACTGCTGAAAGTAGTCAGCGGAGAGGCCGGCATCGTGGTGGGAACCCACGCCATCTTGCAAGACAAGGTTCAATTCGCGGACTTGGGGATGATCGTCGTGGACGAGCAGCACCGATTCGGCGTCGAGCAACGCGCGGCGCTGAGCATCAAAACCCAGGGGGACACCCGGGCACATGTGCTGGTCATGACGGCGACCCCGATCCCTCGGACCGTGGCGATGACCGTGTTCGGTGACCTTGAGGTGTCCACGCTTCGCGAACTGCCTGCCGGTCGCAGTCCGATCCAGACGCACCTCGTGCCCGCCATCGACAAGCCTGCGTTCCTTTCGCGCACGTGGGACCGGGTTCGGGAAGAGGTCGAAGCCGGGGGGCAAGCGTATGTTGTCTGCCCGCGCATCGATCAGGATCCGGACGAAGAACTCGAGGCCGCGCTGGCGCAGTTCCTGGGTGTCGAGGAGGAAACAGCTGGGGATGACCAGGGTGCCGACGCGGCGGTGTCTGCCCCCTTGGCGAGCGTCGAGGGAACGCTGGCGGAGCTGACTCGAGGTCCGCTGGCTGGGCTGCGGCTGGCCCAGCTAACCGGCCGAATGAGCGGTGAGGAGAAGGACACCGTCATGCGCCGTTTCGCCGGGGATCGCGATCGGCCCGACGCGATCGACGTGTTGGTCGCCACCACAGTCATCGAAGTCGGGGTCGATGTTCCCAATGCCACAGTGATGGTCGTGATGGACGCGGATCGTTTCGGCATCTCGCAGTTGCATCAGCTGCGCGGCCGGGTCGGCCGGGGATCCAAGCCGGGTTTGTGCCTATTGGTGACCAATGCCCCAGCCGAGTCGCCCGCCAGGCAGCGGCTGGAAGCGGTCGCGTCCACCACAGATGGGTTCGAATTGTCCAGACTCGACCTGCAAGCGCGGCGCGAGGGCAACGTGCTCGGTGCCACCCAAGCCGGCCGGGCCACATCGCTGCGTTTCCTGTCGCTGCTGCGAGATGAGGACATCATCGTCGCGGCGCGTTCGGAGGCCGCAACCATCGTGGAGTCTGACCCGCTGCTGGTCCAGCACCAGGCGCTGCGGCGGGCGGCCGCCGAGCTTGTCGGGGAAGACGGCGGGCAATGGCTGGAACGGACCTGACGTGACTCGGATCATCTCCGGCACCGCGCGCGGACGACAGTTGCGGGTGCCCAAGTCAGGTACCCGGCCGACATCGGACCGGGTGCGTGAATCGGTGTTCTCGTCGTTGGATCACTACCTGCGCTCCTGGGCCGGTTTGACAGTGCTTGACCTGTTCGCCGGATCAGGTGCGTTGGCGTTGGAGTCGCTGTCCAGAGGTGCGACCGCGGCGACCGCGGTCGAGTCGGACCGCGTTGCCTGTGCGGTCATCGCAGGCAACTGCGCGGCGACGGGGCTTCGCTGCGCTGTCGTGCACGATTCTGTCGCCCGTTGGCTGGCTCGGGCGAAGCCGGAGCCGTATGACGTGGTGTTCGCCGACCCTCCCTATGAAGTGACGGACGCGCAGGTTGCCGAGGTGCTGGCGGTGCTCGGGGAGCGGGGGTGGATCGCCGACGGCGGCGTCGTGGTGCTAGAGCGGTCGGTCCGTTCAAGTCCTGACGGGCTGCCTGCCGGATTCGAGGTTCTGAAGGAACGCCGGTTCGGCGACACCGTCGTGCGGATCATCGTTTGGTATTTTTCACGGGTCTAGACGATCCATCGCCCACCGTTTTCAGATCGGCTTAGGAATCAGGAGTCGCACGATGCGCAAAGCTGTCTGCCCTGGCTCGTTCGACCCGGTAACCCATGGGCACCTCGACATCATCGGGCGCGCGGCCGCCTTATTCGATGAGGTGACTGTCGCGGTGCTGATCAACAAACGCAAGGCGAGCATGTTCACCGTTGCTGAGCGGATCGAGATGCTGACCGAGGAGACGGCCGGGATGGGCAACGTAGTGGTCGATGCGTTCCACGGGTTGCTGGTCGATTTTTGTCGCGAGAATGAGATCTCGGCCATCGTCAAAGGTCTGCGGGCAGTCAGTGACTTCGACTACGAGTTGCAGATGGCACAAATGAACAGCCGACTCGCCGAGGTCGAAACACTCTTCATTTCCACGAATCCGCTTTACAGTTACTTGTCCTCTTCCCTGGTCAAAGAGGTTGCCACCTATGGTGGCGACGTAAGCGGCCTCATCCCGGACAAAGTGCTAGAGCGCGTCAAGTTCAAGCTTTCCAGCAGCCAATAGAACCACCCCACCGGAGGGGAACAGATGGAGATTCACGACCGACTCGATGACGTAGCCAGATTGCTCGAAACAGCGAGGGCGGTGCCGCTGTCTACCAGTTGCGTCGTTCCGCGCAATGAAGCCCTTGACTTGGTCGAGGATGCGCGCGCCTCACTGCCGGACTCGATTCGGGAGGCAGACGATGTGCTGGCCGAGCGTGAGGACCTGATTGAGGATGCCGAGCGGGAGGCCTCAGAGACGGTGCGACTCGCCCAGTCTGAGGCAGTTCAGCTGGTCAATCAGGCACAGATCGACGCGGACGCCATTGTGGACGACGCCAGGTCTGATGCCGACGAGATGCTCGACCGTGCCCGCGCTGAGGGTCGTCGGATGATCGATGAGCAGGAGGTCCTGCTGCGCGCACACCACGAAGCGGCCAGTTTGCTCGAAGACGCCGAGGCGCGCGCCCGTTCGATCATCGCCGATGCCGAGCACGAGGCCGACTTGCTGACCGCGAAGGTCAGCGACGAGGTGTCCCGCGAACGCCTGCAGACCGACGAGTTCGTGGACGGCAAGCTAGGTGACCTGGAGGAGTCGCTGGCGACGTCGCTGGCGGCGGTGCGCCGTGGTCGGGACCGCATCCACGCCCGCCACACTGCTTTCGACCCGGTGGACCTGCGCACCCCCACCACCAACCTGTCGACCGTCACCACCTCCGTCTTCGACCAGTCCTTCGACTGAACGAACCTCCCTCCCCGCAGGGAGGGGCGCGCGCCTTGGTACCATTGAGCCGATCTTCGTTCGGGATCGATCCATCAAGTGTGCCTCGGGAGCAGCTTTGTCAGGCCTCGACGGTCGTGCGCCATTCGTTTTGGACATCAGAGAGCTCGGTCGGCGACCGGGAGCGATGATGCTGATTCGGCGTACCGAACCAGCGCCCAAGGATCTGCTCAACCCGATGGTGGAGGTTCCGGCGGGATCCGATGTCGTGCTGGACCTGACGGCGGAGTCGGTGGTCGAAGGCGTGCTGATCACCGGAACGGCCAGCATGATGCTGCACGGTTCGTGCAGTCGCTGCCTGGAGACGATGTCGGAGCCGCTTGAGGTCGACATACTGGAGTTGTTCCGGTACGCCGATCTGGATCCGCAAACCGAAGACGAAGAAGAACTGCCGACGCTCGACGGTGACTTGCTCGACCTAGAGCCGACAGTGCGCGATTGCGTGGTGCTCGCACTTCCGCTTGCGCCGGTGTGCAGTGAGGACTGTCCAGGCTTGTGCCCCGAGTGCGGAGTACTGTTGGCGGGCCAACCCGATCACCATCACGACCAGATTGACCCCCGGTGGGCCAAACTCACCGGAGTGTTCGAACCGACCAGTCTTGGCGACAGCCAGGGCGCAAGCACGAAGGACTGACCAGTGGCCGTCCCCAAGCGCAAGATGTCGCGAAGCAACACCCGCTCACGGCGGTCGCAGTGGAAGGGCATCCTTCCTCAGATCAACAAGGTTGAGCGCAATGGCCGCGTGGAGTACGTCGTGCCGCACCGCGTTGATGAGGACGGCCGCTACAACAACCGTCAGGTCATCGAGGACTAGCACGGCCCCGGTGGCAACCGCTGAACCCGCGGCGGGTGAATCGTGACACAGGCCGACGAGGCGCGTGACCCGTCTGGTTTCGTGGCGCCCGAGTCTGAGTTGGCGGCTCGCGCCCTTAGCCACGTTCTTGGTCTGTTCCACTGGCAACTGCGGGACGACACTCCGTTGGCCGACATCGGCGCTGACTCGGTCGCGATAATTGTGTTTGGGGATGTGGCCGAGGCCTTCGCCGCTCAGGCCAACCTGACCGGCTTCGCGGTCGACAACGAGCGCCTTCGCAGGGCCGCGACGGTGGGAGACTTGGCGCAGGCGCTGTCTTGGGATCGGCGATGACCCGTCGCTCCAAGAAGCCCAAAGTGGACCTCGCGGCCGCCCTGGAAGTGGATCTCAGTCCTGAACTGCTGGAGTTGGCGCTGACCCACCGTTCCTACGCCTATGAGCATGGCGGACTGCCGACAAACGAGCGTCTTGAGTTCCTGGGCGACGCGGTCCTCGGACTGGTGGTGACCGATACTCTCTACCGCAGCCACCCAGACCGCCCAGAAGGTCAGCTGGCCAAGATGCGGGCGGCCATAGTCAACGCGCGGTCGCTGGCAGAGGTGGCGCGCGGGATCGATCTGGGCCGGTACATCCGACTCGGCCGTGGGGAACTGAGCACAGGAGGGCACGACAAGTCCTCGATCCTGGCCGACACGCTGGAGGCGGTTGTCGGAGCGGTGTACTTGGACTGCGGACTAGATGCCGCCACGGACCTGCTGCATCGGCTGTTCGACCCATCGATTGCTCGGGCGGCGAACCTAGGTGCCGGATTGGATTGGAAGACGAGCCTGCAGGAATTGACCGCGGCGCACGGACTGGGTGTACCCGAGTACGTCGTTGCTGAGAGCGGACCCGATCACGACAAGTCCTTTGTGGCCTTTGTGAGGCTTCGGTCCGGAGACTACGGTGCCGGCGTCGGCCGGACCAAGAAAGAAGCAGAGCAGTTGGCTGCCGAACTGGCGTGGAAGCAGATCACTGAAGAAACGACTGCTTCGGGGCAGTCCGAAGTCAATGTCGGTCCGCCCACGAGCTCCGATGACGCGATGGCAGAGGCAGTGGACGGTGCCCGAACTCCCTGAGGTCGAGGTCGTCCGACGCGGGGTCGATCGGCAT
>JBAXOQ010000304.1:0-5260 GCA_037133175.1 Actinomycetes bacterium
TCTGCGGGGCGGGGTCCGGTACCCACTCGGCTGATCGCACGCACAGCGCCACACCCCGCGAGCGAGCGGCCTGCACCGCGTCGACCAGTTCATCCCCAAGTGCGCCGAGATCCGGATCGATCCGGATCAGCGAGCGCAAGTAGGCCTCGTCCTCGGCGCATTGGCGACGGATGGTCGGATCCTGCGGACTCACTGATCCGTTCGACAACCCGAAGAGCAGCGGCCGGATTGTGGCGAGCACTGTCTGCAGGTTGGCGACCCGGATCCGTTCGTGCTCGCGCATGGCCACCACACGCTGCTCGGTGGCCGCTGCCAGTTGTTGCGATCGCTGTGCTTGGTCGCCGTAGTGGACCAGGAACCGACGGAACAGCACCATGGCCGCAACCCACGCCGCATCGGTGGCGATGATGGAGGGCATTGAACCAGCAACGCAGTCACTGGACACCTGCACAATCTGCAACGACAGGAACGCGATCCCAGCTAAGTACGACAGCGTCCCCGCGACCAGCCAGCGGACCTGTCCTGATAGCAGCACCAGGAACACCACGCACATAGTGCCGCCGAGCGAGCCCCACCAGCCGATTCCGATCTTCGAGCAACCGGTTGATCCGGACGCGGGCAGCACCGCCACGGCGGCTGCGCACGCGGTCAGCAGCGCAGCCGCGGACCAAGGGATCGGCACGGCGCGGGACCCGAAGGTCAGCGCGGCACCAATCGCGACCACCAGCAGGACCAGGGCGAGCAGGCTGCCAGTGATCGGTTCGGATCCAAGCACGATGAGGGTGTTGACGGTGAATAGGCCGATCAACCACATCGAGAACCACCGCGCGGCGGGAATCAGTGATTGCAGCAGCGCCGGTGCGGTCGCGAGGTTCTCGACCGGGTCGCTCGGCGCCGCCGACCACATGATCCGCACGTCGGCCCCGCCGCCGGGGTTGTGGTCGATGCTGGCAGCGACTCCCACCCTGGCACATCGTGCGGTGATCGATGCCGGCCCGCCGTCCGAGCCCTCCGGCCGTGTCCGGAAGCTGTGACCGCCGTCCCGGATCCTGATGGCGAACGAGTCGGCGGTGCTGTCGATCCGCAGGTCGACGTGTTCGGTGCCAGCGTGCTTGGACACGTTCAGCAGTGCCTCATCGACCGCTCCCAGCACAGCCTCGGCAACGTCCGGAGGCGCGAAGGGCAGCGCCCCGGTTGCGTCCACGGTCAGGCTCAGACCGAGGACCTCGCCGCGTCGGCGCGCGGGTGCCGCGACGTCGAGTGGCATCCGGCCAGGCTCCGCGGCGGGGTCGCCAGGGTCAAGCGTTGCCGCAGCCTGGAGCACCTGAAGGTCGTGGGCACATCGCTGGGCGATCCGATCCGGGGATGCGCCGGGCGCGCCTTCTCGGATTGCGCCAAAGGTGTTGATGACCGTGTCATGCAACAGTCGCGAGATCCGGAACCGCTCGTTGCGACCGGCCAGTTCGCGTTCCTCCTCGGCGAGTGCCGCGAGGCGCTGAGCCTCGGCTTCGTCGTCGGCGCGAGCCACCACCCGCAGCGCCCGGGCCGTTCCGTAGGCGGCCATACCGACAGCCACCGGGTAGGCGCCGACCAACACGCATCCGCGCCAGGATGCTGCGAACTCCCCGGTCAAGGCGGCCACACTGATGGACACGACGAAGCCGGACGCGCTGATCGCTGACACCAGCCACAAGGACAGCGGGGGAGCAGTGAGTAGGGCCGCCATCAACACGGCGAGATTGATCCACGGCACGAGTGCGGCGTAGGGCCCGGCAAGCGCGTTCGGGTAGGTGTCCAGCGACAAAGCGATGACGGTGGCTGCCAGCACGATCACCAGCACGAGGTGTGGCAGCATCTCGATGATCAGCGTGAGAAACCAGGTCAGCAGCACCACGGCCAACATGGCCACCGCCAAAGTGGTGGAACGAAGCCCGGAATCGGCAGACAGGATGGCGGGGACGAGCCCCAGAATCCAGGCCCCGCAGAACACCGTCGCGGTCCTGACGATGACCCTGTTTGCGGCGGCCAGAGACGATCCCACAACTGCCTCGCGGGCGTCCGCGCTCAACTCGCCCTGGTTAGGCGCCATTGATCGTTCACCCCGTTTCCCCGCGATCTTGCGTGCCTGCGCCCACTCTGTCGCTATCAGCTCGTTGACGCCAGTCCCCTATTCGGGGGACTTTGCGGGCCAGCCAGTCGATCTCGGGACGACCCGTCGCAGGACGGCCCCGGAAGTGATGGCGGCACCGCCGTACAGTGATCTGCGTGCGAGTGGGTCGAGTGGTGGATCTGAGCAGGCCGATCGCGCCGGGGATGCAGGTGTACCCGGGCGATCCGGAGCCGCGCTTCCGGCAGGTGTGCACCGTCGCGGAGGCCGGTTTCTGCCTGCATGACGTTCAGTTGGGCAGTCAGAGTGGAACCCACGTCGACGCGCCGTCACACATCATCGATGGTGCCCCGAGCGTCGAGGAGATGCCGGTGCACCGATTCGCAGCCATCGCGACCATCATCGATTGCCGCCACCTGCCGGCGCACGGGTTGATCGACCTGGCACACGTCAGTGGTCTCACCCAGAGTCACGCCGTGATCATCAAGCTCGGCTGGGACGTCCATGACGGCACCGATCGGGCCTGGGATCACCCGGGGCTCTCCGCTCGGGCGGCAGCACATCTCGTCGCGACCGGAGTGCCGTTCGTTGGCATCGACGCGGCCAGCATCGACCGGCATGAGGAACCGGGGTTGCCCGCCCACCAGATACTTGCTGCGGCCGGGATGCCGATCGTGGAGAACCTCGCCGGTCTCGCGGAAGTGAGCTGGCCCGAGCCGTTGGTGGTGGTTGCTCCGCTGCCGTTGGTAGGACTAGATGGGGCACCCGCGCGCGCGGTCGCGGTCGAGGTGCTGCTGACGTGATGACAGCAGAGGGGGTCGGTCGGGTTGGCTTGCGCGGGTACGGCCTCCGTAGAGTTCCGGTATGACTCCCACCGATGCCCGGGTATCCGCGAACGGAATCGAGATCGCCTACCAGAGTTTCGGTGACCCCGCTGACCCGCCGATGGTGATGGTCATGGGCCTCGGTGCACAGATGATCGCCTGGCCGGACGAGCTGTGCCAGGATCTTGCGGACTGCGGTCATTTCGTTATTCGGTTCGACAATCGCGACGTCGGGGAGTCGACTCACTTGCAGGACGCGCCGACTCCGGACCCGATGATGCTGCTACTGGGCCGTAAATCGATTCCGTACCGGATCGAGGACATGGCAGACGACACCATCGGTTTGATCGAGGCGTTGGGATTCGACGAGGTGGATCTCGTCGGGGTGTCCCTGGGCGGGTTCATCTCGCAGACCGTTGCGATTCGGGCACCGCAGCGGGTCAGGACGCTGGCGCTGATGATGACCTCGACTGGCAGCCCGCTGGTCGGGCATCCAAAGCCGAGACTGATAGCCAACGTGTTCCGGCGTAGTCCCAAGCCTGATCGTGACCAGGCCATCGACTCGGCGGTGGCGGCGCTGCGGGCAATTAGCTCCCCGGCCTACCCGTTTGAGCCTGACTACATCCGCGACATCGCCTTGCGCAGCTACGACCGGTCCTATGACCCGGCCGGCTACATGCGGCAGTTTGCGGCCGTCCGATTCCAATCGAACCGGACCCGGGCGTTGTCCGACCTGACGATGCCCACGTTGGTCATGCACGGGTTGGCCGACCCGCTGATTGCGGTCAGCGGCGGAGTCGCCGTCGCTCGGGCCGTGCCCCGTGCCAGATTCCTGGGTTTTCACGGGATGGGCCACGATTTGCCGCGCGCACTGTGGCAGGACTACGCCAACGCGATCGACACCCTTACCCGGTCGCGTGTCGCCTCAGCCGCAGGCTGACCCGCGGCTGGACGCACCGACCGGCTGCCTACCGCCGACCGGTCCTCACAGTCCGGTCGTTGCGGTCACCCGTCCGTCGGCGACCGCCTGCTTCAGCGCCGCGTAGTCCTTCTCGTTCTGGTCGGCGTAAGCGATCGCGAAGTCGGCGACCGCCCGGTCGAAGACCGTCCCAGTGCCCAGGTAGGCGGCAATCGCGATTCGGTCACCGGAGCGTGCATGGGCCTTGGCCAGCGTCCAGGCGCACATCCGCGCGTACGACCCCAGTGCGTCCAGGGTCATGTTGTCGACGTCCGCCGAAGCCTTCCAGTCCCGCAGTTGGCGCACGTAGAAGTCACGGTCCACCCCGTCGATTCCCTTCTGGCGGTGCCAGCCGAGGAAGATGTCGCTAGCTGACTGCATAAGCCGTTGGCCGGCGACGACCCGTTGGCCAGCGTTCTTGTACTGGCTGCGGCCCGCGTAGGCCTCAAGCACCGAGGCCTGTGCCTCCTTGGCCTGCAGGAAGAGCGGGTCCTCACCGTCGCGACCTGTGAACAGGATGATCCAAGCACGAGTTCCGACGCTGCCGACTCCGACCACTTTGCGTGCCATGTCCACGAAGTCGAATTGCTCCAGCAGCAACTGGCGATCCGTCTGCAGGGTCCGTCGATATCCGCGGATGATCTCCCTGATCTGCGCGCCGAGGGCCTCGCCGTACTGTTGGCTGTCCTTGATCACATCGGCTACGGGGACGATCAAGGGTGGATCGCTGATGATCCGGCGGTTGCCGTCGACCACCTCGGTCAGCTTGTCCAGGGCTTGCATCGAGTCGCGGGTGCGAGCCTTCGCCACGCCCTTCTTGGCTTTCTTCATTGATTTGCTGCTAGCCCCGCCGGCCATCGCACCGAGTGCGGTCTCGATGTTCATCCGGGCATACCAGAGGTCGAGATTGCGCATCTGGGCGAAGTGCGCCATGGCGCCCCGGTATTCCTGTGCCCCTGCCAAGACCACGGAGCGACGTTCGGACTCCGTGAGGTTGTTCGAACGGCCCGCCACCTCCAAGCTGGTCAGCAGGCGTTTGACGTCCCACTCCCACGGACCGGGGTTGGTCTCATCGAAGTCGTTGATGTCGAAGACCAACTCGCGCTCAGGGGAAGCGAACGCGCCGAAGTTGGACAGGTGCGCGTCGCCGCACGCCTGCACATGCAACCCCGAGTCGGCTGTGGCTGCCAGATCGGAGGCCATGATCAGGGCGGCGCCCCGATAGAACGTGAAGGGTGACACCAGCATTCGTCCGTAACGAATAGGCACCAACTCGGGAACCCGCGAAGCCGCTTGAGATTCCAGCAGGGCGACCGGATCGAGGCGCCCAGGCGGCGGGTCGAAGACAGCGGCGCTCGAACGCGGTACTTG
>JBAXOQ010000305.1:0-5252 GCA_037133175.1 Actinomycetes bacterium
CCGGCAAGACGCTGTTGATAGTCGGCATCGCCATCGTCGCGCTGATCGTCGTGGTGGTCCTAGTCGTGGTGTTGGTCATGCGCGGAAAATCGACCACAGATCCGTCTTCCCAGCAGTCATCTAGCCCCTCGCCAACGGTGACCGACAACGGGGTGTCCGCTCTGACGGCACAAGAGATCCTGACCAGATCAGAGGCCGCAGCGCTGGCACAATCCTCTGTCCATATCGTCGCGGAGGGCACGAACACAACTGGCCCGATAACGATGGATGTGATCCTCACGAAGTCGGCGGGGGCGTCAGGATCCATGACCAGCGACGGCGCCACTTTCTCGTTCGTCGAGCGAGACTCGACCATCTGGATGAAAGGTGACGCAGCGTTCTGGACCAAGGCCGGAGCGAAACCTGCGGCCATCGCAGCCATCGGCACCAAGTGGGTCAAGATGCCGTCGACGAATCCAGCGGGGTCTTCGGCCGCCGCGCTCGGGAACTACACCGACATGGTTCACTCCTTCTACAAGACCAAGGGCGCGGTCACCAAGGGCGAAACCGCCGACTTGAACGGCCAGAAGACGATCGTGATCATCGACCCCGAGGACAACGGCAAACTCTGGGTCGCAGCGACCGGCGAGCCACTGCCGCTGCAAACCCAGAGGCTGGCTACCACCGCGAATCCGACGACCGCCAATGGCACGTTCTCGCAATGGGGAACGGCAACGGTGGCCACCGCCCCAGCCGACACCGAGACGGTGGATGTTGCGACCCTGCCGCTGACCTGACCGGGCGTAGGCGTCCAGCCCGGCGCTTCGGCGCGGGCAATTGCGCTGATGATCAATGCCGCCTGGCCCCTTGCGCACCTCGGTAGAATTGGGCTATCTGACCCGCCTCGCCGAGGAAGCATCATGCGAACTGCCACCAGTACCATCACCGCCGTCGTCGTTGCGGCAGCCCTGATGTCCTGCGGCTCAGCGCAGTCCCAGGCATCGGCGCCCAGCCAAGCGCGGGAGGCTTCCAGCACCGCGGCGGCACCGGCTACCCAGTCCTCAAGCCCACCAAATCCGACCAGCATCGAGCCGCGTTCCGGCCGTCCCCTCGCGCTCGTGTACCGCGGTCCGGCCGGCTGCGAGGGCTGCAGCGAACCGGTCGCCCGGATGCTGCGCAACTCGCGCTATGGCTTCGACGTTCGCTACATCGGCCCCGATGAGACGCTGAAGTTGGAGGCGTCCTCGTTCGCCGGGGCGACGCTGTACGCACAGCCGGGCGGAGAGGACGATACCCCGGCCGCCTACCAATCGCTGGGCGCCTCCGGGCAGCAGGCAATCCGCAACTTCGTGGCCGCCGGCGGGCGCTACCTCGGAATCTGCCAGGGTGCCTATTTGGCTGGCACCCGCTACTCCGGACTCGGCCTGCTGGCGCCTGGGAACGTCGGGTGGTACATCGGTAGCAGAGGAGCCAGCACCCGCAGCGAGGACCCGGCGGTCATCCCGATCAAGTGGGGCAAGCGGACGTTCTACTTGTACTTCCAGGACGGCCCGTACATGATCCCCAGCGGTGTGGCCGGAGAGAGAGTCCTTGCCCGCTACACCAATGGCCGAGCCGCGGTGCTGGTGCGACCATACGGCTCCGGACGAGTCGCGGCGGTCGGCCCGCACCCCGAAGCGACGAGGAGCTGGTACTCCGAGGACGGTCTGCACCGCAGATACCCGGACGCCATCAACGTCAACCTCGGCGACCGAATCCTCGCCCAGTTGATGCGCTAACTGCCTGGACAAGGCCCCCAGCGTGCCTCGGGCACGGAGACCGGCATCACGGGGGCTTTGCGGAAGCTTTACCTCGGCGCGGATTTGCCGCCGGTTTGTGACCTTAGGCCAAATGGGTCAATAATGGCCTCGGCGACGTTCGTCCGATCCGCCATCTGCCACCAGGAGGTTGCCTGGAATGGAAGAGACTGTCTACCGCGAGATCATCGATCAGATGGTTGAGGGTGTGTACTACGTCGACCTGGACCGCAAGATCACCTTCTGGAACCCGGGAGCCGAGAGCATCACCGGCTACTCCAGCGACGAGGTGGTCGGCCACTCCTGCGCCGAGGGAATCCTTCGACACATCAACGAACACGGCACTCAGCTATGCGTGCACGGATGCCCCCTGTTGGCCGTCATGAAAGATGGCAAGACGCGGGAGGCTGACGTGTTCCTGCATCACAAGGACGGGCACCGCGTCCCGATCACGGTCAGCGGGCACGCCATCACAGATCCCAGTGGGCGGGTGGTCGGATCCGTCGAGTTGTTTCACGTCCGACCGTCGACCATGTTCGCTGACGCGACCCAGCGGAGCCAGGTTGAGGATGCCTACACCGACCCGCTCACCGGGATCGGCAACCGGCGCTTCGGCGAATTGCATTTGGAGCCAGTGCTGTCGGCCGTTGCCGCAGGCGGCACGACGCTGGGAGTGATGTTCGCTGACGTGGACCACTTCAAATCCATCAACGACACGTTCGGCCACCGGACTGGTGACGACGTGCTCAAGATGGTCGGACAGAACCTCGCCAATGCGCTGTACGCGACTGACTTTCCGGTCCGCTGGGGTGGGGAGGAATTCCTGGCACTGCTGCCGGGCGCAACGCCGGCAACCCTCGAACGCGCCGCTGAGCGATTGCGCCTGCTCGTTGAGCACTCCTGGCTGCAGAGGGGCGATGAACAGGTGCGGGTCACGATATCCGTCGGCGCGACGATGGCGAGACCCGGAGAGACCGGCGCCGACGTCATCGACCGAGCCGACGGGCTGATGTACGCCAGCAAATCCAACGGCCGCAACCTGGCCACGACCGATACCGGGCAACTAGAACGCACGGGCGAGTTGCCGGTGATCGGCACCACGGCGCCCTGGGAGATGGGCGAGGTACAGGTGCAGCGCTGACCAGCGCTTCGATGTCCGCTGCTACTGGTGGACTACGCCGAACTCGGTGCGGGGGACGGGCAGACTTGCTGACGGCAGCTCAGACCCGCTCTGCTTCTCTTGAGTGAACGAGTCCAACGGAGCCGGACGCCCGAAGCGGAAGCCCTGCATGTAGTCGATGTCCAGCGTTGCTACGACCGACTCCTCGTCCGCCAATTCGATACCCTCGGCCAGGACAGCGCAGTCCAGGCTCCGGGCCACTTGGACGGCGGCCGACAGGAATGCCAAGCCTCCTTTCGCCCCGGCCCCGGCGCGCACCACGATGGTGCGGTCGATCTTCAGCAGCTCCGGTCGAATCTCCTCCAAGAACGTGAAGTTCGAGAACCCCGAGCCGAAGTCATCGATGGCGATCCGATATCCCACCTGCTGCAGCACGCGCAGATTCAACCGGGCTTTGGACCGGGGTTCCATCTCGATCGACTCGGTGATCTCCACGATCAGCGAGCCGGATTGGTGCACGAAGGAGTCGTTGCACAGGAAGTCGATAATCACGTCGTCGGCTAGCTCAGGGGCTGACAGGTTGAAAGTGACGAACCCGTCAGGCGGCAGCAACTCCAACAGTTGATCCACTTGGGACTGTAGCTTGCGCACCACGAGGCGGCCGATGCTGACGACTTGGCCGGTTCGCTCGGCCAGCGAAATGAACTCACTCGCGCTGATCCTGCGCCCGTCGTGCAGCCAACGAACCAGTGCCTCGAATCCGACAAGCTGTCCGGTACCCGTGACGATGATGGGTTGGTAGTCGATGTCGAACTCTTCGTTTCGGATGCTGCGGTTGAGTTTCTGCCGAAGCATCGCCTGGCCGATGTCTGCCTCGCCGATCTCCTCGTTGAACCATCGAAAGCGGTCGCCACCGCTGTTGCGGGCAGCGCGCATCGCCAGGTCTGCGTACTGCAGCAACTCGGTCGTCGTCGAAGCCTGCTGTTGGGTGGAAGCAATGCCGACCGAGCATGACACCCACGTGGTGACACCGCTCAGCGTGATCGACTTCCGAGTGGCTTGCAACGCGGCTTTCGCAAAGTCGGTGACGATCGGCTGCTGACTGTCGGGCGGAACGTCAACCGCACTGCTCACAACGATCCCGAACTCACTGTTGCCCAGCCGACCGACACGACCGACATTTCCGGCGACCGACTCAAACCTGTCCGCCAGCACGCGCAGCAATTCGTCCCCCTGCTGGGGGCCGATAGCCGCCGTGACGGCCTCGAAGCCGTCGATGCTGATCCACAGCAGTGCGCAAACACGGTGGCGGCCGATTTCCTCATCGATGCCCCGGGTCAGACTCAACCGGCTCGCTGAGTTGGTCAGTTCGTCCTGAGTGGCTGCAATGTTGGTAGCTTGGTTGATCTGGGTGATAGTACTGAGCAGCACGATCAGCAGCAGCGAGGATGACACCACGGTAAGAGCCGCGTTGTAATACGAACCGAGAGACCACGGCTGCGTCAGTGCACCCACAACAGCATGCCCGAGGATGATCAGCAGCATCGCCGACATCCATCGGTGGATCACCGTCTGGTAGCGCATAGCCAAGACAATCAAGACCAAGGTCGCCACGACTGCGTACACCAACCAGACCAAACTGGTCGCGGTGTTCAGGTAGGTGTACTTGCCGTCGGCCGAAACCATCAACGGCAGGTACGGAACCGCCCAGAGAATGACGACGAGACTGACGACCGCCAGCGCGCAGACGGTCAAGACCCGAGGAACCAGTCCGCCGCGCAAGTGCGGTCGCCGGTCACTGTCGAAGACCGATGGACGCAGCAGCCAGGCGCTATAGACCAACCCGATCGGGACGTACCAGACCCACAGGTAGAGCAAGTACGAAGCGCTCTGCGCCGATCCGATCAGCGCCTCCCCCGGACGGAAGGCACCCACCTCGAACAGCGGGGCGACAAGGTTCATAAGTGCGACGTACAGATAGCCACCGGCCAACCAGACATAGCCGCGCTGCTGAGTGGTTCGAGCTTGCCCGTACAACAGGACCGCCGAGATCCCCGTGATGACGGCGAAAAGCAAGGACCGACACAAGGGCACCCACGTCACAGCCTGCAGCGGGGTGGTGGCGACCGTGACCATCGAAGCGGTGACCACGGCGTACAAAACCAGACAAACGGCGATAAGGACCCTCGCCCTGCCCGATAGTGGGCGGCGCTGATCAAGCGTGAACAATGCCGATTCCACGCCCATCACCTCAAACCCAGCGAGTACCGGGTGGCCGCCCGATAGCCATCGCTCTGTATCGCAACTCCCGCGCCATGCCCGAGCCTTCCCGGTCCGAGAGTTACTCTCAGTACTGA
>JBAXOQ010000306.1:0-5248 GCA_037133175.1 Actinomycetes bacterium
CCCAAACCTGAGTTTCAACAGTGATCATGCCCCTACTTGAGGAGGTCTGAGGCTGTCGGTCCGTGCCTTCCATTCCGTCAGGCTCATCGGACGGGCCCGTCTGAACAGGCTGGTCGTCGTTGATGATCGGTATGGTGACCACATGAGGGAGAAGACTGGCGGCATCGACTTGTCTTTGTTGCCGTGGCAGTCGCGTGTGGGTTCGATGCCGAGTTTGCCTGGCCCGTCAGAGTTGTGGATTGATCAGCTCGCTGCACTTCTGACCCACCTGCAGGAAAACGATCGGAATGATCTGCACGACACGTTCCAATTCCCGGCTGGGGAGCGCGCGACGAAGCTGTCGTCGTACGCAGACCAACTTGCCCCATGCCAGTTGCTTCGGCGTGACAAGACTCGTGGGGTGGTCTTGACCGACTACGCGGCTGCGTGGGTCAAGACGCATGATGCCGAGTTACTTGCGACTGTCTTTCATTGTCACGTCCGCTACTTCGGTGAGCTGTTGAGGCATCTGTCTGAGCAGCCCGCTACGGTCGGTCGTCTCCGCGAACTCGCCAACGACGATTTTGTGCTCGGTTGGAAGAGTGCGGATCCAGTACGACGACGCGCGAAGTGGCTGCGATTGTTGGGGTTTGCGGACGAAATCCAGGAGAACAAACTCCGGATCACCGAGGCTGGTGAGTCTCTCCTGGCTGGGCTTGAATTGCAGGAGCCTGGCGTTCTCGGCAAACATGAGCAGGACATCGGCGATGTGTGCGAACTTCCGCAGCCGGGGCCAGTGATCGCGCATCTGCTTGCCGATCTCACGGAAAACGAGGATGCGCAGGCTGTCCGCAAACCCGTTTTTGGATATGTTCCGATTGGTGGTGGGGGATCGCAGGTTGAGAGTCTGATGCGGCTGACGTCATTGGCGATTCCGATGGTCACGACATCTGGTTTCGAAAGCATGTGCCGGACAGAGTTCGGGGTCAAGTCCAGTTCGGCGAGGTCGGCCCTGACGATGCTGCGCAACATCGGCTTGTATGAGCCGTGCGGCAGGTCCGAGTTCACTGCTACTGCTGCTGCTCGCGAGTGGGTTGAGGGTGGTAGCAGCATCGACTTGGTGCGGCTTGTGCACACCCGGATTCGGTTTGTTGGCGAGTTCCTGCTCAACGTCGACGAGTATCCGCGTGTTTCCGAGCTACTTGGCGTTGCGGTATCGGAATACGGCGTGGAATCCGCAGTCCTGAATTTCATGCAGCGAATTGCCCGGCTGTTGAAAGAAGCGGACCTGATCACGGAGACGGGATTCTCCCGATACTCGTCCACGGGCGTAGGCCGCGCTCTCCTCAAGGAGTTACCGCTTGCGAAGCCGGTCAGCAGCATAGCCATGGAAGACATCGCGGAGTCGGTAGTCACCGAAGTCGAAGACCTTGATGCCGTTATCGAGGAACTGCGGCAGGCTTCTACTGATTCGCAGGCTCCTCAACGGTTCGAGGATGCCATTGCTGCGTGCTTCCTGGCAATGGGACTCCAGGCGGAGCGCATTGGCGGTTCGGGAGACACCGACGTCGTCGTCGATATCGGGTTCCGGTCCGTCACGGCTGGCCGGGCGATCGTTGATGCGAAATCGTCGGCATCGGGTGTCATCACGGAGAAGGCCATCAATCTGCACGCTATTGCCGAGCACCGGAAGAAACATGACGCGGAGTACATGGCGATCGTCGGGCCCTCATTCCTTCACGGGCGCCTAGATCAGTGGGCGACAGAATCGGGTGTTGTTCTCCTGTCAGTGGACCAACTCGCAGCTCTTGTGCGACGGCAACACGTCACACCGTTATCTCCGAATGAATTGAGGCATGCCTTCGTTGCTGAGACAGGGTGGTCGCAATTGGAATCCCTGTGGGCTGCTAGGGACCGCCAACGGCGTTTAGTTTCGTTGATCATGGGGTCATTGGCTCGCGAGGCCCTGGAGTTTGACGAAGTGCTCGGCACGTCGCTGGACGCGGTCAGTGTTTACCGAGCGATCCGAGACAGTGTCCACCCACGTCCATCGACGAAAGAGATTCAGGAGATTCTCGACTTTCTGTCTTCCGATTTGATGGGAGTGCTGACACATAACGCGAACGGCTACAGCCTGCACGAATCGCCTATGACATCGAGTGACCGCCTGGTGTCGTTCGCATCGGCGATCGCGGCTGCTGCCAACTGACCATCAGGCTCACCGCAGAAGCTCACTGACCAACTCGTTTCACCATCTGGGCGTGATTCGTGGGTCGGTTCATTTCAATTCGTTCGGCGTCGGCATCTTCCAGCCCCGGTCCGAGCAGTGCCCGTAGTCGAGCGAATGCGTAGTAGAGCTGTTGGATGTCTCCTGGCGGTTGTTCGCCTCGGCGGGCGAGTCGGTCGGCGATAGCGATTTGAGCGGTGTTGATGTCGGTGACGAGTTCGGTAAGTTCTCGCGTTTCTTCAGCGCCGAGATGAAACGATCCATGCATCGTCTTCCCGTAGCGGGATTTGCGGACACGAAGCCTGTTCAGTATTCGTTGCCGGTTCCTCTTATGAGCAGGGCACAGCATTCGCGGGGTGCTGAGCGGGTGGCATGAGCAGTCTCGCGATCTATTTTTCATTACACACGTAATGGTTTATCGCCGGACGAGGAGCGCGTCCGGAAGTCTTGCGGGATCTTGCCCATACGGCTTGGTGAGCCATGCTCACAGAGCATACATCAGGATTTCCGTCACATAGCTAACTACTTTGGCTTCGCACGCCGATCTGTCGCGCCCATAGAATATCCATGAACACATCAGATGGTATGCAGCGGCCAAAGGCCGGTATTCAAACAGCTTCCGAGTGCGGAGTCCGCGCACATCCAGCAGTAACCGGCCGCGACGCGCTTTGGCTCGCGGCCCTGGTCATGCGGCTGCTGGCGCGGTTCCTAGTTGGCGGGCGGGCCGAACCACAGGATGATGCCGAGGGCGTGTTCCAGCGCTGCGAGTGTTGCGGTGTCGGGGATGACTTTGCCGGTGTAGATGTGGTTGATGGTGGCGAGAGTGACACCCGTGTCCCGTGCCAGACCCCGCTGCGACAGGCCACGGCGGCCCGCCTCGCCTATGACGTTCCGAGCGAGGGTGGCGACCGCCGCCACGTACGGCGGGGCGTTATCTCGGAACGGTCCGAGCGGCCAGACACCGTCGCTGGTCAGGTAAGTCACGGGTGGCGGTTTCGCGCGTCGGGCCATGCGCACCATTGTGCCGTACCCCCAGCGTTGTCAGAGGTGTTCGTTATAATAAACACTAGGACAACAGTTCCGGTAAGGGGTGAAACGCGATGGATACCAGCGACTCACCTCGACGCAGAGGCCGCCACCAACTGCACCCGCCCACCCCGCAGCAACCGCCGCGTTCGCTCGGATGTGACGACATGAGCGCGTTCCGGTCTCGGTCCTCGCGCATCGGTCGCGTGTTACGCCCCGACGACGCATTCGTTCTGCGCCCCGGTCTGCCGATGCCTGGTGCCATGAGCGTCACCGACGCATTCGCTCTCGTCATCGCCGACTGGAAGGAACAGGTGCTCGCCGGGCAAATCGCCGAGGGAACCGTCTCAACCCACAGTAAACATCTGGCAACGCTGGCGAAATTCGCAACAGCCAGCGGCGCGGCCCTGGTGTGCGAAGTGTCGAACGAGTTACTCAACGAGTGGATGTTCGCCGCGAATGCGTACACGGGCGAGCCGTCAGCGGAGTCCACGTTCCGGATTCGTCGCGCGGTTGCCGCGTCCGCGTACTACACGATGTTCCGGCTCGGCATCACTGACGGCAACCCGGCAGCGAATCTGCCGAACGGGACACGGTCGGTTCGGTACGTGTCCGCATTCAGCGACATCGACATCGACCGTCTCAAAGAGGCGGCCACCTTCCGGTTCCGAGAGACGAAATCACCGGCAGCGCTGGCACTGGCGCTACTCGGGGCAGCACCCGGCGAGGTCGGGTCCATCACATGCACTGACATCTACCTGTCAGACATGTTGGTGCGCGCGCATGGCGGCGGCACCCGGTATGCGCCTCGATGGTTGCCGATTGACGACCCGTGGGCGTTCGACCAGCTCGCCGCTCGCCTGGCGGTCCTCGCCCGGGAGCATCCGCACGACTGGGCACAGCGGTACGTGGCGTACACCCCGCGACCGGGCAATGATGACAACTTCGCACGCCGGTCGGCAGCAACCTCCACCACGTTGTCGAAAGTCATCGAACGGGCAGGTTTGAAGAACAACGGGGTTCGCCGAGTCGCGAGCATCGGCGAATACGTCGCAAAGCGCATCTTCGCCGAAACCGGCCGCATCGAAGCGGTTGCCGCTCGTCTGGGCATCAACAAACTCGACGACGTCGCCCACATCGTGGGCTACGACTGGAAAACCGAGTTCGCTATCACCGAACCCGTGACCCTGTCCGGCGGTGAGTCATGAGCACCCACACCGCGTCCCGGTTCGCCGCACCCCCAATCGTCACCACGATTACGCAGCCGGACAACAAACCGGACATTCACGTTCGAACCGTCAAAGGGACAGTCACGATTCTGGGCGTCAACGGCCAGCCGGATGTCAGCATTCGCACCGCCGGACGACGGGCGAAACTGCCGGTCCTGCGCAAAGACGGCACTATCGGGCTGCGCCGACCACGCACCGAGGAGGAACACGAACGAGTATCCCTGCTGCAGAAAGTTCGCGCTATCATCGCGGACCCCGGATTCTGGGCGGCAGCCCGTCAGGTGCCCGGCAACGACCCGAGCCCGCTGGGAAAGCGCGGACGACCCACCGACCACCCCTCCTGGGTAATGCTGTTCATCGTCGCCATCGCTGCCCAGGTTGGCACCCAAAGCGCTGCCGTCACATTCGTGGCCGACCCGGGTTTGTGGCCGTTGCTCAGATTGCTCACCCAGGATTACCTGCCGGACGGCTTTCGCCCGGCTGGCAAAAAGCTGCCAACCCGGCACAACCTGTGCGACTTCAATAAGAAATGGTCAAGCCCGCAATGGGCCGATATTCGCGACAGGTATGGCAAAGCCGTAACCGGGTACGCCATGACCGGTGCGATGAAACTCGGCTACTTCGACCCCGACCAACATCTGCTGTACAACGAAGTCGACCCAAAGCAGTGGGTGACAGCAGACGGAACCGTATGCCAATCACCATCCTCGAAAACCCGCACCGATATCGACGCTCGCACCGACCCGGCCTCCGGTCACCACGCCCACGCAGGTGGCGACAAATACGG
>JBAXOQ010000307.1:0-5245 GCA_037133175.1 Actinomycetes bacterium
TGGTTCAGGTTCGCACCATCGAGGATCGCGTCGCGCAGGTCCGCGTCGCTCAGGTCCGCGCCGCGCAGGTTCGCACTGCGCAAGTTCGCGTCGCGCAGGTCCGCGTGTTCCAACCTCGCCTGGTCAAGGTCCGCGCCGCGCAGGTGCGCGCGGTCGAGCTGACAACCGTGCAGGTCTGCTCCAGGCTCAATCTTGATGTTGCCGCAGTCGCGATACACCGGCGGGTCATCGACCGCATGGGCCGGACCAGCGACACCCCCAAAGCCCGCCGCCAACGCCATCACTGAAAGACCCGCAACCCATACCGGCAGTCTCATCGAGATGACCTCCCACACCCACGCGGCCGACGCCCGGGGGTCACGGCCGAATCACCAAAAGACAATACCCAGAGTAAGCAGCCGGATACTCTGTCAAATTGCCGACGAGACTCACGATTTGTGCCTCACGTGGGAATGCCCACGAAATCTGTATGCGTTACGTGTGACCACGTCGTTCCTAGGGTTGGCGTTCCCACTTCGTGGCATTCCGCGCCGCTATTCAGGGGCGCTCAGGGCAATGAGCCGCACCGAGATGTCGACGATTTCGTCGAGTCGCCTCTCGTAGTCGCCGGGCTCGAGGCCGACGGAGGTCATCAGCCAAGGGGCAAGGGTTGCGAATGCGAATGTGGCGGCATTGACGTAAGCGGCGACCATGGCCGGATCGAGGGTTCCGGGCTGGGGTCGCTGCCGTTGGCCTCGGATGTCCTCGGCCAGTCGTTGCGCCGGTGTGGGGATGTCGGGGTCCAGCAACTTCTCCGGCTCGGCGCCGGCGAGCTCGGCCCGTGTGATCAGGCGAGCGAAGTCACCGAAGCCAACCATGCGCGCCTTGAGCTCCTCGCGCAGCCGCTCGCGGTCCTTGGCAGCCGCCAGCGGAGGCGGCGTCCAGGGATCGGCCGCGAACGCCGCGACCTCCTGCCCGATGATGGCGGCGACCAGGTCGCTGCGGGTGCCGAAGTGGTGCTGCACAAGGCCGTGGCTGACCCCGGCGGCCGCAGCGATGTCGCGGATGCTCACGGCCGAGAAGTCCTGCTCGGCGAAAAGTCGCCGTGCGGCCGCCAGGATCGCGCCCTTCGTCCGCTCCGCGTCACGCGTCTTGCCGGCCACGTCCACCTCGCCTCCAGAGACTCCGCTGGGGCGCGTCCATCTCTGCACTTACGATACACTTGTCCAGTTAGCAGGAGGGGTCTATGAGTCGACGGTTGAGCATTCTCGGCATCACAGCGACAGCGGCGCTGTTGCTGCTCGGTATGACGGCGTGCACCACGGCGACGCCATCCGCTGGGCCGCCCTCGTCGGCTTCGTCACAGGGATCATCTAATGAGGCAGGCGTCGACGGGCAGGTAGCCGCCTTCAAGACCGCGGCCTCAGCCGCCGGTTATGTCGTGCAGGACGGCTTGCCGGTAAAGACCAATCTGAATGACCTGTACTGCAAGGGCGCTATGTGGGCGCCGCTTTACCCTAACCCGAACTCTCCCTACGTCAGCGCCATGTTGCCGCCCGTTCCGGGGCAGGCGGATTCGGTGGCAAGCAATGGATCGTTTCGGCTCCGTGCGGATGAAGCGGTCGTGGTGATCGGAGCGACTCCGCCGCCGATGGCGTACTTCAGTTTCAATTTCCATATGCTCAGGGGTTCCCTCAGTGCCGAGGTCGGCCCGCCGATCCTGTGGATTCCGGTTGCCGATCCGGTCAGCAGCCTGTCGCTGAAGAAGACCGGCTCGACACCTTTCAATCAACCCTTTGCCGTCGTCGCTACCGGCAATCAACAGACCCTGGGCAATGTGCATCAGATGCTGAGCACTGCCGGCCTCGGGTCAATGACAAATGACCAAGTCATCTCGCCATCCCTATTCAAACTCGGCCTGGACAAGGGATCAGATGAGTTCATCTTCGCCATGCGGGCCGCGGTGCCCGATAACCGGGACGAGTTCAACAGCTACATGGACGCACTGCGCACAAACGTGCGGATTCTCCGAGTGCGGCCCAAGTCCTCCGGGGACGATCAGGTACCGCCGGTGCTGGCCGCCGATCCGTTGCCGGTACCGCAACAGCGCGTGGCCGGAACCGGGACCAGTGAACTCGATCTCAATCCGACGCTGCAAGTGCTGCGTCAACGCATAGTCGACAAGTATCCGGGCTACAAAACCACCGACATTCGTGCTGGTAATTGGTTTGATGAGCCCTATCCCGGTTTGCAGAACAACATGGTCACCGATTTGCCGAAACACGACGGAGTTGCCGGTGCCACCACGGATGCCGCCTATCTCGCGAGCGACAACTTCACCCTGCCGAAGGGTGCGTTTCTGGTCGCCTATGGTGCCCACCACCGTGCCACCGGCAAGGCCACTTACTCCAGCGTCTCTGTCTACGCAGACGCGAACCTGGGCGCCGGTCTGGTCACCGTCCAAAGCCCGGATCTGCAGGGCAGTGCTCGCGACTACATCAACGACCAGCCCAACGCGGACAAGTTCTACTCCTGGACATTCACCCGCTCGAGCAACCCTGCCGAGCACACGACGCAACTGCCGACAGCGAACTTCTGCGCAGATTCGGGCCGTCCCGTCGACTTGAACACGCTGCGCGTCGGCTATCGCGCCTATGCAGAACCGGCGACCCAAACGCACCCGGCAAAGTCCGAGCTGCTGTACGACCGACTGCTCATGTTCACTCCGAAATAGGGCATTCGGTCACCGAAGCGGCGTGCGAGTCTTCCGACCCCTCCGACGAACGGAAAGAGGCAGAAATGGCCGAATCGAAGGTTTCCTCCACCAGTGATCCCGCCGGAAAAGTGGTGGTGGGTTCGGGGTTCTTTGCCCGGGCGAACATGGTGTGGCAAGTGTCCGGCGGCTGCTTGCTTGCTCCGATCCTGCTGACGGTTTTGATCACCGCCCGCGTCCAGGGCTGGGACATTCCGACCTACACCTGGCTGCTCTGGCTGCAGTTGCCGATCATAATGCTGCACGAGTTCGAGGAGTACGTGCTGCCTGGCGGGTTCAGGTCCTTCTTCAACCACGACACGGTCTTTGCTTCACCCACGCCCGGGGACAACACACCCCTGAGTGAGGGCTACGTCTTCTTCGTCAACATCGTGACGGTGTGGGTATGGGCGATTGCTGCAGCCCTACTGGCGGGCATTGCGCCCTGGGTCGGTTTCGGTCTGGTCGTGTTCAACGCGGGGGTGAACTGTATTCAGCATTCGGTGATCTTCCAGATCAAGCACGAGGGCTATAACCCGGGTCTGATCACGACGATGCTGTTGCTGCTGCCGTTCAGCACCTTCATCACGATCTACGTCATCCAGAACAACGTCCTGAGCCCGATCGACTGGGTGCTCTCGTTCGTGCTGGGCCTCGCGGTCTTCGTTGGCTTCGTCGCGATCACCGGCAGCAGGAGGAAAAGCGCCGCCTGATCCAGGCCCGAAGCCCGCTGCTGCCGGTCAACGTGGGTCGCCTGTCGCCCGGAAGCACGGATTCGCGGCACCAACCGACCCGTCAGTGCCGAGCGCCCAGAGCCCTAACCCACGCGATGATGCATCGCTCCTGAGATGGGACTTCTCCGCCATCGGGTATCGGCGGTCTTGGTCTCCCGGATTGTAGGCGGCGCTCCGCGGCGAACCGGAATTATGGCGTATGGAGGCGGGCGGTGCGCACTCGCGGTGTCGGTCGCAGGGTGCTGATAGACGGATCAGGTGCAGAGGTGCCCAAGGAGCGCTGGCATGTGGGACTGATGCCTGGCAGTCATGGTCCAAGAAGGGCCAGGGGGACAACTGCTATCCCGTCCTTGCGCCGGTATGCACCCGGCCCAGTGTTGATCACGACTGAGTTGACCAGTTGATTTCCCAATCGCTCGCGCAGCCACAGCAGCTGTCGGACATCCGCGTCGGTGATGGCGTCGGACAGTTTGACCTCGATGGCGGTGATGGTGTGGCTGTCAGATTCGACGATGAAGTCGACTTCGTTGCGGCCGTCTTTGGTGCGCAGGTGGGACGTGCGCGCCTGGCAGGCCTGTGCGAACACACGAACGCTCAGGGCGGTCAGCGACTCGAAGAGGGCGCCGAGGAATGGTCCATCACGTGTGACCCATTCCTCTTCGGGCAGGCCCGCAATGAGTTCTGCGCGCCCGACACCGACGAGTCGAGCGGCGAGCGCCGGATCGGCGAGGTTGTGTTTGGCCGCCATGCCCAACTGACGCAAGTGATTGTTGGTGGGTGCCCAGGCGGGGAGTTCATCGATGATGCGCAGGTTGGTAAGGACATCCACGTACGGGTCGACAGTGCTACGTGCGGGTTTCTTCTGCTGGCCCGGCGTCGCTGCGTTGCGTATCTTCTCCCATTGGGTCGTGGTGGAGGTCGCAGCTGCATAGGCGGCCAGCCACGATCGAAGCGTTGCGGGTCTGCGAACCGCTAAGCCAGCCTCGGGAACGTCCCTTTCCACGATCCGATCGATGTATCCATCGAGTTGGATCGGCAATGCGCCTCGCGGGTGTTTCAGGAACCCCGGAAATCCGGACGCCAGAATTGCGTCGACGTAGTCGCCAAGACGCATTGAAGACTGACCGGAGACATTCGTGTTCGGATCAGTGAGTAGCGCCCCGAGGCTGACGCTCGGGACGCTCTGCCCGCGCTCAGGCAGGGTCATAGGTCTCATCCGTAGGGTGGTAATTCGCCCAGCACCGGAATGGGTGGGCGTCCCGATCGCGGGGGCAGAACCGGTGAGCAAGAAGCGTCCGGCGCTGCCGTCCTCGTCAACAGCGCGTTTGACGGCATCCCACACGGCTGGTGCCCGCTGCCACTCGTCAAGCAGGACGGGCGGCTCGCCCTCGACGACGGCATCCGGGTCGGCCTCAGCAATCGCTCGCTCGGCGGGGCGGTCCAATCGCCTGACTGACTTCGCGCGCTGCAGCGCTGTCGCGGTCTTGCCGACACCCTTCGGACCGTCAAGCAGAATTGCGCTCACGACCGGCACGAGTTCGTCGAGTTGGGCGTCGATCATCCGACGGCGGTATGTATCCACTCGGCAAGGCTACATCTGCCGATGCTCCTACACTACATCTGCCGAAACCTGAGCACTGCATTCGCCGATTCCGCCAGGGCACCGCGACTTGGGCGGTTACTCGCCTGTCCGGCAACCTCGCTCGCGCCCGGATCTCAGTGTCAGCGCGCATTCCGGCATGGCCGCAACGTCGTTCCCGAATGGTGTCCTAGGCAACCC
>JBAXOQ010000308.1:0-5236 GCA_037133175.1 Actinomycetes bacterium
GCTATGACTCTTGGTGACACCGAGATCGGCGAGCAGGAACGCGACTGGTTTGCTGGCCATCGATGAGCCGCGATCAGCGTGCAAGGTGAGCTGGCCGCGGTCGATGTTCTGCTTGCTGACCGTGTCATTGATGAGTAGTTCGGCCAGCGTTGCGCGTTCGTTTGGTGCCAGCATCCAGCCCACCACGTATCGGGAATAGATATCCAAGATCACGTACAGGTAGTAGTAGGTCCACTTCGCGGGTCCGTGCAATTTCGTTATGTCCCAACTCCATACGTCGTTAGGTGCGGTCGCGATGAGTTCGGGTTTGACCAGCGCGGGATGTACCGCTTGCGCGCGTCGTTCCCGAGATTCCCCACACGCCCGCAGGAGCCAATAAATGGTCGGAACTGAGCACAAATACACGCCTTCATCCAGCAACGTGGCATAGATCGCAGCGGGCGCGACGTCGACGAATCGTTGACTGTGCAGCATCGCCAACACCGCCGCGGCCTCGACTTGCGACAGCGCCCGCGGCTGAGCTTTGCGTGGCTTCGCCGGCGTCAGAGCTGGTGGCGGTTTGGGGTTGCGGACACGGTAGTGCGAGGCCCGTGAGCGGCCAACCAGTTTGCACGCCGCGGCACGGTCACAGCCGACCTCATCAACGAGTTCATCAACTGCGCTGTCCATCAGCTGCTCGCCGAGTTGTCGGTGTCGGCACTCTTGACAAGATCTGCCAAGAGCCCCGAGAGTTTTGCCTGAACGTCGGTGATCCTCCGAGTCTTGGCGAGCTCGGCTTCCAGCGCCTCGATCCGACGTTGGGCCTTGGCCAGATCCCGCGCCGCGGGGTCCGGTTTCGGTCCGGGGCGGGCAGCCACCGACCCCGCAGCCCCATCCCTGGCGGCCTGGAACTGCCACTTACGAATCAGGGAGGAATACAAGCCCTCCCGCCGTAACAGTGCTCCGCGCTCACCGTGAGAGGACAGCGCCTCGAACTCGGCCAAGATCTTCTTCTTATAGGCGGCCGGAAAGGTGCGGGCCTTCGCCCGCGGGGCAACTTCAGGATCTGGCACATCGTTCATGACGCCAGCATGATCGATACCGGCCGAAACACTCGGATTCAACAACATCAAACAACCTCATTCATGCCCCCAAAAGAAACGGAATACAAGAACTAACTTGTCTCACCCGAGGCTGACACAGAGGGTGCTTGCTGTTTGGGCTGTGGTCATGTTGGCCCGGATTTCTCGCTCGATCAGGGCCGCGATGAGTAGGGCCAGGAACTGGCAGCAGAACAGGGCTTCGATGCGGGCCGGATTGTGTAGCAGGACCGGGTCGGCGTTTTGAACCGATTTCAGGAGGTGATGGCGTCGTTCCAGGTTCGGCTGGTAACGGTAGGCCGCCAAGACCTGCTGATCGGTCAAGCCGGTGTCGTTGGTGATGAGAGGGAAGCAGCCGTCGGTGGTGGCGTCGTATGCCAACTGGTCAAGTCGATGTCAGCGGTGATCGTGTAACTGGTTGTGGCGGTGGTCGCATACGTGGTGCCCGGTCCTGGTCGGCCCGCACTGGTTTGCTTCGTGTGTTCGGTGACGTGCTCGTCGATGGTGTAGGTGACCCAGCGCGAGGCTCGGGTTTGCTTCAGGAGGGCTTCGGCCCGTTTGGTGATGTCGGCCCGGTTGCGCAGTCGGGTTTTGGGTCCAGTGAGTTTGTCGTTGAGGGCGCTGATCGCGGTGGTTCCGGCATGGATGCGGGCTTGGCGATAGGCATGGTCGCGGGTCGCTTTGCTCGTTGAGTGGACCCAGACGATGCGGTGGCCGGTAACTGAAGGTTCGCCGCTGGTGAACACGGAGTACACCTGATCGGGTTCTCCTGTGCGGCGCCCGGGTGCGGTGGTGGCGTGCACCCAAGCTGGGGTGTTGGTTTGGGCCCAGTCGTTGAACGCGCGCACGTCTTTGCGCGCCCTGGGGAGCACGGTGATGAACCGGCCACCGGCATCGGTGATGTGGTTCATGGCCTTGCTGCTGGCCAGTTTGGAGTCGGCCACATACAGGAAGCCAGTTGTGCCCAGCAGGGCTACGAGTTGGTTCCAGGTAGGGATGTGGGTCGGATCGTCGCTGGTGTTGCCGTCAGCGAGCCGGTAGGTGATGGGCACCGCGCCGTCGGCGGCGACGGTCAGTATCCACACCAACTGTTTCAAATCGGGGCGGTGGTCTTTTCCAATGCCCGTAGGTGATCGCTGGCGTTGGTTTGCCTCTGACTGTGGTGCCGTCGGCGCTGGCATAGGCCCCGTGAACACTGACCGAGGTGGAGTCGTTGTGCAGTTCGCTGGTGTCAATCGTGAATTCGGTGATCACACCCAGCATCAGTTCGGTGAGCAGGCTGGCCCGGTCGGCGTCGAAGAGGGCTTCCAAGGCCCGCCCGACCCGGTCGTCGTTGACTGCGGCTAGTTGTTCGCCGCTCACACCGAACAGGGCCGGGTCGTAGGGGTGGGCCCATTGCCCGAGGGCATACAACGGGCTGCGGCCCACCAGCAGATTGGTGACCACCAAACGCACCGCGGCCGCTGATGACAATCGGGAGCGGCTATCACCGGCCGGTAGGTGGCGGTCCAGGATCCGCGGGAGGTCGGCCCGGTCGAGGACGTGGTTGATCAGCGGGAGGGCGCCCAGTTTCGTGCTGGTCAGTTCGAAGGCTTCCATCGGTGAACTCCGATCACCTTGACACGCCGACACCTGGGGTGGTGCCGAAAATCCGTACCAGCCAGTATATTATACTGGCTGGTACGGATGATGGAGACACGCCAGCGGTGAGCAGGAAGGGATCGGTTGTGGAAGAAACAGAATTGGATCGACTGAAACGGGACTATGACCAGGTCAAAACCCGCATTAGCGCCTTGGGGTTCGCGATCCCGGGCAGTGTCATCAGCCGGTACACAGTGTGCGGCACGACCGGCTGCAAATGTCACCAGGATCCGCCGATCAAGCACGGCCCATATTTCCAGTACACCCGCAAACTCGCAGGCAAGACCATCACCCGCAAAGTCGATGCCGATCAGGTGGACCTGTACCGGGAATGGATCGCCAACCGGCGCCTCCTTGACCAGCTCAACAACGAGCTGAACGAGCTATCCCGCCAAGCAACCGCGCGCATACTGACCGGAAAAAAGCCACCCAACTAATTGCCGTCAAATCGTTGCCGAGAAGTGCGGAAAGAGAGTCTCAGACCTCCTCAAGTAGGCGCAAGATCATTGTTGAAACTTATGCCTGGGTGACTTGGTAGGTCAGGGGACGTCGGTCACCTGGCAGTCGTGCCGGGATCGTATTCAATTCCTCGGTGAGTAGTTGCAGTGCGCGGGCTACCCGTGGGCTGTCGGGCCGGTCGAGGGTGACGTTGATCGCTTCGGTGGTGTAGGTGACGTGTCCGTCAAGGTGTAGCAGGTTACGCATGATTGCCCGGTACTCGTTCGGGTCAGTCAGGTAGGCGTTGAAGTGTTCGGCCAGCCATGCCTCAGCGTTGAATGCTAGTAGTCGCAGCACCATTTGCAGGCCGCGCCGTTGCAGGCGTGGGCGGGCTCGTTTCGCGTTCGGGTCAAGCTCGGTGGCCAAGACTTTGACCGGTATCGGGCGTAGCACCGTTTTGGCCTGTTGTAGTGCTTCGGTTGCGGCCGCGATCTGCTCGTGTGCTGCTGGTAGCGCATCATTCTTACGTTTGGGTGTCCCCGGCCCGGACACCAGTTGTGCTAGCGCCCGTTGCGCGGTGATGAGGTCTGCTTGCGCGGCGGCGACGGTTTTGCGTGCCGCGACGCGGGCCGGGTTGGTCACCATTCGGGTGTCTGGGCCGATGTTCATTACGTAGTCGGCGAGGGTATCGATACCGTTGTGCTCTGCGGCATATTTGAACATGTTCTCAATCCGCCAGCGGGCCCGCAACCAGTGCAGCAACGCCGCCCCGGTAGCGGTGGTGTCGCTGGTGAGCACCTGTAAGACCGGGACCCCGTTTTCGAACAACGTCAGCTGGCGTGCGGGCCCATAGCCTTTGAGATCAACGGTTTCATCAGCTAACAGCACGGCCACCTGTTTGCCATCTCGGCACGTCCAGCACTGTTCAGGTTCGACGGTGACCGCTACCAACGGTGCCCGCCGGTAAGTGATCCAATCCGCGTCAGCTTTACGACACGCGGTGAACGCGCTCGGGAAGGCACCACCCCGGTCGAAACCCAACAAAATCGGTGCATCCGGGCCCAGTACCTGCCGCAACCCAGTAAGTACCCCCGGCAACGTGGACACCAACCCGGTCGGTTCCCCGGACCCGAACACCACCGCCCGACCGCGGGCATCAACTAAGAACGTGTCGTCTAGGCCAGGTTGGGCATGTCGACGTTTGGTGTTCCATCCTTTACCAACCGGGCGGGCACCACTGTAGGGCACGAAATGGTCATCGACGAAGTACACCGGGTCCGCGGCCGGGTCCGCGGCCGGGTCCGCAGCCAACATGCCAGTAGCGAACGCACGCTGCAACGCCAGCGGATCTGAACGGTCGGCCAGTGCGGCCAACCGGAAACGGAACGTCGCCAACTGCGGAACCGTGACCAACCCGACCGCGGCACCGGCATGGCCCCGGGGTAAATGCTTGGCACCCTCAGCGGTGTCCATGCCCAACGCGAACCCCAAGCACGCGGTCGTCAGCACCGCCAAATCGTCATAAAGGCGGGCCGGGGCATCGGTCAACGATGCGAAAATATCTTGCGCACCGACCCGGTCCAAATACGGGTACAGCATCATCGAACCGGCATGCCGACATAGGTACGTGCCGGTACCGATCCGGGCCGAACCCTGAAACGCCGGTGACGGTTCATCAACTACCTGTCCACGATCGGGCAGGTTCGCTGGGTCGTCGGGGCAGTGACCCGCATCAGGGACCGACGTAACCAGATCATCTGACTGTGTTGGCCCGATCACCGCCGACACCGGCAACACGTCCTGCCCGGTGCCGATACCGACGTTGGTGTTGGTGTTGGCCGAGTCCGGCGGCCGTGCGACGCCAGTCAATACCCGGGCCACCGTTGTGGCATGCACGCCAAGGCGTTCCCCGATCGCCGTGTCAGTCAGACCCTGCGACCGCCAAGACCGAGCCCGCCTCAGATCCTCTGCCCCCAACGCGCCCGGTCGCCCGCGCCGACGCATCAACCCTGCCGATCCCTCTTTGCGGGCCCGGGCCCGCAACATCGACACGTACTCCTCGGTGATTCCCAACACGC
>JBAXOQ010000309.1:0-5221 GCA_037133175.1 Actinomycetes bacterium
TCCGAGTTCAGTGCACTGAGCGCCTCACTGCGGCAGTTGCCGATCATGGCCGCCAGCATCGTTGCCTCGATCCTGGCCGGGCGGATCATGGGTCGCGGCAGGTCCGCTGTCGCGGTCCTGGTCGGGGGCGGGATCTTGACGGCAGTCGGCATGACGTTTACCGGCGTATCTGCCTCCTCGCCTAATGGTTTGCTGTTCTCGCTTGCACTGATCGTGGCGTTCTTTGGCTGCGGCGTCATGACGGTTCCGCAGAGCCAGATGTTCGTGCAAGAGGCGCCCGAGGATTCCTACGGCCCCGTAACCTCATCACGTATCTATGTGGGCCAGCTTGCCTACGCAATCGGACTGGCCGGCGGCGCCGCGATCGCCAACTCCGTCACCGTGTCACTGGTCATCTCGAACGAGGCCAGCTCAGATGCGGATGCGACAACCGAAGTAGGCAAGTTCCTGACCAAAGCGGCGACGAGCATCGCGCGACTGCCTGAGTACTACACGCAGGGATTCTCCGCAGCGATGTACGCGATGGCGGCGCTGGTGACGATCTGTACGGTGATCATCGTGGCGCTTGGGCGGTCTGCTGCCGAGCGTTCCGGTGAGCATGCGGCGTCAGTGGCCGCCGCAGCGAACTCGTCCGGACCGGCCAACACCCAACCCGCCTGATTCGCAGTGGGGGATCGCACTACGGCCAAGGGGCACTTCTTCGAGGGCGGCCCTGCGGCGATACTCCCGAAGATTCAGCCGCATCTCCCCCCCTTCATCTTTGCTCCCGAAAAGCCGCCTTCACCGCCAGTCCGGAGGGTCTTACGCGGCTTTTGGGGTGCAAAGGTGAAGGAAGAGGAAGAGGAAGAGGAAGAGGAAGAGGGGGGTCCTCACGGGGTGTTGGGGGAGATCGGCAGCACTTGGCCACCGAGCAAAGTGGCTAGTGGCTGTGCGTCAGCGGCGTCCTGGGGGGTTACCAGCGGGCGATCAAGAACCGTTATGTCGGCTAGCTTGCCCGGTTCCAGGCTGCCCTTGATGCGGTCTTCCCGGAGCAGGTAGGCGGCCTCGATGGTGACGGCACGCAGGGCCTGCTCGACAGTGATGCATTGCTCCGGGCCCAGTACGAAACCGCTGTGTGTTGTGCGAGTTGTGGCGCAGACGATCGACTCAAGCTGATCGATCGGAGTTACCCAGGCGTCTGAGTGAAGCGAGGTGTGCACCCCGGATTCGATCAGAGTGCGGGCCGCATCCATTTGTGCCGCACGGTCCGGACCGAGGGTCATGGTGCGGTGGACGTCTCCCCAATACTTGATGTGCTTTGAGAACACGTTCGCGCAGATCCCGTAGCTGGCCATCGTGGCGATCTGCTCGGCTGTGAGCATCTGCACATGCTCCATCCGGTGGCGATTATCCCGGCGCGGTGCAATGTCCATTATGTGCGTCAGGGCAGCCAGCACTTTGTCCGAGGCGCCGTCGGCGTTGGTGTGGGTAGCGATCTGGTAGCCCGCGTCGTGGTACGGCTTCATCAGCGCGCTGACATCTTGTGTGGCGAAGTTGAATAGCCCGTTGGGCGCACCGTTGTAGTAGGGCGGTGCCAGCAGGTCCGCCGTGAAGTTTTGGATCGAACCGTCTGACACGAACTTCACGCCTGCCACGCGGAATCTGTCATCGTTGCCAGCACATTGCTCGGCTAGAAATGGCAGCGCTTTGTCGACGCCCATAGGTGCCAGCGACAGGTATGAGTAGTAGCAGGCCATTCGGGTTTTGGCTGCGGACGAGCGGGCATACCCCGCCATTGCCTGGATCTCCTGGGGACTCTGAGTTAACAAATCGCTGATCGTGGTCAGTCCGCGCTGGTGGGCCAGCTCGGCTGTCAGGGCGACACCGTTGAGGACGTAGTTGGCGTCGAGTTTCAGCAAATGGATGACCGCAGGGATTATCGCCGGCAACTCGTCCAGCTCGCCGGTCAGCTTCCCATCAGCGCCCCTGATCACACCGGGGGCGTCAGTGGAGTCGGTGTAGCCGGCCAACTTGAGCGTCACCGAGTTGCAGTACAACACGTGCCCGGACATGTTCATCACGGCCACCGGCCTGGTGGCGTCGATCCCGTCCAGGTCAGCCGCGGTGAGCTTCGGTGAGCCTTCGATGAGGACCGGGTCGTAGCCCCACCCTGTGACCGGCCCTTCCACCGTCGCGGCGACTGTGCGCAGGGTCTCCAAGGCCGCTTGCTTCGACTCGACCGGAGTCAGCATTCCGTTTGGGCCCAATCTCGGATACGCACCGAGGTAGGCGGGCATCTGGTAGAACGATCCGGTCGTGGTGATGTGCGAATGTGCCTCGATCAGGCCCGGAATCAATGCCGCACCGGCAAAGGTGTCGTCGATCCGATATTCGCGCCCAGCGTATTTGAGCCCACCTAACACGCCTTCGCGTGAACCCACAGCCGCGATCTTGTCGCCAGCTACGGCCACCACTTCCGCGGTCGGTGCCATCGGGTTCATCGTGGTGATCGACTTGGCCGGGTAGACGGTTACTGGGGCGTCGGTCATGGCAGGCCTTTCGCGGTCGACGGTTTTTTGCGCTGTGTTTCGGACGCAGACAGCCTTACGCATACGATCGCGCGCCGCAACTCGCCGTGCACCACCCCGGCGACGTTGGTGTTCGGCATGGTGACCGCGACAGTCTGCGGCCCGCAATGCTCACTCGAAGGCGGCGATCTGCTGCTCCCAGGCTTGTGAAGGAACCCGCTGACGGTTCTCGGACTTGGTGGTCGTTGCTGGTATCAGCGTCGCCCCCCGGCTGACCAGGTTGCTGCCCGCGACTTGCACGGAGTAGCCGGCGTCTCGCATCACCTGCATAGGGGAAGGCCCGAAGGTGAAGGCCAGCTGGTCGCTGGAGGGCAGCAGCACCTCCGAATCCAGCAGCAGGATTCCTTTGTAGGTGCTCAGCTCGGAGTACTGCGTGCCCGGCCAGGGTGAGACGGGATAGTTGGTTGGCGCAGCGCCGGTGACGCGGTAGGTGCCGACTCGGGCCGCCCAGGCGGCGGGAATGGAGTAGGTCGCCGGAATCCGTTGCGCGATGAGCCCGCTGAATCCGTCTGCGGGGCGCCCCAGCAGCACCTGTTGCCCGCTGATCACTGAGGATCGGTACGACGCGTTGTTCACGTCGCAGGTGTACCAACCGTCGGAACGCAGCGTGCACAGACGCTTCACCGCGAATGGCGACTGTGCGCCGGCGGTGATCGCCAGCGCATTGCCCTCGACGGCGACCTCGAGCACCCCGTTGGACGCTGCGTACTGACCGGCCATCGCGGCCATCTGCCCCGGGTTGGGCGCGGCGACCGGGGCGGGCGCTGGTGCAGGCCCCGGCAGGTGACCGGTCTTGGCTTGGATCATTAAGTCCATCGCCCGAATCCAAACCGGATTCGTCACCGACGTCATGCTCGCGGTGTTCACCGAGACGAACACCCCGAGCTTCAGGCCCGGAATCCACGCGGTCATGGTGTGATGCATGTACGTGTCGCCGCCGTGATTGACCACCGCCCCCATCGACGGCTGGGTGTAGCCCCGCCACCACACCAGCGCCTGCTTGAAGAACGACAAATCCCAGGGCGACGCCTTCTGTACCGTGATCATCTGACGCACCGTCTTGGCATTCAGGATGCGCGAGCCGCCCGGAGTCGTCCCGAGGCCGATCATCGTCTTGAGGTACTTCGCCATGTCATTGGCGTTGGACACCACCGAACCGGCCGGTCTGATGTTGACGTACTCCCGCGGCCTGCGCAGCACCTGCACCGAGCCATCGTCGTTAGGCAGGACCTGGTAGTTGGCGGCAAGTTGTGAACCACGAGGGCGGGCATCATCGAACGTCGAGGACGTCATCCCCATAGGGGCGAACAGGTACCGCTGGGTGTACTGATCGAAGCTCATGCCCGTGACGTTCTGAACGACGCCCTGCAGCAGCGTGATGGCCAGGTTGCTGTAGGCCCAGGCTTCGCCCACCGGCCGGGTCGGCAGCTGGGACCGCAGCGCCCTGAGAGTCTTGTTGTACATGTGCGTATCCGGTTTCGTGGCGATCTCCGCCAGCGAAGACAAGTCGCCGGGAATGCCTGAGTGGTGAGTCATGATGCTGCGCACGGTGACGGTGTTGTGTGCGTACCGGGGGAGCATCTTGAAGCCTGGGATATAGCGGGTCAGCGGTGCGTCGAGATCGACCCTGCCCTGCTGCACGAGCTGCATGATCGCCGCGGCGGTGATCGGCTTGGAGGCCGAGCCGATGTGGAACAGCGTCGACGTAGTGACGGGTCGTTTTGCCTCTCGGTTTGCCCACCCGAAGCCGTGCGTCCACACCGTTCGGTTTCCGTCGACCAGTGAGATCGTCAAACCCACCGCAGACCCGGCAGCCATCAGTTGTGGGATCTCGGTCCTCAGCTTGGCGATGACTTGCGAGTAGTCGACCCGCGTCTGATCGCCTCGGGGTTGAACGACAGCGTCGGTTCCCAAGGCGACACTCGGACCGGTCGCGGCCACGGCGGGCAGCGGTTCAGCAGCCGACGCGGTTGGTGCGCTCGCCGCCGCCGCGCTGAGACCGGTCAGGGGCACGGCTGCCGCCAGGACCAGTGCCAGTGGCGCGCGTCTGAAGATGCTCATGAATCGACAATACTCAAGCGGCGTGCGTATCTGCGCCAGCCGAGGCGAACCGCGCCACGATGGCCTACGGTCGTGCTGCGGCTCTTCGGAGCAAAGGCGAGACAGGTAGGGACTCGCGCGGATGGGCGTGGTGGGTTCGTGGGCTCTAAGCTGTTCCGCGTTGCCAGGGTGTCCGAACTCGAATGAGGTTCTCGATGGTGAGTCTCGCGAGGCGAGCTAGAGCAACTTTCACGATGGGGCATGCGAGCCCCGACTGGGCGTATGGACTGGCTGCGGCCGTGGCCTTCGTGGTTCCGCTGGCGGTCGGTCGCGGCCTGGGATTCTCTCGGGACGCGGTGATGGCGGGTTCCATCGCGGTCATGGTCGTGACGATGATTCCTAGGGCCACGTGGCTCTCGCGGCGGGTTCTCAGCGGGGTGCTGGCAACGCTGGTGGCGGCTCTGGTGTTGTTCTCGGGTGCGCTCGTGTCCTCGGTGTGGTGGGCTTCGATCGGGCGGCGGCGGTTGGCGTCGAGCTTGAGCGTGACTTTGTCTCCGACTTTGAGCGAGGCCGAGGCATCGACGATGTGGGCGCGGGCCTTGCCGATTTGCTGG
>JBAXOQ010000310.1:0-5213 GCA_037133175.1 Actinomycetes bacterium
AGGAGGAACCCGCCTAACCAAACCCTGAAACAACCCGAAGGGTGGGGACTTTTACCTGGCCACCAGCGGGGACTTTAACTTGGCCATTGACACCAGGATCGCAAGCTAATTGCCCGTGAGCGGCGCGGGCGGGAGCGACAAATCCGGGTCACACTGCTGCGCGAAGACTGTTCTGGCGATCCATACACACGACCTAAGGGAGCCACCGTGGCAGAGCGGTTCTTGCTGCTACCCAATATCTATTGGCTGGACGGCTGGCATGAGGAGTTGGATTTGCCAGCCACGGTAATGCTGCTGGTGGCATTGCACGAACGGGACGGTTTCAAGCTCCCGACCGAGCGTATGCCGCAGTGGTACGGCTGGTCAGCGGACACCGCAGAACGCGGCCTAGCGAGCCTCGCCAAACTCGAAATCCTGTCGGTTACCACGCGCATGACGAAGGCACCGCTAAGCCCCACGGGCCTTGCCAAGACCAACGAGTACACCTTGCAGCCCCTGTGGCGACCTGTGTCCAAAGCGCCAGCCGTCAACAAGTCAGGGCGAGGAGCAACATGAGTACACCCGCGATGCGATTGCTGTACATGGACGATTCTGGCTCGGAACAGTCAGGCTTTGCCGTCTTTGGATGGATCGAGACTGCTCCCCACGACTGGCGCCTTGGCCTTGCCAGTTGGCTCGACCTGCGCAAAAAGCTGTGGGCCAGTTATTCCATCCCGCCTTCGGCGGAACTTCACGCCGCGCACCTCATGGGTGGTCGCGGTCAGCCTTCAACTGACCCTGCCGTCAATAACTCTAAAAGCGCCCGGCGTGACGTGTTGCTGATGAGCTTGGAGGCCATGGCGCAAGCTCCCACCCTGCGTATCGGAACTGCGTATCGGGACACCGGTCAGCGTGGCAGGCAGTTCCAGTTAGGCAAAGAGGATCTCTATCGTCGCTTGGTTGAATACCACGACGAGCGGTTTCGAAAGGCTGGGGAGTACGCCCAGATCTACATGGATGGCGACGGCGACGATCCCAGCTACAAGCGGGCTCACCGCGGCCTTGATCTTGCAACTCGACACATTATCGAAGACCCCCACTTTCAGGGATCTCATCTATCCCAATGGGTGCAGATGGCTGATCTTGTGGCCTGGACTTGCTACCGGGGCCAACTCCCCAGCACATCCAGTCAAACGGGCGGGCGGGCTCAATCAGCGAGCTGGTACGACGACTACCTGCGTAATTCGGACGTCAACGGCGGGCCGCTCGCGCTGTGACCGCAAAAGAAAGCAGACCCGCTGATCCACGACTGTGGGGCAGGTCCGCACTGAAAGAATAGCGCGAACGCGCCGAAATATTCCACCCTCGGTTATTTCGCCTCGCACACTCTGGCCCCAGATCTCCGTCTAGGGTCGTTTCAGAAGACGGATCGCAAGGTACGTAGCGCCATTACCGATCGAAGTGTTCCTCGGCTAGTCGCCGGATTCGGGCCAGTCGTTTCGACACTGGGCTGTGGTTGGCGTACCCAAGGATCTTGGCGACGTCAGTCAGTTTGGTGACGCCGCTGTGCAGGACTACGACTATCTGCCGGTCGCGTTCGTCTAGGAGTGCGAGGAAGTCGCCGTAAACGATACGATCTTCAACTTCGGTTTCAGGCCCTTGTACCGGGATCGTGTCAGGCAACTCAACGAACCGAACCTTAATCTTGTCCCTCTTGCGGTACAGCTTCCGTTCGAAGTCTTCCCGTTCGCGAGTCCACCTTTGCGAAAAGTCGTCCTCGACGCGATGAGAACGAACTGCGTCGAGAATGCCCCGCAGGCGGCCAGTGCTGTCAGCCTGCTCAACTGTTAATGCCACAACGTCTGCGGCCTCAGCTTCTCCTCGCCATAGGTCGGTTCCCACGCGCGGATTGGCAGTGGTAGCGCCCTCAAGGAAACCGCCGTCCACCAACGGTGGTGGGCTTTCATCGACGCCGTTATCTACGACTGGTAGCCCTCGAAGTGTCTGCTGAATAACTTCGGTCACCGCAGGCACCCAGAAATCAAGATTGTGAGCAAGAAGCCGGATCGGGTCAGAACCCGTGAACCCACTCATCGGTGAGCGAGGATTCATATGTCGCCACACCGTCGAAGCCCACGCGCGAGATAGTCGTTGTTCAAAGTCGTGTGGAAAGTAAGGATCGATGCCGCCCGAATCTGCGAAGAATGGCCATTGACCACCACGCAACAGCGGCAGCCCATGGCGTTCGATCTGCTCTCGGGGTAGCAGGTGCACCAGCGGCGCGTACTCGTAATAACGTGTCTGTGTTCGAGGCACGAACACAACGTTTGTGTCGCCGGACTCGGCGACTTGCCCCAACTCTTTGGGGAGATCGTCTTTCCCGAAGAACCGCCGCCGGAACTGCGCGGCCTCCCAGAGCACGTTCCATCGCGTGATCGCGTTGCACAGCTCATCCATGCCGCTGTTCGGCATAGGAACAGTGACGTATTCAGGTGGCTCCGGAACATCGGCACGGATCACCCCGCGATACAAGAACGCTGCCGAGAGGTTCCATAGTCGGGGGAATTGATCCGGAGTTGCTTCCTCCCGCTCGACGAATAACGTCTCGCGGCGGTACGCCTCGTACTCCTCGTGCGTCAGTTCGCGTTCCTCATCCATGGTCAGCCCCGCGTTCGTGTTGTCACCCGTCATACTTACATCACGACAGTGAAGGATGGTTTCGTTCCGTGTGGGTAGCCAGCGCACCCGCTGACTCAGATCGAGTTTCAATAAACCAACCCCGAGCATTGTCTTTTGTTGGGCGTCCCTTTGGGGATCGCCCACCGGACAGGTAAACGGGTGCAGCGCCGACGCCGGTGCCGTGAATGTCAGAGGTGTCCGGTAAACCTGTCCTTTGAAGACGCCCGCATGGGTGCGCTAAACGGACGGGAATGCAGATGGGCAGTGGTAGCGGTGACATGGTGTTCGGCGGCGGCTGGGACGCAGCCAACCCGAAGACCCAAGTGACGATCACGGTGACGCTTACCGAGGAACAGGCGATGGCGCTGGCTCAGCTCGCCAAGAGATGTACCGACGTGACCTTTGCTAACCAGGCGGCAAGTACCCGTGAGGCGCGGGTGATGTTCGAAGCAGTCGACGGCCCACTGCGTGACAGCCTGAATGCTGCGGGCTTCGACCCAAGGTAATCGTGATGTTGGTCGGATACGCCAGAGTGTCGACAGAGAAGCAAGACCTCAGAGCGCAAAAGGCAGGATTGCGTGATCTCGGAGTCAGCGCCGACCGGGTCTATGTAGACCACGGTTTGACCGGCGCGAACCGGGAACGGCCAGGACTTCGTCAGGCGTTGGCCGCGTGCCACCCGGGCGACACTCTCATTGTCACCAAGCTAGACCGGCTTGCCCGCTCAATCGCCGACGCGCGAGATATTGCCGACGAACTGACGGCGCGTGAAGTCAAACTGTCATTCGCAGGTTCGGTGTACGACCCGTGTGACCCGATGGGCAAACTCGTGTTCAACATGATGAGCGTATTCGCCGAGTTCGAGGCTGACCTGATTCGGATGCGCACCCGCGAGGGAATGAAGATCGCGAAGGATAACGGCAGGCTGCGCGGCAAACAGCCCAAGCTGCCACCTAAGCAAGAGGCGCAGCTAGTCAAGCTGTACGACTCGGGCGACTACAGCAAATCTGAGCTGGCCGAGATGTTCGGTATCGCCCGCTCGACGGTCGGGCGCGCGGTCGATCGAGTACGAGCCAAGTCGGCCCCGTGATCGCGGTCATAGACGAGACAACGATCGAAAGCGGCAAGGGTTTCATCTATGTCATCGCCTCAGTCGCGATCATTGAAGATGCGACGCTTGCGCGCACGACTCTTGCTCGGGTGACCCGAGGACGTGAGCGACCGTTTCATTGGGTCAAAGAAGGCCCTGAGGCTCGGCGGCGGATGGTTACTGCGGTTGATCAATTAGGAGCCGTCGCTGTCGGATTCCAGCAAGGTTGCGGGCGGCGCGGCCAAGACAAGACGCGCAGTATTCTGCTGGCGGAAGCCTTGGTGTGGGCGGTGGGTGAAGGTGCCGATGGCGTAATTGTTGAGAGTCGGGGTCGAAAGCTAGACGTTCAGGACAAGCGGGTAGTGAAGCAGTTGCGTAGTACAGGGCACGCGATTCCCGGCGTGCAGTGGGATACGAAACGCAATCCGCTGCTGTGGCTTGCCGATTCAGTCTGCGGAGCACATCGTGAGCGGCACAACCAAGAAGTGATGGGTGGCGTCGCTTCCCCGGAGGCCACTGATCTCATTCTGGCGGCGAACCTCGAAGTCAATTACGTTCAGAAATGAGTAGAGCTTCGGCTCCCGTCCTAGGCGGCCTTTCGGCCCTCGGACTGGCCCTCCGAAGCTCACTACTCACAGAAACCAATCAAGATCGGCCTTCTGTACTCGCCAAGTGTACTCCGATGTCCCGCGATGTCCACGCAGGCGCGGTGAGGCCGCCGGGCCGCCCACAACCTACCGAGTGAACACTCAGCTAGGCGGTCACCAGTGTACGACAGCCGGATTCAACAAACGGCCTCCCGCCATTGGGGCACGTGACAGCAGCGTTACCGACACCCCAAGGTGATGAGTTTTCGGATCAGATGCAATTCATTGTCGTGTCACTGCGTATAATGGGAATTATACGCAGTGTTGTGCTACCCTTGGGGGCGTGGCCCAGCCCCCTGCCCCACGCCTGATTTCCGTGCATGCCGCGGTCCAGGAATACGTCGACGGGTTGGAGCGTAAGACGCGCAAGTCACCGCACACAATCACCGCCTACAGTCGCGATCTAAACGAATTCGTTCGCCTTCTGAACGATGTCGGCATCACCGCCGACGCATCGCTGGACGACGTCGAGGCCGACCATGTCGACGCGGTCTTCGTGGCGTACGAGACCCAGCGTGATCAGCGGGCAAGAACCGCCCCGGCACCGAGGCACTCGGCGGCGACGGTGAAACGATTCCGGGCGGCAGTGTCTGCATTCTTTCGCAACGCCGACGAGCTCAACCTTGTGCAAATCTCCCCCATGGTCCACTCGCAGTTTCAGCCCCGCGACAGCCCCGACGCCGGGCTCGCCCCCTGGCGCAAGGCCATGGACGCCGACGCGGCACAGCGGCTGCTCGACGTAACCCTGACAGGCATCCCGACCCAAAGACCGCCAGGGGCGAACGTCCCGGACCTGCGGCTACGCGACCACCTGATGG
>JBAXOQ010000311.1:0-5209 GCA_037133175.1 Actinomycetes bacterium
CCACCGCTGTCGCTGCTGGACGACAGCGACGCCTCGTAGCTGCCGATCGAGGATGAGATGGTCGAGTCGAAGTCGGCGAAACCGCCCGACCCGGAGTACCACGTCGCCAGACCGACGCCGTAGGGATACCAGTCAGGGGTCGGCGGCTCGGTGCTGGTGTACATGCGGTACTTCGCGGCCCATTTGTCTGCCACCCCGAAAGCCACGGCATACGGGATGAAGCTCAGGAACTGCTCGGAATTGGCTGAGAAATCGAACCGGTCCTGCGACGAATCAGTGGACAGCAAACGGGCGAAGCCGCCGCATTTGGACCAAAGCTCCCGACCAGCCTCAGTTCGCCTGGTACCGACCCCTGGATGCATCAAGCCGAACCCCCCGATCGCGAACGCTGCGAACGGCAGTCCGTACATCGTCGGCCCAAAAGAGTGGATGATCGGCGAGAGAAACCACAGGGCCGCCAGCACAACCGCAGCAAACCAGACACGCTTGGCCCATCGTTCCGATCCGACCGGTAGGACATTGCCGGTGTCCGCAGCCCACTTGCGGACCGCCGGACCGATCTTGCCCTTCGCCTCCTGCAGTTTGCGCCCGGCATGCACACCTCGGTCCGCCGCGAACGAACGACTTCCACCTCCAGTGAGCCGCAGCACGTCACCCACGGCCCTACTCGCCGGATCCGCAGCCTCCCACTGGTCGGCGGAGGCCGCGCTGGTGATGATCCACGAGTCTTTGCTCTGATGCTGCAACGTGACGAGGTCCGTTGCCGCCATCTGAAACAAAGTTGCATTCAGCGCGTACTTGCCAGTGTCCTCAGCCGTCATGAACACCGTCTGGGCCGGCCCCAAACCCGGGGGCGGGGAGTACATGACCGGGAACCCTGGCGCGTGCTCGCGACTACGCAAGACCCATAGCAGGCCGGCGACGAAGGCGAGCAGAGTGAGCAGCAACACCAGGACCGCCAGTGGGCCGCTCTGGCCCAGGACCGGCAGCCACGATACCGGCCAGGGTGTGGTGATCAGTCCAGGTTGGTTGGTCGGTGGCGGCGGTGCCATGGTCGCCCGCACCACCACCCCGGTGTTCGCCGGCAGCCAAGGTGTCGTGAAGGTGATCGAGTTGGTGCCCGCTCCGGCAATGGTGCACTTGCGGGGGCCGAGAGTAGCGCTGCCTCCAGCATCGCACTGAACCTGCTGACTCGGGCTGGGTAGCGTGACGTGAACGGTGACCTTGTCCATGTCAAGTTGCCAACCCTGAGCCACCACGTTCCAGAAGAATGCCGACTCTCCAGGGGTCGATGAGTTCTCGCCAGCGGTAAACGAGAAGGCCTTGTTGGCGCCAGCGCTAACCGGTGAGATGACACCCGGAACGGTGTACGCGATCACGTAGGTGTGCGCACCGGGAGTGACAGAGACATCCGGATTGCCAATCTTGGCAACCATGATGCGGTTGTTCGACTGCCAGCTGATCTCAACCGGGTCGGCCGTGCCGTCGCGCGTGATAGAGGTGATCTGCGGGACCCGGCGGATATTCGGATTGCTGGGATCAGTCGTGTCAAAGAACCGGTAGATGCCGTGCCTATCGCTAGGAAACTTCGCCAGCAGAGTCTCGGTGGCGGTCATGTTTCCGTCCGCAGCGACGCTGATTTCACTCGTGTACTCGATGACCGAGACCGGGTCGTACGTCGATTTGGTGCCGGTGGATGAATCGACCAGCGGCCAAAACACCCCGAGCATTGTGACAACGACCATGAGGATGAGAACCAGGATTCTGGTGAACCGGTTCGACCAGCCGAAGGTCCTCTTCAGGGATCCCTTTACGGACACAGTGCTGGTCACCTCCGCCGGTTACGCCGCGCCAACAATGCCGACAACTATTCCTACCCTGTCGTGCCACTTCGTGGGTACTCACAAGTAGCGAAAGAGTGACCTTTCAATTCGAACATATGTTCTATATGCTGGTGGTATGGCTCTAGCCCAAACCCTTTCAGTCCCCCACGGTAACCAGCCTCAACTTGGTGACCGGTGGCAGAACGCTGACGGGTTGCCATTGGTCACCGAACTGCGCGAGCTATTTCCCCACGGAACACTACGACGAGGCTCCAGCATCGGGATCTCGGGCAAGGTAGGCCATACCTCAATGCTGTTAACCCTCCTAGCGGGCCCGGTGGCGAGCGGTTCTTGGGCAGCGGTCGTCGGATTACCCGCGCTAGGAGCCGAGGCTGCCAGCGAATTCGGAGTTTCCCTGGATCGACTGGCGCTCATACCCCACCCAGGAAACACCTGGCTAGAAGTCACTGCCGCACTGTTGGATGCAATCGACGTCGTAGCCCTGGCGCCTCCCGGAAACTGTCGCCCGCATGACGCTCAGCGGTTACTAGCCCGCGCCAGAGAACGCCAGAGCATCCTTGTGCTGATCGACGATCAACTGTCGGGCCAGCCATCCGGACGTTCTTCCCTAAGTCGATGGCCACAGTCTCCAGACGTACTACTGGACATCACGGACTGCACCTGGTCTGGTCTCGGATCCGGGCATGGAAGTCTGCACCACTGCTCGCTATCAGTGACGGTCGGCGGCCGCAGATTGGCCGGTGCGTCGCGCTCCGGCCACATCCACACCGGTCACCCCAAGATCGACTCCGAACCGGACACCAACCGCGAACCGGGCCGACCGATCTTTTCCATCGCAAGGTAGCCGCTATGCGTTTTCTTGCCGTGTACTTCCCCAATTGGCCGGTAACCGCCGCCGGATACCAGCAAAGCGACCTCGTCGCCTTCCTCGATGCCGGCACAATCAGCGTCTGCTCAGCAGCGGCCGAGGCCAATGGTGTCCTGCCCGGCCAACGGCGACGGGAAGCCAAGCGCCACTGCCCGATGCTGAACGTGCTGACCACAGACCCGCACCGGGATGGGCGGGCCTTCGAACCCGTCATCACGGCATTGACCGCGATTGTTCCCCGACTCGAGGTCACCGCCGCCGGGCTGTGCACGTTGGCGGCCGACGGCCCGAGCCGGTATTACGGATCTGAGGAGGCCCTGGCCGCACTGATCGAAGCTACTGCTCTTGAGTCACTTGAGTCACTCACCTCACCCACCCAGACCCAGACGACCCAGCCACAGCCACAGCCGGCGGGACTGGCACTTGATCTACTGCGCCAGGTCAAACTGCCGCCAGCGGTGACGGTGGGAATTGCTGACAGCCATTTCGCCGCCAGCCTGGCTGCCCGGCAATCGTTGATCATTCCAGCTGGCCGGACCGCGGAATTTCTGGCGCCCTTGCCAATGTCGACCCTGGGCATCGACGAACTGACACTTCTATCCGAACGGCTGGGGGTGCACACCTTAGGTCAGTTCGCCCGGCTACCGTCCCGCTCGGTGCTATCTCGGTTCGGGACCGCCGCGCGAGCAGCCCATCGAATGGCGCAGGGCGCGACCGACGAACCACTGGCAATCCACGAAGTCGCCCCGACGACTACCGTTACTGTCCACCTCGACCCACCAGCTGAACGGGTCGACATCGCTACCTTCGCATCCCGGGCATCAGCCGGTGAGCTGATCGATCTGCTGACCCGGCGGGGCTTGGCCTGCACCGTGCTGCGCATCGACGCCGAGACCGAGCACGGCGAGGTTCTCACCCGGCTGTGGCGAGCCAGCCCGGTCTTCGACGCCGAGACCATCATCGAACGGGTGCGCTGGCAGATCTCCGGCTGGCTGGAGGCAGGAAACAAAGGTCCTACAAGAAGGGAGCTCAGCCCCACTGCCGGGATCACTGGAATCCGGTTGCACGCTGATCAGGTGGCCAATGCCGCCGATCTGCAGGTCAGCTTGTGGGGCGAACTATCCGACACCGACCGTCGGGCGTTGCGAGGCCTTGACCGGGTTCGGGGTCTGCTGGGCTCGGGAGGGATCTTCACCGCGATGCTGCGCGGCGCCCGCGGCCCCGGCGACCGAGTCGCCCTAGTGCCGTGGGGCGAGCCAAGACCAGCCACCGACCCGGCTATGCCGTGGCCTGGCCAACTGCGTTCCCCTGCGCCGGCGCTGATCCATCCAGAGCCGCTACCGGTCGAGGTCGTCGGCCCTAGCGGTCCAGTCCAGGTCACCTCTCGAGGCGAACTCAGCGACCATCCAACCCATCTGCGACTACCGAACAACCAGTGGCAGTCCATCACCGCGTGGGCTGGACCCTGGCTGGCCGACGAACGCTGGTGGGATCAGCAAAACCACCGCCGTCAGGCCCGCTTCCAACTGCTCACCGCACAGTCGGGAGCTCACCTGTGCACCGTGCAGCAGAACTCGTGGCGAATCGAGGCGAGCTATGACTAGCCCCCGGCGGCACACCGGAAACCCTGTCAGCAGCAGTTACGCCGAGCTGCATGCGCACTCGTTCTTCAGCTTCCTGGACGGAGTCAACTCACCGGCCGACATGGTGAACGAGGCCGTGCGTTTGGAACTATCGGCACTGGCATTAGTCGACCACGACGGGTTCTACGGGGTGGTTCAATTCGCCGAAGCAGCCCGTGAAGTCGGCCTGCCCACCGTCTTCGGCGCCGAACTGACCCTGGGAGCCAGGCAGCGCTCGAACGGACTGGCCGACCCGCAGGGTGAGCACCTGCTGGTCCTGGCCCGCGGGCCGGCGGGCTACGCCCGGCTGAGCCGGGCCATCTCGTACGCCAATCTCGCCGGCTCCAAGGGTCGGCCGGTACTGACACTGCCCGACCTGGCCGATGAGCACCACGGGCACTGGCAGGTGCTGACCGGTTGCCGAAAGGGGACAGTGCCGGCGGCACTGGCCCGAGGCGGGATCAAGGCCGCCGAACGTGCCCTGGACGAGTTGATCGACGTCTTCGGACCGGACAATCTCGCGGTGGAACTGTGGCACCACCACGACCCCGACGACGATGACCGCAACGATGCACTGGCAGCCTTGGCCGCCACCCGCAACCTGCCTACGGTAGCCACCACCAACGCCCACTATTCGACCCCTGCTGGCCATCACCTAGCGACCGCCACAGCGGCCATCCGAGCCCGTCGCGACGTCGCCGAAATGAACGGTTGGCTACCGGCATCCCCGGCTTCTCACCTGCGTTCAGCCGCCGAACAACACCGACGCTTTGCTCGCTACCCCGGCGCCGTGCAGCGAGCCGCCGAGATCGGTGCGGAGTTGGCCTTCGACCTATCCCTGGTGGCCCCGCAACTGCCTGACTTCCCGGTGCCGG
>JBAXOQ010000312.1:0-5143 GCA_037133175.1 Actinomycetes bacterium
GCGCAGAAACGTACCCCGGTGGCGCCGGGGGCGTAAATCGCGACATTCACTCCACCGTCCACGACCGTCACACCAAGTGTCTCCGGGCAACCCGGACGGGGCGCGATTGCGATTCCCTCAGAACTCATCAGCTGCTCCCCAACGTTTGCGTGTTCGACGCGGTGGCTACCGACCACAGCGGATAGGGCACGCCGGCCAGCCTGTTCAAGCCCAAGGCAATCAAGCACAGCAGGACGACCGCGCCCATCAGTGTCGTCAGCTGGGAGGGCGTTTGTAGCAGACCCAGGCCCACGATCAGCGTGGTCGCGCCAGCAGGCGCATGGGGGGTGCCCATCCAGATCATTGCGGCCAACGTCACCGACAGGCACAGGGCGCAGGCGCCGATGCGCGCGGGAGACACGAGTTCCAAGTCCGGTGCCGTGCCGTACAGACCGAAGATCAGCAGGGCGATCACCCCGGCGATCACGCCGATCAGATGCCCGAGAACGACGTTCTTGGGCGCGGCCTGGAGGTTGAGAGCGGCGAAGAACACAATGAAAGCGGTAGGTCCGAGCGAGGGGAAGACGAACGGCTGCTGGGTCAGCCAGGCCAGTGCCCCAAGCACTGCCATGCAGATCGCGGAGTTGATCAGGACGTAGACCCCGAGTACCGCACGCACTCCCAGACGCGACTCGACGGTCGGCAGCCGCAGCCGTTGCAGCCAGACATTGGCAGCTGCGGGAAGGTCGCCGAGGAGGGGATTACTGTCTCCTGCCGTGGTGCCGACCATGTACCCGCCCCGCCTCGATCCAGTGCTCCTGCCACGATGATCGACGGTCCGGCGTTGCCTATGCAACCGCTGGCGCGCGGGTTGTAACCCGCCGGCGCCGCGAACTCGCCGATCCAGTCAGGATTAGCGGTCGATCTCGGTGACTTGGCCGTCCTCAACGTGCCACCGGCGGGTAAGCCTGACGGTGTCCAGCATGCGCCGATCGTGGGTGACGAGCAGAATGGTTCCACCGAAGGAATCCAGCGCCTCCTCGAGTTGCTCGATGGCAGGCAGGTCGAGGTGGTTGGTCGGTTCGTCGAGGACGAGCAGGTTCACTCCCCGCGCCGCCAACAACGCGAGCGCCGCGCGTGTCCGCTCGCCGGGTGACAAAGTCCCCGCAGCGCGGCTCACCTGATGGGCGCCGAGACCGAATTTGGCCAGCAGTGTGCGAACGTCTGAGGTCGGCCAATCGGGCACCTGGCGAGCGAAGGTCTGCGCAAGGGCGTCATGGCCGTCGAACAGGGCTCGCGCCTGATCGACCTCGCCCACGACAACCGCCGACCCCATGGCTACCGAGCCAATGTCGGGGGCGATCCGCCCGAGTAGCAGTTCCAGCAAGGTCGTTTTGCCAGAGCCGTTGGGACCGGTGACGGCGACGCGGTCATGGATCGCAAGTTGCAGATCGATCGGCCCGAGGGTGAAATCGCCGCGCTGCACGCGAGCGCCACGGGCCACCGCGACAATGTCCGGGGCGCGCCCGGCGGCGGCGATGGAGAACTCCAGGCGCCACTCTTTGCGCGGTTCATCGACGACTTCGAGACGTTCAAGCATCCGATCGCTCTGACGGGCCTTGGCTGCCTGCTTCTCGGTGGCTTCCGCTCGGAACTTGCGGCCGATCTTGTCGTTGTCCCGCGCCTTCCGACGCGCGTTCTTGACTCCCTTGTCCATCCACGCGCGTTGCCTGCGCGCCCGCGCCTGTAGTTCGTCCCGGCGTTCGGCATATCGCGCGTAGTCTTGGCGGGCCGCGATGCGCGCGACCGATCGTTCGTCCAAATACGCCTCGTAGCCGCCCCCATACGTGGCGATCCGCTGCAGGCTGCGGTCGATCTCGATCACTGAGGTTGCCGTCCGGCTCAGGAACTCCCGGTCGTGGCTGACGACGACCACAGGTGCGTTCAGGTCGTCGATGAACTCCTCAAGAAGGAGCAGGCCGTCGTCGTCCAAGTCGTTGGTCGGTTCGTCCAGCAGGTAAGCATCGTAGCGCGACAGCAGCAGTGCGGCCAAGCCTACCCGCGCGCTCTGACCGCCGGACAATTCCGCGACCTGGTCGTCGAGTTCGGCGTCGAGTCCGATCTGATCGATCACCTGTGCCAGCCGTTCGTCGAAGTCCGCCGCGCCCAGGTTCAACCACGATTCGAGCGCGGCGCAGTAGTTCTCGGCACTGCTGCGCAGCCCGTCGGCCAACGCGTTCGATGCTGCATCAAATGTGGTTTGAGCAGCGTGGACCCCAGTGCGGCGCGACAGCTGAGCACGGATCGACTCGCCGTCGACTTGATCAAGCTCCTGGGCGAGGTAGCCGATGTGAGCGGCCGTCGGGGTTAGGCGAACGCTTCCCGCGTCGGGTGCTCGCACCCCGGCCAAGATCTGCAACAACGTGCTTTTGCCGGAGCCGTTCGGCCCGACGAGCCCCACCACATCGCCGGGCGCGACGACGAGGTCGAGACCCCGGAACAGCTCCCGGTCACCCTGGCGGGCCGCCACCCCGGTTGCCTGTAGCGTCGCCGCCATCGCTTGGTCCCTTCGTTCGGGTGAGGTTGCACCGCGCAATCAGATGACCAGAGGTGCGTCCGGTGCCCTTACCGCTGGGGCGTCGGCAGCCATGAGCTTGGGTGCACCGGGCCCGCCACTCCCGGTGACCTCTTCCAGATCTTCTTCCGAAATTGGCTGGTCGACGCCTTCTCCGGCGCTGTCTTGCTGGTTGTCCTCGGTCATCGTGTCCTCCTTACGTCGGTGCGCGGTCGGCTGAAGCTAGTTGGTCATGCAGGCCTCGGTGTAGAGCGAAGCCGGAACCTGGGACGATTGCGCGGTTCTGCCGCACACCTTCGCCCGATCCTGGGGGATCCAGTACGGGCCCTCAGCCTGGAACACGTAGGTCGAGATCACTGCGTGGGCGCCAGCGCCAACCTCGGCGATCGCGAACGCCCAGCCGTCTTTGCATGCGAAAGTCTCGATCTTTGACACGGTGATTCCTTGCTTCTTCAGTTGGCCGTTGATTCCATCGGTGAAGGCAGCGTCGGTGCATTCCGCTGATCCGCCGCCAATCGGGGAACTCGACTCGGAACTGGACGGGGAGGCAGAGGTAGGTGTCGGTGTAGGTGTCGGGCTGGCGCTAGACGCTGACCCCGACGAGCCTGAGCACGAGGCAAGCAGTAATCCGCAAGCAGCGATGGATAGGGCAACCGTTGCACTGATCGGCGGCTTCATGCTGCGCACAGTACTCGTATTAGCGAGGCTTGCGTGCCGAAACCCCGTGTCCACAGCGCGTGGACACGGGGTTTCGGGGGGTGGACTAGAAGGTGGTCTTGCAGGCCGTCACGTAGAGGTCGGCCGGAATCTTGGCATTGGACTGGGAGGTGCCGCAGGCGACCTTGAGGTCTGCGTTGATCCAGTACGGACCCTCTGCCTGGAACACGTAGACGCCAGTGATATCGGGGCCGTTTGCGGTCTTCGTGCTGGCAACTACGTAGGCCCAGCCCTTGGCGCACTTGAAGCTCTGGACCTTGGTGACCTTGCCACCTGAGGCCTTGATCAACGTGTTGACGTCGGCGGTGAGCTGGCCTTCGGTGCAGGCGGCTTCCCCGCCACCGATCGTGGAACTTGACGCTGAGGCCGAGGTCGGCGCCGGGCTGCTGGACGACGGGGAGGTCGATGATCCTGAGCAGGCTGCCAAGGCGAATCCGGAAATACCAAGGGCTGCGACCACCGCGGTGGTTCGAATAATTGGCTTCATAAGGGCACCGTACCTGCCGATTTGTCGCTTTGCACGAGACTCGCCCGTCTGGGCGATTGCGGATTGGCCGGGGGTTCGGGCTAGTGCGGGTGTCGCTCTACCGCAACGACTTTCATGCCCTTTCCCTTGACGAAGGTCCGATGAATGACGATGAAGCCGCCAGGCGGCAGGCCGGGACTCAGCTTGCTCATTCGCGGTGAGAGTTTGGCGGAGTTGGCAAGTTGCCGCAGCAGGGTTGGCAGAACGGGCCGGTGGGTGCAGATGATGATCGGCTTCGGGTCGTTGATCAGCGCCGCCAGTCGTTGCTGTACAGCGCCCTTGTTTCTGGACAGGTTCTCCTCGCCGAACACCGGGTCGAGTTCGATGTCGAATCGGTACTCGCTGGCATACCCTCGGATCGACTGGATGCAACGCAGTGCCGTCGAGCTGTGGATCTCCCGGATACCGAACGAGCGCAGCACCGGCGTGAGCTGGGACGCTTTGCGAAAGCCCGACGGCGCCAGCGGACGGAGTTCGTCGCGTTTCTTTCCCCAGTCGGACCGGCGAACAGCCTGCGCGTGACGCAGGATGATCAGCGGCGACGTGTCGGGGGCGCGCAAGGCATGGGCGACCAGCTCGACGTCTCGCGAGTAGGACAGCTTGTTGGCAGCCTGTTTGGGGGTCAGCCACTCCAGTCGGTCGATCTCGCGGTTCGGCACGAACGGGCTAGCGCCAGGCCTGGCGTTGCCGAGCCAGTATCGGACCGACTTCGGTCGTCCGTCCACTCGGTAGCGCTGGGTTCGCAACGGCATCCCCAGGACCACATCGCAGCCGGTCTCCTCGATCGTCTCGCGCCTGGCGGCGGCCACGATGTGCTCGTCGGCATCCAGCTTGCCCTTCGGAAGAGACCAGTCGCTGTGGGTGGGTCGATGCAAGACGGCAACGAGCCGCTCGCCGTTGGATTTCCGCAGCAATACGACCCCGGCCGCCAGGATCTCTTTGTCTGCCGCACGTGCCACTAGTAGCTCAGTTCCCTTCTGTCTCGCAGTCCCGCTGTTGTCGTCATGGTCCTTGTCGCCCTGGTCGTCGCCGTCACGGTGCAGGTGATGCACTCATCAGGGCATCACGCGAGCTTGGTCAGTTTCTGCGAACGCGCGACTACCGGCCAGATTCTCTGGAACTCCAGCCGTGCATGCAACTCCAACTCGAACTCGTGTTCATGCAGCAGCCCGAGCGCGAATCCGGTGCGACCATCGATGCCGTCGGCGCGTGCGAGTTCGCGCAGTACGTCCTGGGCGATGCAGGCGTCCTGGTGCTCTCCCAGGATCTCAGTGACCTCTGAGAACGCATCGGCCAAACGCTTTGCCGGAGCGCCGAACACGATCGTGACGGCCTCGGCCGAGTAC
>JBAXOQ010000313.1:0-5140 GCA_037133175.1 Actinomycetes bacterium
GCCGGAAGCAGGGATGCTTGGGACGATGGGGGCGAACGTGTCTGTGCCGACGGGTGCAGCGGAAGGCTGGACACCTGATGTGGGGTCCGGCGGCGGGAACGCGGCTGGGGCTGCGGTGGGCGCCGGCTGAACTGGCGTCACCGCGGGAACAGCCACCGGCCCATTTGCAGAGCGCGCCGGACTACTTCGGTGCGGCGTCGCCGGGCTCAGCTGCCACGATGAGCCCAATTCTTTCTTTCTTTCTTTCTTCGGAGAGTGCAGAACAGAGAATAGCCAGAATCACCTCAGCTTCGTCACAATCCGGTTGCACGCGCGGGGCCCCCGTCGCCCTCTCCGCCGATCCGCCGGGCGGCGCGGCGCCATGACTGGGTCACGGAACGGCGCGACCTAGTGCCCGCGTTGCAACTATCAAGCCTGGATCCCCGAGTACCACCCGCATCGCGGCAACACCGCACTCAAATGCACCTCAAACGCAGACCACGTCAGCACGCGGTCGGGAAGAACAGTCACCCTCACCGCAAACAGTGCGCTCAGGCCGCCGGCCTCCAGGACGTTGTCGGGCAGCTGGCCGCAACAAAGGACGCACCGACTCGTCGAGCGTTGGCCCGGGCGCAGCGGGTGGTCCCGCGGAAGCTGTATCGCAGGAACACAATGTGCGCTGCGCGTACCCCGAACCCGGCGACGCTCAGCCCGGTGATCGTCCGGGTTGGCAGACCGACGCTTGCGAGTCGTTTGCGGCTCAGGGCGAGCGCGCGGTATGCCCGGTGTGTTGATCGGGACAGCTTCGCGATGCGGCTGCCGGACGATGCGAGCCGACTCGCGACTGTCTTGGCCGTGCCCACTCCCCCGCCGCTCGGCACTACGACCGGGTCAGCGTCGGCTGGCAGATCCGTGACGGGGATGCCGGTCGGCAGGTTCGCCACGACGGCGGCCGCGTAGGCGCCCAGCTGCGCCGGACTCAGGATGTCGCTGCGGAGGGCCCGGCTGAACTCCCTCACCCGCACGATGTAGAGGCCGTGACGGGCGCTCGCCCGGGTGATGAAGCCGGTGACGATGGACACCGGGTTTGGCACGTCCACGGTGTAGGGGATCCCCTGCCCGCCGGTGTTCGAGCAGGTGGCCAGGGTCGCGGTCTTTGACACCTTCGGACACCAGGCCGGATCCGGGCCGCCGTAGTAGTCGCGGTCGGTGGCGCCATTGTCGGCCCAGGCTCGATCGGCCTGGGCGGTGCTGCTCACGCGAGTGACCGCGACTTGAATGTAGATCCCCGAGTACGGGTTGGAGTCGTTCCATTCGCGAACCCGGTCCTGCAGCACCTCGCGTTGCGTCCCGGCGGTCGGGACGCTGTTGAGCAGGCTGGTCGGCACCCATTCATTGGTGCTGTTGGCCCACGGGGCCGGGTTCCTCCACCCGTCTGAGGCGTCGGCCGGTGCAGCGCCCACCGCGCCCGCGACGAGCAGGCAGGTGACACCAACTCCTGCGAGACGCGCGACCTTACTGGAACTCACGGCTCTCCCCCATTTTCTGTGTTTGCCCGTTTCTGTGACCGCTGCGATAGGCGCGGGGTCGGTTGCACGGTAACGATGCGCTCAGAAATCGGCACTGCCCGCGTCGACGAGCCGGCCGGACGTGGTCCGTCGGGCCAACCCGGCGCTGAGCAAGGTGTCGTCGCAGTAGCCGAGACGCTGCAGGTGCGCGACTAGGGTACTGCGCGTGCGTTGCCCTGGGAGCGTCGCGCTTCCCCACTCCCCCGTTGCCCGCCGTCCCGTTCGAGCAGGTGGTGGCACGTGAACGGTCTGGAAGTCAGCGGCGTCCTGGCGGGCGCACTGCGCTGCCAGCGCCGGCGGCGCAGCGGTGAGTTCGGCGGTTGCGGTCATCTGATCAGCCTCACCGGGTCGTCGTTGAGTTGGGTGTCGAGCGTGGTCGCGTCGAACACGTGCCCGCCGCCGCGATAGGTGTAGGTGACTCGGAACCAGCAGGCGGTCGGGTCAGTGTCGTTGCAGGAGTAGTCCGCCGGTATGGGTATGTAGTAGTTCTGGATCTTGCCGTTGTAAGCGGCTTGGGTCATGCCGCGAACCGTGCAGTTGGTCAGTGCACCGTTGGTGACGCCGGTGGCGGTGCAGCCGTTGAGGGTGGACCAGGGCGAACCGGCGGGGCCGCTGATTCGCACGGTGGCTGTGGCGCCGGTGACGTCGGCTGGGTCGAACAAGCTGACCGCGAGGTTTCGCCCGGCTTGGTCTGAGCCGATGCGGGTCAGAAAGAAGGTGCCCGACCCGGTCATGTTCACGGACAGCGGCAGGCTCCGGGCGGCCGAGACGGTGACCTGGCCCGGATCGCCGGTGACTTTGGCGCGTAGCGAGAACCCATTGACCCCGGTCGCGGTGGAGCCGCCGTCGGTGAGTCGGTTCATGGCCGCCGCCAGGTTCGGCTGGCTATCGGGCAGGTCGACGCGCACTTGGATCCAGTAGTCCCCCGGCGTCGGGTTGGTCAGGGTGCACAGGCTGACCCATTGCCGGAAGACGCTTGAGATGTACGTGTTGTAGTTGGTGCCGCCGGTCCACAGGTACCGGGTCAGGTCGGTCTTGACGACGGACCGGAACTGGCGGGCGCACAGCACCGGCCCGGAGAGCGGGTCCGGCCCGGTGCCCGGAGCGCGGACCGCGAACGAGGTGGCGCCGGATTGGCCCGCCATTCCGCTGTGGTCGCCGGTGCACCAGGTGGCCGTGCTGCCGGTGCCTGCCGTCGCCAGGCCGCCGGCGTAGCGATTCTTGGCGTCTTTGACGTAGGGGTTCGGCGAGTTCCCCTTCGGCCACCGGGTCGGGAGTTGGTCCGGGGTCCCTGCGGTCCCGTTGTTCTCGCACCGCGATCCGGTAGCGACCAGGGCGGGGTCGAACGCCTGAACGTCAACCTGGGATTGACGACCGCCGACATGCACCTTGAAGAAGTAGCCGGCCGGTTTGTGCTCGACGTTGTCCAGTCCGTTGCAGCCGTCGTCTCCGGGGCTGCAGTAACGGCTGCCGTAGCGATCTCCCCAGTCTTTCGTAGTGCGAGTGTCGGCGTCGCCTCCCTTAGCGCCGGGAAAGTCCAGGTTGATCACGAACTTCGGGTCACGACCGAAGACGCAGTTGCCGGAGGCCGCAGATCCGGTACCGTCGCCCGGGTTGGGTTCTGCTCCGAGGACGTTGCACATCGAACCCATCTGCAGCGGTCCGGCGTAGTCGGCCGTTGCGGTGCGGGTGAGGGTCTCCTCCCCGGCTCCGATGAGAGCTCCGAAGGCGTTGTGGACGGTGGCGGTGATGGTCACGGCGAGTTGTTCGGGTTTGTCCCCGACGGCAGTGTGGACCGTGGTGCCGTTTTGCCCATTGGCCCAGCCGTTGGCCGTCGCGTATCGCTGGGCGGTGGCGAAGGCATCTGGCGGGCTGGTAGGCAGATGGGTAACCCCCGCCAGCGCAGCCGCGTCTGCGGTGGCCTGGATCTTCCCGGCGATGAAGTACCAGTTGGCGATGTCGATGCCGATGGCCGCGGCGCCGAGCAGAACCGGGACCACCATGACCACGACGATCATCGACACGATGCCGTCCTCGTCGGCACGCGCCTGGGCCAGGCCGCGACCGAGGCGACTGCGCGGCCCGCTCATCCGCAACCCCCGCCAAGGCGGTCGCTAGGGATGGGTTCAAAACGCATGACGGAGTGATCGCCCATGGTGACCCCACTGCCCATGATCTTGGTGGCGAAGTTGTGCCGGGCTTTGATGTACACCCCGACGCTGGTCATGTTCGCAGAACTGGGGCAGGCGTTGATCGTGGTGGCCGGCCAGTTGCCGCCGGACCGGTCGAAGCTTCTGGTGGCTTGGTTGTACGTGTAGGACACGCATTGGGTGACGCACGACAGGAACTGGCCGCCTTCCCCGCTGGGGTACCCGGCGTTGTCCGCCTGGTAGACCCACAGCTCCTGCACGTTGCCCATCGGCATGGACGTGCCAGCGCGGGCGACCGCGGCGGCGGCGTTGTCGGCGAACGATGCGTTGCGCGGCAGGGCCGAGGCGGTGCGGGCCCCGGCGCGGGCCGCAGCCGTCAGGGACACGTGATCACGCAGCAGCAACGCGAACTCGACGATCCCGAACAGGATCAAGATGATGATCGGAATGATGATCGCCGCTTCCACGGCGACGGACCCGGTGTCATGAGGGGTCTGGCCAGGGCGGGCAGGCGTGGCTGAGGGCACGGCGGGGTCTCACATCCAATGACTTCGGCGATGGTCAGGAGCGGCCGCGATCGGCGCCCCGGGGCTGTTCAGGGCTCTGCCCGCGAACTTCTTTCGATGGTGGGCATGCCCGGTCGCGCAGCGCAATAGGCGTGGGCCAATATCCGTCGTTTGGTCAGGGTAGTGAACCCGACGTTCACCCGGTGTCGGAGCCGGAAATGGTGACGCACTCTGGTAAATGCCGCACACGAATCAGCGGCAGCCGGCCTGCGGGCCATCACCATCACACCATTGGGAAAGGTTCAACATGCTTACTCGCATCCGCACCGCACTTCGCCGCGAAGAGGGCGCCAGCGCCGTGGAGTACGGCTTGCTCGTCGCCGGAATCGCCGTCGTGATCATCGGTGCCGTCTTCCTCCTCGGCGGAGCGATCAAGACCCAGTTCAGCAAGGTCGGTTCGTCCATCGCGGCCACCAACTAGCCACCTGACCCGCGTCGCGGCTTCGGCCCCGATGCGTCGTGCCACCGCCGCGATCACCCCCGCTCGGCGGCAGCACATCCCCCCAAGGCAACGGTCCGCACCGGGGACAGGCACTCCCCCGGTGCGGGCCGTTCCCACCCACCAGCTGCACATCGTTGATCACAAACCGAAGGTTGTCCTAACGTGAAACATCGCAAAGTGACATTGGTTCTGGCCGCCCTGCTGGTGCTGGTCGGCGCCAGCGGCGTGTTCGCCTACACGTCCAACTCGTCCGCCAGTGCCTCGACCCGGGTGACGGTCCTGGCCGCCACTGGCGACCTTGCCCCCGGAACGGCGGTTACGGCGCTGGGCGCCGATCAGGTCAGCCCGGTCACCGTCGATGCCGACTCGGTTCCCGCAGGAGCGATGACCACCCTGGCATCGGTGTCGGGGCTGAAGTCGGTGACCACCATCTTC
>JBAXOQ010000314.1:0-5105 GCA_037133175.1 Actinomycetes bacterium
TGCCTACCCCGTAGATCGCACCACCTTCGAGGCGCTGCCGAGCTTCCAGTCCAGGGGCGCCCGTCGCCGGTTGGATCTGTGGTGGCAGTGCGTCGAGCGGGCCGGCTCGTTGTCGGCGGATCGCCTACCCTTACTTTCGCTGCCGCTCGACGGGCCTCCCCCACCGCGCACGTGGGCGCATCGGGATCCCGAGGCGGCCGAACGTCTGAACGCCGCCCGCCAGGCGATGGCGCTACTGTCCGCAGATCTCGGCGTGGCGGCCGAGAATCTAATGACCCCGGACACCGTTCGTCGCCTTTGCTGGACCCCACCAGACCCAATGACAACCGAGGCGGTCCGGGAGTTTCTGATATCTCGCGGCGCACGCCCCTGGCAGGTGGAACTGACCGCGCCGCTGCTGACCGCGGCCTTGAGCGAGACCCCACGTTCGGCCGACGTTACTAACCAGTAACATAGCGCCTAGCTGTACCTCCCCGTTCATTGCTGTACCCGCTTTCATCTCAGCCATCAGGAGGCAATGTGTCGTTCAACGGCAGAAACGTCGTCATGGTCGACGGCGCCCGAACCCCGTTCGGCAAAGCAGGACCCAAGGGCATGTACGCCGAGACTCGCGCCGATGACATGGTTGTCAACGTCATCCGGGAGCTCATGCGGCGCAACCCGAACGTGCCACCCGAGCGCATCGACGAGGTGGCGCTTGCCGCCACCACCCAGATCGGAGACCAGGGTCTGACCCTCGGTCGTGTTGCCGGATTGCTCGCCGGACTGCCCGAGTCGGTTCCTGGCTTCTCAATCGATCGCTTGTGTGCCGGTGCGATGACGGCAGCAACCGTTGTGTCCGCCGGGATCGGCGTCGGCATGTACGACATCGCCATCGCCGGCGGCGTCGAGCACATGGGACGACACCCGATGGGTGAGGGCGTGGACCCGAACCCCCGGTTCGTCTCTGAGAAGCTCGTCAATCCAGAAGCTCTGAACATGGGGATGACCGCCGAGAACATCCACGATCGGTTCCCCCAATTGACCAAGGAACGTGCTGACGCGTTCGCGCTGGCATCGCAGCAGAAGACCGCCAAGGCCTACGCCGACGGCAAGATTCAGCCCGACCTGGTTCCGGTGGCCATCCGATCCGCCGAGAAGGGCTGGGGCCTGGCAACGGCGGACGAGGCGCCGCGAGCAGAAACCACGCTAGAGGGTCTGGCCAACCTGAAGACCCCGTTCCGCCCGCATGGTCGGGTCACGGCCGGCAACTCCTCCGGTCTCAATGACGGCGCCACTGCAGCGATCATGGCGGCCGAAGAGGTAGCTGACGAACTCGGTCTGACCAAGAAACTGCGGTTGGTCAGCTACGCGTTCGTCGGCGTCGATCCGGCGATCATGGGCATCGGCCCGGTCCCGTCGACAATCAAGGCTCTTGCCAAGGCCGGACTGAGCATCGACGACATCGGAATGTTCGAACTCAACGAGGCCTTCGCTGTCCAGGTGCTGGCCCTGCTGGACCACTACGGCATCGCCGATGACGACCCGCGGGTCAACCCGATGGGTGGTGCCATCGCGGTTGGTCACCCGTTGGCGTCCTCCGGCGTGCGGCTGATGGCCTACCTTGCCCGGGACTTCCAGGACAACCCGGACGTGCGTTACGGAATCACCAGCATGTGTGTTGGCCTCGGCCAGGGCGCAACCGTGATCTGGGAAAACCCCAACTACACCGGCTCCAAGTAGAAGCGAGGACTGAATACATGTCGCAAACAACTCCTGCCGTTGCCGATGAGGTTGTCACCCACGCCAAGGTCCGCTATATCGACCTGCCGCTAGGTGCCGGACCAGCCGCCATCATCACGCTGGACAACGGATTCGATCACACCAAGCCGAACAGCTTCGGCCCCGGTGGCCTAGCCTCCATCGATGCCGCGCTCGACGAAGTCGCTGCGCGTTCGGACCTGGTCGCAGTCGCCCTGACCGGCAAGCCGTTCATCTTCGCGGTCGGCGCCGACCTGACGGCTGTGCCCAATGCCGAGAACCGTGATCAAGCCCTGCAATTGGGGACCTACGGGCACGCGGTGTTCCGTCGCTTCAGTGAACTGTCCGTTCCGACGTTCGCGTTCGTCAATGGTGCCGCGATGGGCGGTGGCCTGGAGATCGCCCTGCACTGCACCTACCGCACGGTGTCGTCCGGCGCCGCTGCGATCGCGCTCCCCGAGTGCTTCCTGGGCCTGGTCCCAGGCTGGGGTGGGACCTACTTGCTCCCCAACCTCATCGGGGCCAAGGGTGCTGTCAAGGTCATCATCGAGAACGCGCTCAACCAGAACAAGATGCTCAAGCCGGCCGATGTACTCAAACTCGGAATCGCCGATGCGATGTTCGCGCCAGCCGACTATCTTGAGCAGTCGCTGCTGTGGGCAGCCAAAGTGCTCAACGGCGATGTTGCCGTCGCGCGCGCGGCGATCGACCGTGGCGAGGGCTGGGACACAGCCGTGGCAGCAGGTCGCGCCTTCGTTGCCGGAAAGGTCGGTAGCGCTGCACCGGCGCCGTCGCGCGGTCTGGACCTGATCGAGTTGGCCAAGACCGGGACCAAAGACGAGTGTTTCGCCGCCGAAGACGAGGCGCTCGCCGATCTGGTGATGAGTGAGGAGCTGCGCGCCGGGCTGTACTCGTTCAACCTGGTACAGCGGCGCGCCAAGCGCCCAGTTGGCGCACCGGACAGGTCGCTGGCCAAGAAGATCACCAAGGTGGGCGTGGTCGGAGCCGGACTGATGGCAAGCCAGATGGCCCTGTTGTTCGCCCGCAGCCTGCAGGTTCCGGTGGTCATGACCGACCTGGACCAGGCGCGTGTCGACAAGGGCGTGAACTACGCCCACTCAGAGTTGGACAAGGCGCTAGAGCGTGGACGGATCAACGGTGACAAAGCCGCGCGTCTCAAGGGTCTGATCACCGGTTCGGTGTCCAAAGAAGCGTTCTCCGACGCTGACTGGGTCATCGAAGCGGTGTTCGAGAACATGGCGGTCAAGCAGCAGGTCTTCGCCGAGGTCGAGGCTGTCGTGTCACCGGATTGCATCCTGGCGACCAACACCTCATCGCTGTCGGTGACTGAGATGGCCGCCAAGCTCGCTCACCCGGAGCGGGTGGTCGGCTTCCACTTCTTCAACCCGGTGGCTGTGATGCCGCTGTTGGAGATCGTGCGGGCCGAGAAGACTGACGATGCGACGCTGGCTACCGCTTTCGCCACCGGCAAAGCGCTCAAGAAGTCCTGCGTGCTGGTCTCGGACGCTCCGGCGTTCGTGGTGAACCGGCTGCTCACCCGATTCATGGGCGAGATCACCCGGTCGGTCGACGAGGGCACTGACTTCGGTGTTGCCGATCACGCACTCGACCCGCTGGGGCTGCCAATGAGCCCGTTCATCCTGATGTCGTTGGTCGGGCCTGCGGTGGCACTGCATGTGTCGGAGACGATGAAGGCTGCGTTCCCGGATCGGTTCTACGTCTCGGACAACATGACCCGGCTCGTCGAAGCCGGGCTACCCGGACTCTGGTCGTGGGATACCGGCAGTCAGCAGATCGACCCGCGGGTACTCGAGTTGTTCGTGCAGGGCGACGAGCCACTGACCAGCGAACAGGTCAAGGATCGCGCGCTTGAGGCCATGGCCCAGGAGATCGCCCTCATGCTGGACGAGGGCGTGGTGGCCGAGCCGCAGGACATCGATCTTTGCATGATCATGGGTGCCGGCTGGCCCTTCCACCTGGGTGGGATCACACCGTATCTCGATCGTTCAGGGGTCTCCGAGCGGGTGAACGGCAAGCGGTTCCTCGCCCCTGGGATCGCTTCCCTGCCGGCATAGGACTACCTGCACCAAAACCCGCCACGGGGATCACAACCACTGTCGGTGGTTGGTGCCGCTGAGTTCCAGCGGCACCAACCACCGACCGATCGGCATTCATAACGTCAGCGGTCAGCGTCTACCCGTGGGCCGCCTCGACGAGTACCTGAGCGATGTGCGCAGCGGACAGTCCGGCGGCCTGCTGGACGTCGGCGCGCTTGCCGTGCGGTAAGAACTGCGCCGGCAGGCCGATCGTCTTGATCGGTACCCGAACATCCTCCTCACACAGGCGAGCAGTCAGCTGTGAGCCGAACCCAGAAGTGCGGATGTTGTCCTCGACGCAGACGACCAGCGAACTGCCTCGGGCCAACTCCACCAGCCCGGGCGCGATCGGCGCCACCCACCTGGGATCGACGACGGTCACAGCGACACCCTGGTCGGCCGCCAGCTGAGCCACCTCGAGGCCCAACACCGCGGTCGCCCCGACAGCCACCAACAACACCTCGGGGCGATCGCCTCGCAGCAGAATGTCAACGCCACCGACCGTCTCCACCGCATCAAGGTCGGCCGGAACAGGCCCGCTCGGGAAGCGAACCACGGAAGGACCTGTCGTAATGGCGACTGCGGCACGCAACAACTCGCGCAGCCGCTTGCCGTCGCGCGGAGCAGCGATTGCCATGCCCGGGACGATGCCCAGAATCGACAGGTCCCACATTCCATGGTGGCTCGGCCCGTCGGGCCCAGTCACCCCGGCCCGATCGAGCACGAAGGTGACGGCAGCGGAATGCAGGGCGCAGTCCATCAGAACCTGGTCGAATGCCCGGTTGATGAAGGTCGAGTAGACGGCTACCACCGGATGCAGCCCGGCGAAGGCCATCCCAGCCGCTGACGTGGCGGCATGCTGCTCGGCAATGCCGGAGTCGAACGTTCGCTCGGGGAACTCCTGCGCAAAGGCATCCAACCCGGTCGGTGCCAGCATCGCGGCGGTCAGCGCAACAACTGATGGGTCGGCAGCTCCAATCTTGACGAGTTCGTCACTGAACACGGCTGTCCAGGATGGCGCACCGGGCGAGACCGGTCTTCCCGTGCCGGGGTCGATCACTCCGACGCCGTGGAACCGGTCCGCCTCATCGAGTTCGGCCGGCAGATACCCCCGGCCCTTCTCGGTGAGCGCATGCACGATGACCGGTCCAGGGAAGCTCGCTGCTCGCCGCAACGCAAACTCAAGATCCTCAACGCTGTGGCCGTCCACTGGACCGACGTACTTCAACCCCAGATCCTCGAACAACC
>JBAXOQ010000315.1:0-5100 GCA_037133175.1 Actinomycetes bacterium
GTTTTCAAGGACGTGTCGTAGCCCGGGTCGTATTCGATCACAGTTGAGTCGGTGCGAGTCGAGGCATTCTGTGCCGAGCCCACTAGCTGGAAACCGGCGGCGGCGAAAGCCTTCGCAGCCTTGGTGCCGAGCCCGGTGATCGATGATCCGTTGTAGACCCGTACCGAGATTTTGCTGGGCGCTACCTCGACGGAATCGGCTGGCGGGGCTGCTTTGGGTTGGTCGACGACTGGCTTGCCGGTATTGAGTCGGGCGAACAGTTCGCCGGCCTTGGGCTGGTCGAACACTTCCACATCGCCGACTCCAGACAGTTGCTCGCTGGTGGTCGGCACGGTCGTGAACGTCAGTGCTGACGGGCTCAAGCCGCGGAACCGGGCCGCCAGATTCCACATCGCCTGCCGGTCGAATCCAGTGTCCGTGGTCACACTGGACGCGGCACCGTTCATGAATGACATCAACTGGAACGGATTCAGCAGCACCTTGGGAGTCATCACTTGGTTGAACACCGACCCCAGGAAGGTCTGCTGGCGCTTCATCCTTCCGTAGTCGGAAGTGCCGTCCAAATACCGCGCGCGTACGTATGCCAGTGCCTGCTTGCCGTTGAGGACGGTGACGCCGGCGGGTAGCTTCAAACCTGCCTTCTCGTCCGTCACGGCCTTCTTGAAGCACACCGGCACGCCACCGAGTGCGTCCACCATGGTGACGAATCCGAGGAAGTCGATCTGGGCGTAGTGGTCGATATGGACTCCGGTGTTCTGCTCAACCGTGCTCACCGTCAGCGGGGCGCCGCCGATCGAGTAGGCCGAGTTGATCTTCCCTCGGTGCGCCGACACGGTAGTTCCGCGAGGGGAAGTGTAGGTCGGAATCTGGACCAGTGAGTCTCGTGGGATGCTGACGATGCCGATGGAGCCGTCGTCGGCAACGTGGACGATCATGATGGGTTCTGCGTGGCTTCCGTAGTCGCCTTGCCCGACATGCAACTGACGCCGCTCCTTGGCGGTCAATCCACTTCGGTCGTCGTTGCCGACCAGCAGGATGTTCTCACCGCCGGTGCTCGGCGGCCGGTTGGATGTCGAGGCGAAGACATCGGTGTGCTTGACCTGGTTCGTGACTTCGGTGGCGGTTGCGTAACCAATTCCAGAGGCGCACAGCACGACCGCCGCTGCCAAGGTGGCGATCAGCCTGATCGGTTGGCGATCCACTGTGCACCTCCGTTTTCACTATCCGAACACGATTTGACGCAGCCCCCTGATCGAGCGTTCCACATTTGTGATCATCGTGGCCTGCTGTGGGATACAGCCACCACTTTGTCGTGGGTCTAGCGACACCGTACGAGATATTGTCGCTGCTGCCGCCTGCGCGGCGGGCAAGGAGGTACCGTCATTTGTCTATGGGCACTACTTCGGATCAAATGCGGCCGGTCGGCCTGTCTGCGGACGCCCCGACCGGCAGTGGCTTCCCCGATGGCGTGTCGGTCATCATGACAGTGCTCAATGAACAGGCGCACTTGCGTGAGTCGGTGGCCGCGATTCTCCGGCAGGACTGGACCGGGCCGTTACAGGTCGTGATCGCGTTGGGTCCCTCGGCAGATGACACGGATCAGATTGCAGCGGAGTTGGCTGCCGCTGACCCGCGGGTGCGCACGGTTGCCAATCCCTCCGGAAAGACCCCGGTCGGGCTCAACGCGGCACTGACGCAGGTGCGCTACCAGGTCGTGGCCAGGGTGGACGGGCACTGTTTGCTTCCCTCGGACTATCTGAGCACCGCGGTGCGGGTGCTGGAGCGCACCGGAGCCGACAACGTCGGTGGAGTCATGGCGGCAGAGGGCGTGACGGATTTCGAGCAAGCCGTCGCTTGTGCCATGAGATCCAAGATCGGGGTCGGTTCCTCGTCCTTCCATGTCGGTGGCCAGCAGGGGCCCGCCGAGACCGTGTACCTGGGGGTTTTCCGGCGTGACGCCCTCCAGCGGGTCGGGGGCTACGACCCAGGCTTCGATCGGGCTCAGGATTGGGAGATGAACCACCGGATCGCCAAGACCGGGGGACTGGTTTGGTTTACCCCGGAACTCGAGGTGAGCTACCGGCCACGGCCCAACGTCAAGGCCTTGGCCCGGCAGTATTTCTATTACGGGCGGTGGCGCCGCCGGGTCATGCGGGAGCACCGGGGGACTGCTTCGGCACGCTACCTGGCTGCTCCGGCGGCGGTCTCGGCAATCGCCGCTGGGACCGTGGCAGGGGTTCTGGGCTGCTCAGTCCCGCGACTTCATCTGCTCCGCCTCGGCTGGGCGGTGCCAGCGGGCTACGTGGCAGCGGTGACGGCAGGTGGCCTTACAATTGGTTCTGGTTTGAAGCCGGCGGTGCGCAGACAGGTGCCGCTGGCGCTCGCAACAATGCACTGGAGCTGGGGTGTAGGGTTCCTGACCTCATCGAACTCGTCGCCGCTCAGTCGCATGGATGGCCGATGACACCTACCCGAGGAAGTACAGGCTCGGTGGTCCGTCTGATTATCATTGGCGCGGCGCCCACTCAGTGGTGCCTGCGTCTGTCGATCGAAGGAGTCTCGCATGGCTGATGCTGTGGTCAGCGAACAGTCCTCGGTGGACGACGACGAGTTCCGCGGCAACTACCACGTCTATGAGCCCTACCGGGCGGGCTTGCCCAGACTCAAGCCCTACCTGCGCGAACTGTGGCGCCGCCGGGAGTTTCTGGACGAGATGGCGCGCTCGAGGGTGCGTGCCGAGAACATGGACACGCTTTTCGGGCGTGCGTGGACTGTTCTTAGCCCGCTGCTGACGGCCCTGACGTATTACCTGTTGGTGCTGATTCTGACTCGGGGGGCCGGGGTTGAGAACTACCTGATATTCCTACTCTCCGGCATCTTCTTGTTCCAGATTCTGCAGGACGCGATGGCACACGGCGCCAAGTCGGTCGTCGGGGCCGGCCGAATGATCACCAACACGGCCTTTCCGCGGGTGATGCTGCCGTTGGCAGAGGTTCGGTTGGCGCTGTCAGAGTTCTGGCCGACAATGATCGTACTGGTGGTATTCCTCATCGGCTACCGGATTCCGCCGCATTGGGCGCTGATATCGCTGATACCGATCTTCGCGCTGTATCTGATCATGTGCGCGGGGATTGCCATGTTGCTGGCCACCTTGCAGGTCTTCTTCCGGGACACCCGCAGCTTTATCCCGTTCTTCAGCCGCATGTGGTTGTATGCCTCGCCGGTGCTGTGGACTTCGAATCAAGTGCCCGCCGAATTGAAATCGTTGGAGTGGCTCAACCCGATGTACGCCATCACGGCGTCGTGGTCGAACGCGATCGTCAATGGAACCTGGCCGGCACCTTCGGCCTATCTGATCGCCGCCATTTGGAGTTTCGTGCTCTTCTTCCTGGGGGCGTATGTATTCCTATCGAGGGAGCGCGATTTTGCCGTCCGAATCTAGCGCCCCGCCAGCGATCAGCGTTCAGCACCTATGGGTCACCTACCGGGTGTCGATGGAACGCAAACCCACCCTGAAGTCCTCGCTGATGCGTGCTGGCCGCGGCGAGCGACTCGTCCGCGAGATCGTCGCCGTTCGGGATCTGAGCTTCGATCTGCCGCGCAGCCGGGTGCTGGGCATCGTCGGCAACAACGGTGCCGGCAAGTCCACCCTGGTGCGCGCCATTGCCGGGATTCTGCCGCCGACGCAGGGCCGGATCGAGGTGCGCGGTCGGGTCAGCACCTTGCTGGCGTTGGGCATCGGTTTCAATCCTGAGCTGACCGGCCATGAGAACGTGATCCTCGGGGGTTTAGCCGCTGGTTACACCCGGGCCGAGATCGAGGATAAGTTCGAGGAAATCGGCGAATGGAGTGAGCTGGGCGACTTCCTGGAGTTGCCGGTGCGGACGTATTCGGCTGGCATGTTCGGTCGCCTGGCTTTCGCGGTCGCGGTTCATATGGAGCCCGACATTCTGCTGGTGGATGAGGCTTTGTCGGCCGGAGATGCGGCCTTCAAGGCCAAAGCAACAGCCAAGATGCATTCACTCTTGGATCAAGCTCACACCATGGTGCTGGTATCACATGCCCTCGAGACTGTCCAGAACATGTGCAGCGACGCTATCTGGATGGAGAAGGGCGAGCTCAAGATGATGGGCAGGCCCGCGGATGTGATCTCGGCCTACACCAACAACGAGAACGTCGACGCGAACGCAGCCACCACGCGGGAAGACGTCTAGAGCTCGCGCGTTAGGCTCTTACTCGTTCGATACTCGTCACGGCGAAACTGCCGACCAACCAGAGGCGAAGACACATGACTGGGAATCCGGATTTTGACCTGTACCAACTGTCCGAGGAGCATTCCGAACTGCGGGCGGCAATCCGCGCACTAGCGCTGGACAAGATCGCGCCACGGGCGGCCGAGATCGACGAGACCGGAGAGTTCCCCTGGGACGTGTACCGCGCCTTGGTCGCTTCTGGCTTCCATGCGATCAGCATTCCGGAGGAGTACGGGGGATCCGGCGGAGATGCGTTGGCGGCCTGCATCGTGGTCGAGGAGGTCGCCCGGGTGTGTGGTTCAAGTTCGCTGATCCCGGCGGTCAACAAGCTCGGCACGACTCCGCTGCTGGTGGGCGGAGATGAAGCGATCAAGCGCCGCTATCTGCCAGAGGTGGCCAGCGGTGAGGCGATGTTCTCGTACGCCTTGAGCGAGCCGGAGGCTGGCAGCGACGCCGCCAGTATGAAGAGCCGGGCGGTGCGCGATGGCGATGAGTGGGTGCTCAACGGGGTCAAGCGTTGGATCACCAACGCCGGCATCTCGAAGTACTACACCGTGCTCGCCAGCACTGATCCGGCCGCTGGGCCCAAGGGCATCTCGGCGTTTGTGGTGCACGACGATGACCCCGGCTTCAGCCTGGGTGCGCCGGAGCGCAAGCTCGGCATCAAGGGCTCTCCGACCCGTGAACTGTACTTCGACAATGTGAGGCTGCCCGCTGACCGCATGATCGGGGCGGAAGGAACCGGCTGGGTAACCGCCATGAAGGCCCTGGATGTCACCCGGGTCGGCATCGGTGCGCAGGCAGTCGGCCTTGCCCAGGGCGCGCTCGACGTGGCGGTTGCCTACTC
>JBAXOQ010000316.1:0-5092 GCA_037133175.1 Actinomycetes bacterium
ACCCAGCGCGCAAGGCCGCGAGGCGCGAAGACATGCGGTGGCACGATCTCCGCCACACGGGTGCAACCCTGGTACGTCGCCGGCGCGAGAGTGGGAATGAGCGTCCAGGAAGCCGAGACGGCCACCGGCGCGACCTTCGGGGAAGAGGGCGAGTTCGGAAGCTACGACCGATGCTCCTTCGGCAACCCAGGAATCGTCAGGAAGGGGAACGGCGGATACGTCGCGGTATGGGCGCAGGAGCATGACTCCGAGAACTGGAACGGCCCCCGCACCGTGGAGTCAATCGCGGCGTACATCCCTGGCTCCGACTACTGGAACATGGTCGGCTGCAGAAAGCTGCATTGAACAACGCTGTGGGATCGTGACGTCGTCGGCCACGCGGAGAGCGCGGGGGCGGTACCGAACGGGAGGCCCTTGGTCAACGGCGTGCGCCCGTGACCGCCAGCAGCAGATCGTCGCACAGGGCATCCACATGCAACGCGAGGGGCGCGTCGGTGACCAGGCGGGGCTTGCAAGCGCCGGACATCTGTCGATCGAGTGCACGGATCTGGTGACTTGCCCCGAGCCGGTCGCCGGTCGCCTGCTGCGTCGGCCCCCACTTCTCGGTTAGGTGCCAGCGGGCGCGATGCAAACGCTCGCGATGATCCCTGGCATAACTCGACGCAGCACAACCGAGGCGGGGGCCGAAGTGCGATTGCCGATCAGTTGTTCCGGAGACCTGTTGACGAACCCGATCACCTTGCCGTGGGACGTGACCGTCAGCCCGTCCCTCCCTTTGAAGTCTTTCCCAGGCACGACAGATGCGGGAATCGGAGCACTCGGTTCGCCGTCGAGGCCTCCCCATCCCTGTCGCTGCGCGACGTGCGTCAGTTCGTCCTGATATCTCGACACCCACGTCACTGAGAGGGCTCGCTCGGGGTCGAACGAGACAACCTCAACTGGCGCTTCGGCGTTCGGCTGATTCTTGCGAAACAGTCCCATGGCATCCACACTATCGAGGGCGTTCGGATTGGGTACCTCAACTCGTGACCGCTGACCAGTTCGCCGCCTTTCAGCTCCAGGCCCGTTCTTCGTCCACCCCGTGCTGATCGGCAGTGACGCGGACCTGTCGGTCAACGCCATCGTGGCGTGGGAACTCGCCAACCCAGATCTGGATCCCGCCTAACGGGAGGCGGCTTGGTCGCGGATTGCGCAGCTGGCGGCATGGAGCCGAACTATTTGAGCTCCCCCGAGCGCTCGATAAGCCATTTCAGGTTCGAGATGGCACCGGAGAAGTGCAGGTAGGTCGGGTTGGTATTCGCCTTCGGCTCGCATTGGTCCCTCATCCGGCGTAGGTCGTCGATCATGCGCGTGAGGGCCTCGGCTTGGCTCATGCGCCCATCCTCAACAAGGAACTGGGGGTCCGTCCAGTAACTCCACCTGGCACTCATTGGGTCACCCGCGAACCCACTCCGCCTCGACGTGGCCGGTTCCGGATGTGTCATCCGTTGCCGCGACTCCCACCAGCCCACGTCCTAGCCTCCGCAACTGCATACGGTTGGCCCATGCGGCCACGCCTTCTTCTAGACACCTGCGTCCTGATTGCTGCCGCCAACCCTGACCAAGATCAGCACGACGTGTGCGCGAAGTTGATCCGCGACAGTGCGCGTGGACTAGCGGAGCTGGCTATCTGCAGCGGCGTGGACTACGACCAGGGCAACGCCACACCGCAGAACCGGCACGCCGTTGACTCGCTGTTGGCGGCCAACCCTCACATCGCGATCGTCGACGCGGCATTCACCCTCGACGTCTCCCAGTTGGATGCCCCGAACGATCAACTCCTAGACGATGGCGTGGATCAGAAGGCAACGTGCCTTAAGGCAGTCCTCGGTGCCAATGAGGTGGACCTGCATCATGCCGTGTCCGCATTGAAGAACCGCATGGACGGCCTCGTAACCATGAACACGAGGCAGTTCGTGCGGGGAACCAAACGCGAACGCCTGCTTGCCTGCGGGCTGGTCGTGTTCACGCCAACCGAGATCCTGGTCGAACTCCTCTCCCACGACGTCCAAGCACGAATGGACGCGACCGCGCACATTGCCTATGAGGTCGGCCAGTGCATCGACTCGGCGGTCGCCTGCCGACGAAAGAGCGCCAAGCCGGACGGTGATCCCGTTGTGCAGAATGCGTGCCTCGAGGCGTCGCTGCTGCATGCCCGTGTTCTCGTGGAGTTCCTCCTCGAGGCACCCAGCAGAACTGACGACATGAGGATCGAGCAGTTCGGACCAGCGTGGACTCCACGGTCCGAAGTTGTGGTCGAAGCTGCTGAACGCCTCCGTGCCATCAAGCCCGTAATGAACAAGCATCTGGCGCACCTCACCTGGACCCGAATCTTTCCCGTTCCCGAACCAGATTGGTTCTTCATTCGCATCGCCGAGGACATCCTCACGATCGTGGACGATTGGGCGAGTCACCTCGCAGAGGCCTACACCAATGAGCCATGGATGCAGCCGGTCATGCTGTTGGACGAGGTCGCCAAGGGTCGAAGGGCGTTGGCGTCGTAGCCGACTCCCAACGGATCAAGTGACGGGATGACCTCGCTCAGTGGGCTGCCCGTCAGCCGAGGGCACAATCAGGGGAAGGCGGTGAACGACCAATCCGTTGCTACCGGAATGGGATGACCGGCTGGCCTGAAGGATGTCAGCGGGTGGCGTAACCAACGCCGAGGTCCTAAAGGTCCGCGAATGTACCTGACTCCGCGTTATCGTTGCCGAGCGCAGTCAAGCCCCAGACTGAGGAACGCAAGGATGCTGTCCGCGTCTACATGAGCCGCCTCCATGTCAACACTCGCCTGTTCCGGCGCGACGGGCTCTAAGCTTCATTACCACCGCTCACCATCCGCACCCGACCGGTCTGAACAGCAACGTGAGCCGCGCATCATGTCAGCGGCCAGTGGTCCAATGAGGCCATGGCGGACTGCACCTTCCCCGACTGCGGGAAGCATGTTGTCGCCAAAGGCATGTGCTCTGGGCATTACAACCAGGCTCGTAAAGGTCAGCAGCTGCGTATCCTGCTGCAGACCGGCAGCCCTGACGGGGTTGCCTGGGCGCAGCATCCCTGTCTCGTGGATGACTGTTCAGAACCAGCGCATTGCCGGGGATACTGCCAGCGGCATTACACCGCTGTGAAGCACTATGGTGACCCGCTCATCGTTCGCAGGAGAAGCCGTGAGGATGCTCGTCCTGACGAGAAGACCTGCTCGAAATGCAGCACGCTCAAACCGATAGTCGACTTCCCGCTGCGGCCAGAAGCCATCGACGGGCATCGGGGGGTGTGTCGGGAGTGCATAGACCGGCAGACGATACGCAAGACCAGCCGGCGCTACGGGGTCATCACCGAGTGCATGTTCGACGGCTGCGATAAGCCCACCAGCTCCCAGGGACGCTGCCACTCCCACGCCGCCCAGTGGGAACGGACCGGGGAGATGTGGCCGGTGGGAGCCGTCCGGCCGGCCTATAACATGACCGGTGAGGAGAACGCCCGCCAGTTCATGCTTGACGCCGGGTTCAACCCGTCCGTGCCCTACCAGGGGGCCAACACTCCATGGGCGGGTGTGTGCCTGCGCTGCGGTCACCCAGGACGCCCCCGGCTGGGGCATCTGCTGTCACGGAACTCTGACCCGTGCGGGGTGTGCGCCGGGAAAGTCATCCCGGACGACATTCGCTGGGGACGGATGGTCAACCGGGGGTTCATCCCCTTGGAGCCGTACCCGGGTGGGGCACACGCCAAGTGGCTGACCGTGCACACCTGCGGGGCGCAGGTCCGCATCTCATACAAGCATGCGACCACGAACATCACCCCCTGGTGCGTGCACTGCATGGAGCTCGGCGGATACCGGCCGAAGCTGAAGGGCTGGTTCTACACGGTCACGGATGGGCAGCTCATCAAAGCCGGTGTCACCAACAGGCCACGTCGGCGGATGTCAAAACATGCGGAAGCCGGGCTGACCCAGCGCATGCACTACACGGCGTACCTTGACGGGGGTATCCCGCTGCAGATGGAGGAGCAGTGGCGGGCGTTCGTCCGTGACGCCGGGTATTTCCAGGTCGCCCGGGAAGTCCTCCCCGATGGGTACACGGAGGCGGTCATCTGGCATGACGAAGCGGTGAAGTTCCTGGCTGAATTGTGCCAGCGCACCCAGGAGTCACGAGGTCGCCTCGACCCCGGGCGTTGCGTGTGCTCCACCATCAACCCGTATGACTTCCGCGCTTGACTTACGGATGGTTGAGTGCGAACGGAGCCGAACGGTCACGGCGAGGGTTGAGCCCAACGGGAGAGTTCCTATATGGGAAAGCGCCCTGATTCGGCGATCAGCAGCAGCGTGCGCCTGGCACGACGCAACGTGGTTGCCGGCCTACAGCGAGTACGGGGTCTTGGGAAAGGCGGTGGATGGTGGCGTCAGCGCCCCCCATGGCATTGCCGCGCAGCGGCCACGCCCAGTTGCCCCTGCCTAGGGCGGTGACCCGCAACTGCGGCCGCGCCGTCGTGTGCCCGCGCTCGTCGACCGCGAAGCGTAGGAGGGCGCGGGAGAAGGGCCGACACCAAGTACACAGTGGACGGAACACCGTGTTCACTGCGATGCAGCGCGAAACCTGTTGCGCTGCAACGCCTTTTCGTGGGATAATGGAGGTGTTCGGATCACTGTGTCCGGATTCGTGGCCTTGAAGACCTAGCCCAGAGCGGCTACGAGAGGCCGTAACGCTGGCCCTGTCCCTGATGGACGGGGCCTTCGTCATACCCGGATGTGTCCGGGCCAATCGAATGGAGTTCCGCATGTCAGTTCTGTCCGCAAGTTCGAAGGTGATGCTTCGCTCGCCGGGGGCGTTCGCTGCTGCCCTGCCCGCCCTGGTCGGGTTCCATCCGTCGCAGTCCCTTGTCGCCGTGTACCTAGGCAAGGGCCAGGTGATCGTGTCGATGCGCCTGGACGTCCCCGAGAGCATCGAGGAGGTGGCGGAGTATGTGGCCTCGACGGGTACGCGGGTGGAGGCCGACGAGGTGCTGCTCGCCCTGTACTGCCCGAAGGGCGATGACCTGCCGCACCGGGAGGGTGTCG
>JBAXOQ010000317.1:0-5080 GCA_037133175.1 Actinomycetes bacterium
GGTCGCGGTCGGTTTCGCTCTCGGTGTCGGCGCTCTCGGCTGCTACCTTGTCGGGACCATCGCCACTGGGCTGCTGATGGCGGTGTTCCTGTCCAACTCAGGTGGGGCATGGGACAACGCCAAGAAGTCCGTCGAGGACGGCCAATACGGCGGAAAGGGCTCGCCTGCGTTTGAAGCCACCGTCATCGGTGACACCGTCGGCGATCCGTTCAAGGACACTGCTGGCCCGTCGATCAACCCGTTGATCAAGGTGATGAACCTGGTCTCGCTGCTGATTGCCCCAGCCGTCGTGGCGATGTTCCTGAACCAGCAGAATCTGCTCCGCATGGCAATCGCCGTCGTCGCAGTCGTCATCATTGTGACATCCGTGGTGATCACCAAGCGTCGCCCGACGGTGGTATCCGAGGACGACATCCATCTCGCGTCAAGTCCTGGCAGTACGCCCTCGGGACCTGCTGATGGTGGGGCTTCGGAAGGCGCTGTCGCGTCGGCTCAGTCCCCGGGAGCATCCGGAAGCTAGCGAGGACCTCGCGTTTGGTCGCCTTTGCACCCGATAAGCCGCCTACCCGCCCGAAACCAGGTTGGGAAAGCGGCTTTTCGGGTGCAAAGGCAACCGGGGTTCCGAGCTGCGAAGGCAACAGGGTTCTTGGCTGCGAGTTGGCCCGTGTTCTCATTGAGACAAGAAGGCAGACCCTCGGCGACGCCCTTGGGGGAATGATCGAGCAGGTACTCCTGCTCGGCGACGAAGAGAGAAATGACGGGGAGGGAGTGTCTCGGTGGCAACAAAAGCAAGAACTGCTGGCGGCGGTTCCGGCGCGCTGCGGCGGTTGGTAATCGTCGAATCACCGGCAAAAGCCAAGACGATCGCGGGCTACCTCGGACCGGGCTACGTTGTTGATTCGAGCGTCGGACACATTCGTGATTTGCCCCACGGTGCGGCTGAGATCCCGGACCGGTACAAGGCCCTGCCCTGGTCCAACCTGGCCGTCGACATTGAGAACGACTTCACCCCGATTTACGTGGTCCACCCGAGCAAGCGCTCGAAAGTCGCCGAGTTGAAAGCCAAACTGGCGCAGGCAGACGAACTCCTGCTGGCCACAGACGAGGACCGAGAGGGTGAGGCGATCGCCTGGCACCTGCTTGAGGTCCTCAAACCGAAGGTTCCGGTCAAGCGGATGGTGTTCCATGAGATCACCAAAGAGGCGATTCAACGTGCTGCCCGTGAGACCCGTGACTTGGACCGTAGCTTGGTGGACGCCCAGGAGACGCGGCGCGTGCTTGACCGGCTTTACGGCTATGAGGTCTCACCGGTGCTGTGGCGCAAAATCATGCAGGGTCTGTCGGCGGGCCGTGTTCAGTCGGTTGCGCTGCGGCTGGTGGGCGATCGCGAGCGAGAGCGGATCGCCTTCACAGCCGCCGACTACTGGGGACTTGAGGCCTTGGTCGATCCGGGCAGATTCCGGGCGCGGCTGACCTCGATTGATGGCCGGCGCGTCGCCAACGGTTCGGACTTCGGCGATGACGGGCAGTTGAAGAACCAGCAGGCGGTGTGCCTGGACGAGGCCAACGCGGTGGCGTTGGCTGCCGCGCTTGAGGGCGCGAGTCTGCTGGTGGCCTCGGTTGAGCGCAAACCGTCGACTCGGCGGCCGGCTGCACCGTTCATGACGTCGACGCTGCAGCAGGAGGCCGGGCGCAAACTGCGCTGGAATGCCCAGCGCGCCATGCGAGTGGCTCAAGGTCTGTATGAGCGGGGCTACATCACCTACATGCGTACCGACTCGACCACGCTGTCCGATTCCGCGCTTCGTGCTGCGCGGGAGCAGGCGGCCGACCTTTACGGAGCTGACCACGTTGCCGCGGCGCCGCGGCGCTACGAGCGCAAGGTCAAGAACGCCCAAGAGGCACACGAAGCGATCCGGCCAGCCGGAGATGTGTTTCGCACTCCGGCCGAGGTGGCTGGGGAGTTGCACGGTGACGAGTTCGTCCTGTACGACCTGATCTGGAAGCGGACCATCGCGTCCCAGATGGCTGATGCCAAGGTCGCGACGACCACTATCAAGCTGCGCGCTGACGCTCGCGACGGACGCACCGTCGAGTTCTCGGCCAGCGGCACGGTGGTGACGTTCCCCGGATTCTTGGCAGCGTACGAAGAGGGAAGCGACGAGGAGGACGGCAGGGACGGGAAGAAGGAGACGAAGCTCCCGCTGCTGGCCGAGGGTGATGTCGCGGACCTGCTTGAGCTGTCCGCAGATGGACATGTCACCAAAGCGCCTGCACGCTACACAGAGGCCTCGCTTGTCAAGCAGCTTGAAGAGCGGGGCATCGGACGCCCGAGCACGTATGCCGCCATCATGGGGACGTTGGTGGATCGCGGTTATGTGAACAAACGCGGCACCGCATTGGTGCCGACTTGGCTCGGATTCGCAGTCGTCCGCCTGCTGGAGGAGCACTTCACTGCTCTGGTGGACTACGACTTCACCGCGACCATGGAAGAGACCCTGGACACCGTTGCCGCTGGTGATGTCGCACGGGTCGAGGTGCTGCGGCGGTTCTATTTTGGCGGCACCGACGCTGGTGGCATCGATTTCCCAGGCCTTCAGAAGCTTGTCAATGGGCTGGGCGAGATCGACGCGCGCGGGATCTCGTCCTTCCCGATCAAGGATTCTGACTGCGTGTTGCGGGTGGGACGGTACGGTCCGTACCTGGATCTGAACGGTCAGCGGGCCAACGTTCCCGCTGATCTAGCCCCCGATGAACTCACGGCCCAGCGGGCGCAGGAGTTGATGGAGGCGCCGTCTGCGGACCGTGATTTGGGGGAGGATCCAGAGACAGGGAATATGATCATCGCCAAGTCAGGGCGTTACGGACCCTATGTGACCGAGGTTTTGCCGGACGAACCCGAAGCCCCGGTGGATCCAGACAAGCCTAGGAAGCGGGCCAAGGCCAAACCCAAGCCCCGCACTGCCAGCCTGTTCACGGACATGAGTCTGGAAGGGATCACCCTCGAGGATGCCCTCAAGCTGCTGACGCTGCCCAGGATTGTCGGGCTGCATCCTGATGATCAGGAGCCGATCGAGGCCCGCAACGGCCGCTATGGTCCGTACATCACCCACGGCAAGGAGTCTCGGTCGCTGCCCGACGAGCCCACCCTTTTCACCGTCACTCTGCCGGAGGCCGTGGAGATTCTGGCTCAACCCAAGCAGCGACGTGGACGAGGGCAGGCCGACCCGGGAACGGAGGTCGGAGAGGATCCGGCGACCAAAACGATGATCATGCTGAAGGATGGGCGGTTCGGGCCGTACGTCACCGACGGCACCACCAATGCGTCGTTGCGCCGCTCGGATGACCCACAGACGATCACCCTTGAGCGTGCTGCCGAGCTGTTGGCCGATCGCCGGGCGGCAGGTCCGCCAGTGAAGAAGGCGACTGCCCGCAAAGCCCCTGCGAAGAAGGCGGTCGCCAGGAAGACGGTCGCCAAGAAGACGGTCGCCAAGAAGGCGCCGGCCAAGCGACCCGCCGCCAAGAAGGCACCCACCGGATAGTCCGCACTCATCATCGGGCACGACGACCCTCCGGCGCCCCATCACTGCCCACGTGCGTCGCCGACAACTGCCCACTCAACGCGGGGGAGGCGAGGGTGGTCATGGAGAAGTTGTTGTGAAACGGTGGGGTACATGGCGGGGCGCGGGTTGTTCGTGGTGTTCGAAGGTGGCGAAGGTGCAGGCAAGTCGACGCAGGTGCAACAGTTGGCAACGCGGCTGCAGGACCAGGGACGAGACGTCGTCGTCACTCGCGAACCGGGGGGAGTTCCGACGGCGGAGGCGATCCGTTCCCTGCTACTGGACACCCGCAGTGCTGGGCTGGACCCGCGCGCGGAGGCGCTGCTGTTTGCCGCCGCCCGGGCCGAGCACGTTGCGCGACTGATCAGACCCGCGATGTCCCGAGGCGCGGTTGTGATTTGCGATCGCTACACCGATTCCTCGGTGGCCTACCAGGGCCTGGGACGGGGTCTGGGGGTGCGGCGGATAGCTGAGCTCAGTGCTTGGGCGACCGATGGGCTGCTGCCCGACGCGACCGTTGTGCTGGACGTCGATCCATCGCTGGGACTCGTCCGCGCCGGACGCGGTCAGACCCCACTGGACCGGATGGAATCCGAGCCCGCACAGTTCCACGACCAAGTCAGGAGGGCGTTCCTGGACCGGGCGGACGCGGATCCGGACCGGTACCTGGTGATCGACGCCGCGGGGGGCAGACGGCAGATCGCCGCCCAGATTGGCGACTACATAGACTCCCTGTTGATGCGTCACGAGCAGAACAATGGGTGATTTGATGGCCGTATGGGACGCACTGGTTGGCCAGAGCGAGGTCGTCTCCGAGCTCCGCGCCGCAGTGCAGGATGCGGCGTTGGAACCACCTGGATCCGCCATGACCCATGCCTGGCTGTTCACCGGTCCTCCGGGCAGCGGACGGTCAAGCGCTGCGACGGCATTCGCTGCAGCGCTGGTGTGCCAACAGCAGGGCTGCGGCGAATGCCACGATTGCATTGGAGTGCGGGCGGGCACGCACCCGGACGTCGAAATTGTCCGACCCGAGGGTGTGAGCTACAAGACCGCCGATGCGCGGGCTCTGGTGTCCAGAGCCTCGGTGGCCCCGGCCCGGTCCCGCTGGCACGTCATGGTGGTGGAAGACGCCGACCGCCTCACCGAGACAGCGAACAATGTGCTGCTCAAGGCAATTGAGGAACCCCCGCCGAGGGCGGTTTGGGTGCTGTGTACCCCGAGCGTGGAGGATGTGCTGCCAACGATTCGCTCCCGCTGTCGCCAGGTGATGCTTCGGACACCCAACCCCGACGAGGTTGCCCGCTACCTGACAGAGTCGGAGGGCATCGACCCGGCGACCGCGCTGTTCGCATCAAAGGCGGCACAGGGGCACGTCGGGCGGGCCCGGGCGCTGGCGCGGGACGACCAGGCACGCCAGCGGCGCCAGGAGATTCTTTCGGTGCCTTCCAAACTGGCCGACCTTGCGTCCTGTATCCGGGCTGCGAAAGAAATCGTCGACACCGCGGAGGCAGACGCTCAGC
>JBAXOQ010000318.1:0-5079 GCA_037133175.1 Actinomycetes bacterium
GGCCAACGAAGCGGGCGTCACGGCAGCGACGCTCACGGGCGTGATGAAGACGCTGGAAGGTCGCCAGCTGCTGAAGCGCCGCAGCGATCGCGACGACGGTCGACGCGTCATGGTGTCGCTCACCGCGAAGGGCAAGAAGGTGGTCGACGACATCATGCCGGCCTTCAACCGGCACGAGGCGCTGGTCACCCAGGCGCTCACCGAGCCCGAGCTCGACGATCTCGCCCGCTTCCTGCGGGTGGTCCTGCGCACCGTCGACGCCGTCGATCACTCCGCTTCCGCCGACCCATCGTACCTCGTGGCCTTGCGCGCGCATCTCGAGCACCAGCGGGACTAGGGGCAGGATGTGACCCACCCCCGGCGTTGTCGACACCAGCACCTTCAGCGCGCCCATGATCACCTCTTCTCCAATCCGGCACGACACCTGCACCGGCACCGACATCAACGCCGGCACCGCGAACAATACCTTCCCCACCAGTCAATCGTCGCCGATCCCTGAGAACCGAACGAAGAACCTGCGAGCACACACATCCTGTCCCGATACGGCCTTCAACCTCACCTGGACTGACCGATCTCCATCGCGTTCATGGTTGCGTGGCTGAGTTCCATGACATGATTGGCTATCGTCCAACGCCTGGTGCGCTAGCTATGGATCGTGATGATGGTCGCCCCGCCCTGGACCGTGGCGTAGGTGATCCTCCGGCCTCGAACGAACTATCGCGCGGCCGTATCGACCTCGCGGGCTTGATGGAGCGCGGCCCGTTTATTCGGGCGACTCAGCGGCGACGATCTCAGCCACGGGCGATTGCTGGAAGGCATTAAGGAACGATCGAACCGCTGACTTGGATCCGATGAGCTCGATCTGACCTGCGCGGTAGGCGTCGGCAAGCGGGACATGCCCGAGGTACGTTCGGTACAGCGTGCGACGATCGGTGCGCAACATGACATCGATGTCGAACCGTGGGTCAGCGAGACACAACGATGCGCCGGTGTCGACGACTATCCAATAGCGCTTGGGGTGATCAGTGAAGGTGACGGCGATCGTAAAACGCGGCCCAGGAACCTTGCTCGGATCCAGTCGGCGGTGTAGCCACCACAACAGCAGGTCTGGGTCGAGTTCTTCGGGTTCGGGTTCACCGAAGGTCCACCGTGCGCCCCAGGTTGCGAGACCGAACACCACCGGCTCAAGGTCGCGTCCTGCCGACGTGAGGTGATAGCTGCCGTCGGGCTCCTGCTCGATCACGTTGGCCCCCTTTAGTTGCCGGAGCCGCCGGCTGAGCAACGCTCGAGATAGCCCTGGGTTGCCACTGATCAGTTCGTTGAACCGCGAAGCGCCGGTGAGTAGGTCGCGGATGATGTGGATCGTCCAACGGTCGCCGAGAAGCTCGGCAGATCGCGAGATAGGGCAGTACTGCCCGTACGTGTTCATCAATAAGTTCTACCACGGTTCGGTTGAGCTCGGTTCAGTATTGGAACTAGACGTTCTGCGCGGCTTGGTATTGGATGAGCATTGTCACCAACGACGAACATCCGACCCAAGGAGCGTGGAGCAGTGCGTATCACCAAGACCGACATTCCCATCAAGATCGACATTCCTGGAGCGATTGCTCGCCAGGCGATCAACTTCGGCGAGGCATCCGATTACGGTGCCCTCGCTGCCGAGTACTTCTCCCTCGGTGCCGGCACCGATATTGCCCCGTTGTTGAAGGGTCTCGACGACGACGCTTGTCAGGCACCACACTGGGGATACATGATCTCGGGTGCAGTCGTAATCAGTTACACCAACGGGCGGGAGGAGACCTGCGTCGAGAATGACTTGTTCTACTGGCCGCCCGGACACAGCGTGCGAGTCGAACGGGATGCCGAGGTAATTCTGTTCAGCCCACAGGTCGAGCACGCCGAAGTGATCCAGCACATGATCACCACGATGGCCGGCTGAGTCGGCACCGAGCGAACGATGAACAATCACCGCAACGACCAAGGAGGTCACATGGAAGGCAATGAGCAGTTGGCAGTCATCATTCCGATGCTGAAGCAGGTGGGTGCAGCAATCACGCCGGAGCAACTCGATGGGCCGTCGCCGTGCGCGTCGTTCAGTGTCTCTGACGTACTCGAGCACATGACGGGTCTTGCATCGGGGTTTGCGCCAGCGTTCAGAGGCGAAGCTCCTCCGAGCGCCGACGCTGTCGACGGCCGTGGTCTGGGCGAGCGCTTCCAGGTGTCAATGGATGCTCTCCTCGGTGCCGTGCAGAGTGACGGTGCGCTTGAGCGCACCATCGAGACGCCAGCTGGGCCGATGCCAGGGGCGGTATTCGCTCGACTTGTGGCGTTTGACGGCTTGATCCATGGCTGGGATCTCGCCACATCCACGTCGCAAGCGTGGAACCCACCCGGCGACGTAGTGGCCGACGTCGACGCCTTCGCCCGCCAGGCAATTACTCCGGCAATGCGCGATGGCGACACCTTTGCCGACGAAAAGCCGGTGGCACCGAACGCATCGGCGTTGGATCGTCTCGTTGCGTTCAGCGGCCGAGCTGTCTAAGAGGCGCCCAAGCAACGAAACCTTCCAACACCACCAGGAGTGCAACGGCATTTGGGAGTACACCCCGAACGCGCACCCGACGCTCGAACACACAACTGTGTGAAAACTTCAGCCGATCCGTGTGAAACCTTTAAGGGCTGATCCCTCACACCCGCCACCTCCACCTCTATACCCTTGTGCGACAGCGCCCCGACCAAATGGTCGGGGCGCTGTTGCGTGCATACGTAATTGCAGATGATCGTTCGTGAGTGTCTTCAGCGAGACCCGATTGACTCCGCGCTTCGATGCGCTTCCGATCTCTCCGAAGCGTTGTAGGCAATGCCACACGCCAGGAGCGTGTCCCTATTGCAGCTTCGCCCTAGAGACAACGTTCATCGCATTGACGTAGCGCCGGAGTCACCTGTGCCATACTCATTCCCTTCGACGACAGGGAGAGATATGTTCATGGCACTGCATGCTCAGCGAGCATCATGGCAACGCTCGGCAAGTCTGGCCATCTTCCTGCTCGCCGCCATTCCACTGTTCCTCGTGCGGATAGATGGCGCAGCCGCTCTGCCCACCTGCGACCCGTCCACACCGGCAACATGCACCCTGCGACAACTCGCAGATCTCGCGGGCATCCGCATTGGTTCAACAGCGGAGCCATACGAGATCACAGACCCTGCCTACGCAACGGTGCTCGCCCGTGAGTTCAATTCAATAACACCTGAGAACGCACTCAAGTGGTATGCCACCCAACCGAACAATGGCACTTGGGATTTCTCCGGCGCCGACGAGATCGTGCGCTTCGCCGATGATCACGACATGACCATCAGGGGACACAACCTTGTTTGGGCACAGGACGCCTATACGGTGGCTTGGGTAAAGAGCATCACGGATCCCGTCGCGCTGAAGACTGTCGTCGAGAACCACATCACAGCCACGATGAACCACTTTGCGGGCAAGATCCATCGATGGGATGTGGTGAACGAACCCTTGGCCAGTGTGGGCACAGGTCAATCCACCAGCGTCTTCTGGAGCCTCGGCCCTGAGTGGATCGCCGATGCGTTTCGGCTTGCTCACAGTCTCGACCCTGGCGCTGAGCTCTGGCTGAACGAGTACGGAACCGACTGGGTGCCGGGCAAGCATGAGGCCCTAGTGGCGCTTGTCTCTGACCTCGTCAACGCGGGAGTCCCTATCAATGGTGTCGGACTTCAGATGCACCGCCTGCCGGGCGCGGTGCTTGACACGGATAAGTTCGCGTCGCAGATGCGCGACTTCGCTGCGCTCGGCCTCAAGGTCGCAGTCACCGAACTAGACATCCCCGTCGCCCCAACTGATCCCGGCGCCCTCATGTCACAGGCTTCGGAGTACGCACGAGTCGTGAGCGCGTGTCTGATGGTTGATGGTTGCGTCGAAGTAACCCTTTGGGGACTCACAGACGGTTCAACTTGGCTCGATTCCGTCGGGCTCTTCGCCACCCCGACGCGTCCCTTGCTGTTCGACAATGCCTTCGCTCCCAAACCTGCCTACGACGCAGTTCGAGGAGTCTTGGCCGAGGCCGTCTCCCCGACTCCGCCTTCTGTCACCCAGCCCCCACAGATCACAACCGCCTCGAAACCAACACTCCCCGCTACCGGTTCCAGCACTGCGTTACTCGCGGCTGCCGGTCTGCTGCTCCTCGCCGGAGGACTGCTCGTCTCCCGAGCAGCGAGCTTTGGGAATCAAAGACGTATGCAGAACCAGTCCATCGAATAGCACCTGATACCTGACGTTGCCTCTGTACCCGAGCACATGTTCCATCCCGGTGACGGAGCAGGGGCTTACCCCACAGCAGTCGGTGCCCTTTCAATGGGAGCGACTCAGCACTACGGGCGAGCGATCGTGGGGGCGCGCATGAGCAAGACATTGTCCATCTTTAGATCGCTCCCCCAGATCAACGAAGCCGAATGGTCCCATGTCACCATCGTGTAATCGCCGTGGGCTCCGACCTGCTCAGCTGTAAATACGGTGACGTTCGGCCAGGACGCGTCGTTGAAGGACGGTGCCGCCCATTCGGCCGGCGTCGCTATCGACTCGTGCTCGCAATCGGTGATCGGATTCGCGGATGTCACACACGATGGGTTGAGCGGCGCGCGCTGAACTACGAGAGTCCTCCATTTCGCGTTCGTGGCGGCAACGACTCGCCCGGTGGCTTCGTCGCTAATCTGCGCGATTAGTCCTCCGTCGCCAATCTGTTGCTGTGGGGTGCCGATGTACTCGAGGCCCGAGGCGTCTTGGATGTAATCCTTGGCGAGGACCGCAACAGTAAGTGGGTAGGTGGCGGTGAATGTGATGCGCTCCTTGTTGAAAGAGCGCTGCGTTGTAATCGGAACTGAATCTTCACCCACAAGGTTGCCGTTGACGTATAGAGCAAACCAGTTATCGCCCCAGATGTCCGCAACAAATTTTGTCGGCGCGCCCGCGGCGCTGGTTGAGGTAGTCAGAGCGGTATTGCTCGTTGGCTTCGAGGTGTTGTTCGACGACGTCGAGGAGCTGCAAGCGGCGAGCGCGAGCAT
>JBAXOQ010000319.1:0-5055 GCA_037133175.1 Actinomycetes bacterium
CCATCTCGCACAACGGCCAATCCCGACAATCCAGACCGGGGCACAGAAATGAGCGCGTTCCGGTCACGCGGGCCGTCGAGCGGTCGGATTCTGCGTCCGGACGATGCGTTCGTGCTGCGCGAAGAGATCCCGATGCCGGGCGCCTATCCGGTTGCCGATGCAATCGATGAAGTCGCGGTCGAGTGGCGTCGCCAGGCCACCGTTGTGGGCAACATTGCCGGGTCGACCGTCGACACAAACTGCAAAGTGCTCAACACACTGCGGAAGTTCGCGGAAGCCCGGTCACTTGCCCTGGTGTGCGACCTGACCAACTCGGAACTCAATTCGTGGATGTTCTCAGCCAACGCATACACGAGTGCCCCTGCGGCCTACTCGATGACGCGACTGCGGCGCAACGTTGCCACGTCGTTCTTCTATACAGCATTCCGAATCGGCATCACCGACGCCAACCCGGCAACGATGCTGCCAACCGCGAAGCACAATGCCCGACACGTCGCCGCATTCGACGAAAAGAAGATAAAGCGGCTCAAGCAAGCTTCCGAATTCGAGTTTCGCGAGACGAAGTCGCCGTCCGCACTCGCGCTAGCGCTTCTGGGAGCGGCCCCGGGCGAAGTGGGCTCCATCACCTGCGCGGACGTGTTCTTGATGGACATGCTGGTCCGCGCCCACGGCGGTGGCACGCGGTACGAAGAGCGCTGGCTGCCAATCGACGATTCTTGGTGTTTCGAGAAACTGTCGGCGCGCATTAGCTACCTCTCGGTCAAGCATCCGAAGGACTGGCAGAACCGATTCGTTGCGTACGAACCCCGGCCCGGCAACGGGGACGACTTCGCTCGCCGATCTGCGGCCACATCGACGACTTTGACGAAGGTCATCGAACGTGCCGGTCTCAAGAAGAATGGTGTCCTGAGAGTCGCCAGTATTGGTGAATACGTCGCTCAAAGGATCTTTGAAGAGACGGGGAGTCTCGAAGCCGTCGCGGCCCGATTAGGGATCAACAAGCTCGACACCGTGGCTCGGATCGTTGGCTACGACTGGAAGACCTTGCATGCCGTGCCCGGTCCGATCGGTGAAGACCAATGAGTGCCCCGACGCTCCTGCCCGCGTACACAATGCTCCCGGCGGCAAACGGCTATCCGGAAATCAAGGTGAAGAAGACGGGCCGCAGGGCCAGTCTGGTGAGTCTGCGCCCCGATGGGACGTTCGGTATGCATCGGCCCCGAACGGCCGAGGAGGTCGAACGGTCGTCAGTCTTCCAGCGCGTCCGCGCCATTCTCGCCGACCCGGGTTTCTGGCTTCTTGTCGAACAACTGCCTGGAAGTGAACGACCGGTGATCGCAAAAAGAGGGCGGCCAACGGATCAGCCAACGTGGGTTCTGTTCCTAATGGTGACAACCACGACACAGGTCGGTTCACAGCGCGCGGCGGTGTCCTTCTTTGGCGACCCCGTCATGTGGATGTTCATCAGTGCGCTCGCGGACAGATACCGCCCCGCCGAGTATCGGTCGGCCAACGACAAGATGCCGACCCGCAACAACCTGAACCTGTTCAACAAGAAATGGAAGAGCAAAGCCTGGGCCCCCTATCGCGACCGCGCAAAGGACGTCGCCAAAGAATATGCGCTAAGTGAAGCACGCAAACTCGGCTACTTTGACCCCGAACAACGACTGGACTACTCGGCACCTGACACGCGCCAATGGGTGACTTTGGACGGGACCGTCTACGACGCACCCTCGAAACGGAATAGGGAAGATGGTGGGCGAGTCGATCCGGCATCGGGATGGCACTCGAAATCCGGCAAGTCGGTGGGCAGCTACGGCACCAAGTTCTCACTCGTGGAAACGATCACGGATGAGTACAACGAACAACTCCTGCTATCGTTCGCCCACGTCCGACCGAAGAAGGGCAAACAGCAGGGCGACGAGGCGGCGGCCAGCGAGGAACTCGTCCGCGAACTCAAGCAGCGCGCGCCCGGGCTGCGTGGCAACATGTCAGACAGCGCGTTTCGGGGACCTCATATCGCACGCCTTCTGGGTATTGGAGTCGTGACAGTGAACCACCCGACTGCCAAGAGCAATCCCAATCGCAAGACTGAGGGTCGCATGGGGGAGGACCGAGTCGAACGAAAGATCAAGATTAGGAACATCCACCACAAACGACGAAACGGTCAACCCTGCGCTCACGCGTTGCACCTGGTCGGCTCCGTCCCGAATCAAGAAGTGATCGATGCCGAGGGAAATCTGCAGTTGGCGCCAGTAATCGCACACGGATTCAAAGAACGTCGAAACAGAAAGAGCGGAACATATCGCTACTACCTCGTCGTCAGAATCACTTGCCGTCATGGCAACTTCGAGGCGCTGATCCGACTCGACAAGGCTGCTCGCGATGACATCCAAGGACAGTCGCGCGCCGACCTCGCCCGCCTCTACCCGGTGGGTTCCCCACAGTTCGGGTTCTTGTACGGGCGCAGAAACTCATCGGAATCCATCCACGCGAAGATGAAGCGCTATATGCCGACAATGCCCGCTTACGGAGCGCTCGGCCAGCTGCTTTATGTGCTCGGCTTCATGGTCGCCAACAACGCATTGGCGCTCGCATTTGTTGCCAAACGGCTCGGCCAACCAAATGCGCTCGACGGTACCGGCTAACTCCCATACTGCAAGCCAATAGCCCCTTCAAGGGGCTATTCGTCGTGCCATGATCGCACTTTTCGCCCGCAAAAAGAGATCAACTTGCTGAGCAACGCCTTTCCCGGTCGCCTCGACGGCCACCCGCCAGCGCAATGCCGGTAGCATCACCTAAGTACCAACCAGCCGGGTATTTACCAACACGGTTATCACCGTTGCCCCGGGCCTTTGGGGCACGCTGAAAATTGACTTAGGCCAGTAAAAACGGGGCTTCCGAATAGGCCGATGAACGCGAAAACGGGTTTCCGTGAACGCTTCCTGCCACTACCCCCAGGATCGATATCTGCGAGAAGGGCATTCCACGAATCTTCACCGTTCCATGATTAACTGGTCGCGCGGGCCTGCATACTGCTGCGCCATCGGCGGACTTAGTGAACCCTTATTCCCTATCGAAGGGAATGATTTCAAAGGCTCGGGCAAGATTTGTGAATAGTCGAGTCTTTACCTTGCTAGGCAGGTCGTCGGGAACAGTCAGGAGTGCGTGTGCGTCGTCGCGTGCGTGCCTGTCTGGATTCATCTGATCGAGTGGGTCTTCCAAGGCATCAATAGGCTTATGGGATTGATTTCTATGGTTACCAATACTTCGGACAGCAGATGCTGAAGCTGCCGCGATGAGCCACGATGAATCCTCAAGTACAACTCTCCTGCTGTGTCCATTGGCTGCAAGCACCCCATCGCAGTAGACCGAACAACAGAGTCGGTCTGGAAGATCCGCTTCATACGCCCAGATGAATGCACCGGAAGACATGCGGATTTTGTTGATACCTACATCCAGCAGTACCTGAGGACTTTCAATCTGTTTGATTGAGTTTTCGTTAGCGGGGTCAAACCTCCGGATCACCAATTCCGTATCGGGAAGTGGTCGATGCATCAGACGGACCTAGCCATGCCACATCTCAATCGATCGTCCCAGCCTGTCAAGCACGTCTCGTGCCACTCTGCAATCCGACTCGCTCATGAGTTCGCCGGACTCGCCTTCGAAGGCGAAAAGCTCCTCCCCTTCCGCCCCCTCAGCCCACATGCTCCACTCTCCGGTGTTCTCAACCGCGAGCACAACAAACTCACTGTTAACGAGCCAGTTGGTTTCGACTGCTCCACTCGGGTTTCGTGTCACTTGCGGCGGTGGCTGGCCAGCGACTACAAGGCTGTCAAGAAGACGCATCGCCCTTTGCTTGGCGACGTCGGTGACAGAAAGCCCCGTGGTCTCGGCCAGTACGCCGATCTGGCGCTCAGCCAAGCCCAACAACCATACTCGAGGTGGCACAGGATGTTCGTGGACGGTTGACACTCCGCTCAATTCAAGCGAGAAGAGTGGACGTTTCTGAGCGCTCATGTTCCTTGATATCGGCTGCCCCGACCGGTCCACCACGTAGCGCTTGTTGAGCAGAGCAAAGGGCTGCTTGACCGCGACCGCCCGAGTCAAGTTCAGGCTCGCAGTTTCCTGCTCTGGGTCAACCGCTCGCGCAGAGACCGAGTTGCCAGCCACAAGGGTACTCATGATCGTTTGCCCCAGCCGTCCTGCGCGAAGTCTGTGGTTATTGCGGTGAACGCATTTCTGCCTGTTTCGTGCGCTTCGTCCAGGATACTCGCGACTGCAAGCGCTGGATCCCCTGCACTCAACCGTGTGACCAATGTGATGTTACTGGGATGCTTTGCTCCGTCGGTGCTTGCCATGATGAGCAAATCACCTGCCGCACTAACGCCTGGATCTCCGTGGATGACCCGTTTCATCTGGATCGCTAGCGGTCCAAATGCGCCCGGTAGCGACGGGGGTTCATCTCGCAACACCTTGAGCATCTGCGCCAACGGAGCGCCGCTGGGGATGTGGTTTACGTACGTGAACTCAACAAATCGCACATCGGGAAGGCCGAGACCGCTTCGCTGCAGGTAGCTCTCAAAATCATCCCACAGACCCAGAAATTCCCCTCTTAGCACTGAATAGCGCGGATACGCAGTGCCGTTGTCGAGAGCGCGCCAATTGAGAATTAGGCGATCTGATTGGATTTGGATCAGCAAGCCACTCAATTCTCCCTCGAACCAATACCGCTGCTGAGTGATCGGATCAAACCCTGTTCCCCCTTCGAAACCCGAAGGGGGAACAGGAATCTGGACTGAATGTCGTGGGTACTTGGCGGCCCAAATGCTGTGAATGTTGACAAAATGCCATGGGTCCAATTCCTGAATGGCTTCGAACTCAAAACCGAGGACGGCCTCGGTGACGGGAGGTGCGTCGTAGTCAAGCCCCGCGTTTGAGATTACATCAGCCACCCAACAACCATAGCGTTCGTTTCCGCAAGCATTCTCCCTGACACGAGGCTCAGACCTCCTCAAGTAGTCAGTGGAATCGGGTTGTGACCTGGGGTTTCAT